>JAXDGI010000248.1:0-3584 GCA_034665145.1 Solirubrobacteraceae bacterium
CGTCGCCGCATGTGGCAGCTCCAGCTCAGGCGGCTCGAGCCCTGCCTCGAACGGCAAAACCACGCTCAAGTTGGTCGCCGCCGACTACGGCACCGGCCCCACCAACAGCAGCTCCAAGTACTGGCAGGGGATCGCCGACGCGTTCCACAAGTCGAACCCGGCGGTCACGGTGAAGGTCACGGTGATTCCATGGACCAACTTCGACAGCCAAGTCCAGACCATGGTCCAAAACCACAACTACCCCGACATCACCGAGGGCGACTACTTCTCGGCCTACGCCCAGCAGGGGCTGCTGTACCCCGCAAGTCAGGTCCTCTCTGACCCGCGGAGCCTGCTGCCGGTATTCGCCAAGCAGGGCACCTACAACGGGGTCCAGTATGGGATGCCGTTCACGACCAGCTCGCGCACGCTCTTTTACAACAAGAAGCTCTTTGCCAAGGCTGGGATCACGTCGCCGCCGACCACATGGACAGACATCCAAGCCGACGCGGCCAAGATCAAGGCGCTCGGCGACATCGGCTTCGGCCTTCCGCTCGGGCCCGAGGAGGCCCAGGCTGAATCACTGCTCTGGTTCCTCGGTGACGGAGGCAACTACCAGAACGCCCAGGGCAAGTGGACGATCAACAGCGCGCCGAACGTCGCCGCATTCACGTTCCTCAAGGGCCTCGTCGCGGCTGGCGCCACCGAGCCAAATCCCGGAAGCAAAAACCGCACGCCGCTGTGGGCGCAGTTCGCCCAGGGCAAGATCGGGATGATCAACGGCTCTCCTGCCCTCATCCCGATCATTCAGCAGGCGGGTGTGCTGAAGTCAGCGGACTGGGGCTCGGTAGCGATCGCCGGGAAAAGCGGCCCGCTCACCGACACCCTCGGTGTCTGCGACAACGTCGCGGCGTTCAAGGCCAACGGGCACCAAGCGCAGATAAAGAAGTTCCTGGACTTCGCATACCAGACCACCTACCAGCTGAAGTTCGACCGTGAATACGACCTACTGCCGGCGACTGTGTCGGGCGCCAACGCCCTGGCCAGCGATCCGAACTTCGGCTCGTTCATCAAGGCGCTCCCGCACTCGGTCCAGTATCCGAGCGACACGGCCTGGGCACAGGTCAAGACTCAGGTCCAGAACACGATCGGAACCGGGGTTACCGGCAGCCCGGCCTCCGTGCTCGGCTCGCTCCAGGCGATCGCGCAAAAGCAGGCTGGCTGAGGAAGCCAAACCTGGGCGCGGCGCCCCGCGTGGCGCCGCGCCCAGTTCTAATCTCGCCCTCGATTCTTCTTTGCCCGCCTAGTGACCACTCAGTCCCGGATCTCGATCGCCAGGCCGTGGCGGGCACGCGCCGCTGACGCGCTGCGGCCGGTGCTGTGGGTTGGCCCGGCGGTGGCGCTGATTGCCGTTGTCGTGCTGTGGCCGGTGGTGGTGCTCGTCCACAGTTCCTTCCAGAACATTGCCGCCGATGGCTTTGTGGTCGGCGGCGCCGGCTGGAAGAACTACGGCGACCTGTGGCATGAGGCGGCGCTGCGCGCCGTCGTGCTGCGGACCGTGCTGTGGGTGGTGACGGTCGTCGGCGTTACGATGTTGGTCTCCCTGGCGCTGGCGCAGCTCTTTCACCAGCGCTTCCCCTTCCGGCGCGCAGCGCGCACAGCGCTGATCGCTCCCTGGGCAGCATCGGTGATGATGACCGCGCTCATCTTCCGCTGGGCGCTCGATCCAAACGTCGGCGCGATCAACATCATTCTGCACCGCCTCGGCATCGTTCACCGCATGGGCTCCAACCAGGCCGACTGGCTCGGGCGCCCCGGGTGGGCGCTGTTCTGGATGATGATCGTTGCGATCTTCGTGTCTCTGCCCTTTACCACCTACGCGCTGCTCTCGGGCCTGCAGACAATCCCGACCGAGCTCTACGAGGCCGCGCGCGTCGACGGCGCCGGCCGCCGGTACGCCTACCGGACAATCACGCTGCCGCTGCTGCGCCCGGCGATGCTGGTCGCCGCCACGATCAACGTCATCAACGTCTTCAACTCGTTCCCGATCATCTGGGAGATGACCCGCGGGGGTCCGGGTTACGAGACCAGCACCACCACGACGTTCATGTACATCCTCAAACAGGCGTTCATCGGCGAGGCAGCTGCCATGTCCGTCGTCAACTTCCTGCTGGTGATCGTCGTCGTCCTGATCTTCCTGAAACTCACGCGCTGGAAAGAGCAGGTGAACTGAACGGAATGAGTGCCGTCACGAGCCCGTCGCTGCCCGTCACGTCGGAGCCCACCGCGATTCCCGGCCGTTCCGCCCGGCGTCCCCTGACCCCCGGCGGATTCGTGCTCAGCATCCTCGCCTACGGCGTCGCGGCCATCTTCCTGCTGCCCTACCTGGAGATGGTGATCGCCGCACTGCGGCCGAACAACCAGCTGCTCGCGCCCAACCTGTTGCCAAGTCACTTCACGTTTAGCAACTTCACGACGATCTGGCAGACCGGCTTTGGCGGCAACCTCGGCGCCAGCCTGCTGATAGCCGGCGGCGCCACCGTGCTGGTGCTCCTGGTGTCGGTGCCGGCCGCGTACTACTCGGCCCGCCACCGCTTCCGCGGCCGGTCCCTGTTCCTGCTGCTTGTGCTGGCGACGCAGATGTTCCAGCCGGCGGCGATGCTCGTCGGCATCCAGCGTGAGTTCACCACGTTCAACTTGCCGCCGACGCTGTCTCTCATCCTGGTCAACGCGGGGTTCAACCTCGCCTTCGCGGTCTGGATTCTCAATGCGTACTTCGCGGCGATTCCGGTCGAGTTGGAAGAGGCGTCGATGATCGACGGCTCAAGCCGCATCGGAGCACTGCTGCGGGTCACACTGCCCCTGGCCGCCCCCGGGATCGTCACGGCGTTGATCTTCACGTTCATCGCGGCGTGGAACGAGTTCATCGTGGCGCTAACCCTGTCGCTGGGGGGATCGAGTAACCGGCAGCCTTTGACGGTGGCGATCAACAACTACGTCGGCCAATACTCGATCGACTGGGGCCACCTGTTCGCCGGCGCCGTGATCGCGACGATCCCGGTGATCATCTTGTTCGCCGTGATCGAGCGCCGGGTGGTGAGCGGCCTCACCGCCGGGTCGGTCAAATAGGTGACCGTCTGATGCGGTTCGTCGAGCAGGAGATCGCCAGCCAACCGGCGTGTTGGCGCGAGGTGATGCAGCTCGCGCAGGGAGCCGAAGTACGCGACAAGCTACCGCGGACTGGCGCGCGGGTCGCCGTCATCGGCTGTGGCACCTCGCTCTTCATGGCGCAGTCGTGCGCAGCGCTGCGGGAGGGGTCCGGGGCCGGTGAGACCGACGCGTTCCCCGCCTCCGAGTTCCCGCTCGGGCGCGAATATGAGCACGTGGTGGCGCTGACCCGCTCGGGTACCACCACCGAGGTGCTGCGGGTGCTTCAGCACCTGCCCGCCGTCACACGGAGCACTGCCATCACCACCGCCGAGGAGCGACCAGCGGCGGCGCTGGCGACGGACACCGTGGCGCTCCCATTCGCCGATGAGCGGTCGGTCGTGCAGACCCGGTTTGCGACCACAGCGCTGGCGCTGTGGCGAGCATGGCTCGGCGAG
>JAXDGI010000249.1:0-2920 GCA_034665145.1 Solirubrobacteraceae bacterium
CCCGGTTCGGGCGTGCCGGCCGCCAGGCTGCCGAGGCAGTTGTAGTTGTTCGGGTTGGCTTCTTCGGCTTGGCTCATCGCCGGGACAGCGAGCAACAGGGCGACACTGCCCACGGTCGCTCCCAGCCAGAACGTGGCCTTGCGGTGGGCGTCTTTCAATGCGTGCAACGGGGGTCTCCGTTCGTTGATTGATGGGTCTCTCATCGCCGCAGAAGCCTTTCGATGCTCTGCTTTGGTGAAGTGGCGTTGTAGGGCGCGGATGAGCGCACGCCGGCGGAGGCGAACGGCGAGATCACCAGGACGCCGGAAGCGGGCACTGCGGTGAGCGTCACCGACGACGAGCCGGCCGGCAGGCCGGAGGCCGATCCGGCCACGACCGAGCCGAAGGTGACGACGATCAAGCCGTGTTCACGGTACGCGGCCGTGGAGGTGATCGGGGGGATGGCCGCCTTGAGGAATTCGTCCGCCGCCGTCAGCTCGCCGGGCGTGCCGGGCGCACAGGCGCCGCCGGCGACGCCTTCCGGACACGCCGCCTGTGTGACCGTGTCGAGCAGCTGGGGCGCCGGGCCGGCGAGTTGAGCGGCCTCGGTCGCGAAGGCGGCTGCCGAAAGGCCCGACCAGCCGCTCAGCAGCGTACCCGCCCCGAGCGCCTGTCCGTTGATGTACGGGGCGAGGGACGGCTGAGCGAGGGCATTGGCGAAGGTCGACCCGGCCAGCTCGATCAGCCACACGTGCGTCACGGGCGCGACCGCGATTGGTCCGCCGGCGCCTTCCGAGCCGCTGGGCGCCGAAGGTGAAACGGGCGCCGATTCGGGTGGCGCGGAGGGCTGCGTTTCAGACGGGGTGGCGCTTGCGGGCGCCGGCGAGCTCGCCGGCGGTGTGGGCGAGTTCGAGCTGGCGGCCGGCGACGGCGTCGCCGCGGGCGTCACCGGCGGCGGCTGGACGGGCGCCTGCCGGCCCACTCCGGCGGCGAGCAGCGGGGGAAGCAGTCGCCCCAGCCCGGCCGCTCCCGCGAAGGACGTGCTGGGGGCGGGGCCGATCGCGGCGCCCACGGCCACGCCGATCGCCAGCATGACCCCGGCGAGGGCGGCGGTCACCCGTGGCGAGAGCGAGCGCAGGACCGTGTTCGGCGCCCTCGCGGGGACTGGAGCTGGCGCGGGCGCGCCGGCTGCGACCCGGCCGACGGACACCGAGCCGTGCGCATGCGCGGCCGTGGCCTCGGACGGGTTCGGGGTGTGAGGTGTGTTGGCGATGGCGGCGGACGGTCCCGGAGACGGGGAGGGAGAGACACGTCAAGTCTCTCACTATTTCCACAAACTAGCTAATGTCGATCAGGTCTGTGGAGATATGCTATGTTCCGCGCCGCACGTTGTCAACCAGTTGTCAACCCATTCCTGAAACGGAGCACCTCTTCTAATGCATCGAATTCGCCGTCTCTCCGTCGCCTTCACGGTGGCTGGCGTGGTCGGGGTTGCGGCGCCCGCGGCCGCCTCCGCGGTCAGCGTGGTCACGATCAGCGGGGCCACGGCCTCGTTCCCGCTCGTGTCCCTGCTCGCCCAGAAGTACGTCAAGACGCATCCCAAAAAAGTCAAATTCAAGATCGCGCAGGGCGGGGCGCAGATTGGCGTCAACGACGTCGCGGCCGGACGTGTGACGATCGGCGACGTGTCACGTGACCCGCTTTTGAGCGACCCCAAAGGACTTGTCTTCTATCCGATCGCCAAGTACGCGATCTGCGTCGTGACGAACAAGGCGAATCCGCTCTCCAATCTGACGCAGTCGCAGGTGATCTCGATCTTCACCGGCAAGACACGCAGCTGGAGCGGCGTCTCGGGAGCGAGCGCCAGCGGCACGATCGACCTGATCAGCCGCACCTCAGTCGCGGGCGTTTTGACGAACTTCCAGACGCAGTTGCACGAAGGCAACAAAGTCACGAGCATCGCGGCGGAAGAGCCCTCCGAGGGCCTGCTGCGCCAGCAGGTGGAAAACGACCCGAGCTCGATCGGCTTCCTATCCAACTACCAGTCGGACAAAGGCGGCGTGAACCCGGTCGCCCTGAACGGCGTCCAGTGCAACAGGGCAAACGCCGTGTCAGGACAGTACGCCGGCATCGCCCGCTTCTACGAGGTGACCAAAGGCAAGGCGACCGGCGCAGCATCGGCCTTCATCGGCTGGATCGAGAAAGCCGCCGCTGCCCGCAAGATCATCTCGACCCAGTGGATCCCGATCACCTGAAGGTCAGGTGCTCGAGCGGCTTCGCAACCCATGGCCTGACCACCGCGCCGAGCGCTCGCTCGGCGCGGTGTCGTTGTTGGTCGCCGCCGTCGTGGTGGCGATGGTCGTGTTCGTGGCCATCCATGCCTGGCCGACGTTCCGCCACAATGGGCTCGGCTGGCTGGGGCCGGGCGGAAGCCTGGAAACCCAGATCGCGAACATGCAGGCGACGAGCGTGCAGCCGCCGGCGTCGGCCTTCCACCTGCGCGCCTGGCCGCTGCTCTACGGCACGCTGCTGACCACCGCCCTGGCCGTGGTGCTCGCGCTCGCCGTGGCGCTGCTGTCCTCGATCTTCATCGTCGAGCTCGCGCCGGCCCGGCTGCGAAGGATCGCGATTCCCGTGATCCGGCTGCTGGCGTCGGTGCCGTCGGTCATCTACGGCCTGATCGGCATCCTCGTGCTCGTCCCGTTTGTCGGCAACCACGTGATCACGACCTCGCAGAAGGCATCGGTGCAGAACGTCGTCGAGCTCACAGGTGCCGGCCTGGTCGTGACGGTCGTGATCCTCACCGTGATGATCACGCCGATCATGATCGCGCTGATCTGCGAGGCCTTCGTGTCGGTGCCGAACGCCTGGCGCGAGGGAGCCGTCGCGCTCGGCGTCAACCCGCTGCGCGCGGCGCTCGCCGTGACCGTGCGGGCGGCTC
>JAXDGI010000250.1:0-5989 GCA_034665145.1 Solirubrobacteraceae bacterium
AGCGTGGCCGCCTCATGCTTGGGTGACAGAAGTCTGAGTCGCCACTCCTCCTCCTGCGAGCGATTGTGGAGCGTGATGAGAAGACGCAGGCCCGTGGAGTCGATGAAGTCAAGATCCCGCAAGTCGAGGGTCAGCTCTGTGATCCCGCCCTCAAGCGATTTATCGATCTGCTGCCAGAGGACGTCGCTGGTCCGCATGTCCAGCTCGCCGGTGACCGACACATTCAGCCCCGAGTCGGTCTTGGTCTCTTTGATCTCAAACCTGGCCGGGCTAACCATCGGCGGTCCTCCTCACCGAAGCGGCGATCGCGCTGGGCGGTGGCGACGCCGGCCGGCCGTTGGTCGGCACGGTCGAGGTGTGATGAAGGGCCAGCACGGCGACATCGTCGGCATGCGGCCCGACCTGGAACTCGCCGATCGCCGCCACGAGACCGGCGACGACGGTGTCGGCGGAGTCCCCGCGGAAGGTGTCGAGAACGGCGCGGAGGCGCCCGAAGCCGTACCGGGCGCCCTCCTCACCGACCGCGTCGGTGACGCCATCGGTGTACATGACCAGCGTCGTGCCGGGCTCGAGCTCTGCGACGGTCTCCCGCCAATGCATATCGTGCAGACCCCCGAGCAGCGGCCCGTGCTCGCCCACCGACCTGACCCCCTCGGAATCGATGTAGAGGGGCAGGGGATGGCCGCCGGCCGCGACCGTGACCTGGTCGCCTTGCAGGCGGACACACAGTGCCGTGCAGATCGAAAGAGCATCGTTCTTGTGCAACGCGGCGTCGAGGCGCGCGAGGAGCTGCGCCGGGCTGGAGACGAATTCCGAGGCCGCGCGGAGAGTATGTCTGACCAGCGCGGTGAGCGCAGCCGCCTCCACGCCCTTGCCGGTAACGTCACCGATGGTGATCATCCAGCCGTCGTCCACTGCCCAGGCGTCATAGAAGTCGCCCCCGACCTCGGTGCCCTCGATGGCTGGGGCGTACGCGCTCGCGAGCTCATAACCGGAAATCTCCGGTAGCTGCCTGGGAAGCAGGCTGTGCTGGAGGGTGGTGGCGATGCGCGAACGCTCGCTGTATAGGCGGGCGTTCTCGATCGCGACAGCGGCCCGGGCGGCGATCTGCTCGGCCAGAGTCACGTCGGACTGATTGAGCACTCGGCCGGATTCCGCGCTCACCAGTGTCATCGCACCCAGCGTCCGATGACCCAGGCGCATCGGGACGATTGCCACCGAACGCATGCCGACCGAGCGCAGTAGCTCGAGATGACGAGCGTCCATCGCGCTGCGGCGGAGCATCTCCTCGGATATCTCTGGATAGAGGACGGGCCTACCGGTATGCAGCACGGCGCCTAAACCTTGCTGAGGGTCAAGGCGCTCGGGACGGTAGCGCCGAAGCTGCTCGGCCACTTCGAGGCGAGCGGGATCGATGTGGGCCACCGCCACGGGTAGGCGATCACCGTCATCGTCGAAGAGGTCCACCGCGCACCAATCGACGATGTCGGGCACGGCCAGCTCAGCGACGTTACGCAGGGTCCGCTCATAATCAAGCGAGGAGGCCAGCACGTCGCTTGCGCTGGCCAAAAAGGCCGCGCGCTGCTCGGAACGCTTCTGCTCGGTCACGTCCTCGATGACCATGATCGTCGCCTCGATCTCACCGTCTTCATCGCGCACCGGGGCGGCCTTGAGTAGGTTCCAGCGCTCGACGCCGGTGTGCCGGTTGATCGTCCGGATGAGCAGCGGCTGGGCCGGCTCGCCGCGCAGGATCCGCACCGACGGGACCTCGTCCATCGAGATCTCCCGTCCATCCGCGCCGACCACGTCGTAGTCAGACATGATCTCCTGCGGAGGGGTGGCATGGAGGTCATCCATCGACTCGAAACCGAGGTGCGCGAGCGCCGCTTGGTTGGCGTAGATAATGCGGTGATCGCGGTCGCGGATCGTCACTGGATCGCTCAGTGAGCCGACGATCGCGTCAAGCCGCCGCTGGCTGCCATGCAGTGCGCGGCGCAGTTGCCGGACCAGACCCTCACGCTCTCGCTCGGCCTCCGCCCGCCCGGTTACGTCCTGGACGAACGCGCTGAACAGCCAACGGGAATCCTGTCGCAGGGCTGAGATAGTCATCTCGACCGGGAACTCGCTCCCGTCGGCCCGTAGTGCCGACATCTCAATGCGGCGGTCCAACACCGGTCCGATGCCCTCGGACAGAAAGCGGTCCAGACCAGCGCGGTGCGCCGCGCGAAAACGCTCGGGAATGATCAGGTCGGCAACCGCGTGCCCCAACGCCTCATGCTGGGGGATCCCGAACACGCGCTCTGCGCTGGGATTCCAGTAGGTCACCACGCCGCGCTCGTCCAGCCAGACGACCGCGTTGTGCGCGCGGTCCAGGACGAGCTCGGTCAACGTTTCCGCCATGCCGGGGTGAATTATGCGCCTGATCGCGGCGCGGCACCGTCGGGCGCACACAATGTGGGTCGACGCTGGCCTTGCGAACGCCCACCGCGAACGCCTCAACCCCAGCAGCGCCCGGGTGAGGGGATGCCTCACGCCCGTCACCCCACGCTTGAAAGGGATCGACCATCGCGGTCACATCCGGGATCCGAGACCGTACGGCCGGGCGTGTGACCTAAAAGCGGGTCATGCCGAGACCGTACGGCCGGCGTGTGACCTAAACCGGGTCAGGCGGGGATGAGTCCGTGCGGATCGAGGACGAATTTCTCGGCCACGCCGGAGTCGAAGTCCTGGTAGCCCTTCGGCGCCTCGTCGAGCGAGATGACGGTCGCGTTGACCGCCTTGGCGATGTGGACCCGGTCGTTGAGGATGGCGTGCATGAGTGCGCGGTGGTAGCGCATCACCGGACACTGGCCGGTGGCGATCGAATGCGACTTGGCCCAGCCCAATCCGATGCGGATTGACAACGACCCTTCCTTGGCGCTGTCGTCGACCGCTTTAGGGTCGCCCGTGACGTAGAGCCCGGGAACGCCGAGCTTGCCGGCGGCCCGCGTGACTTGCATCAGGGTGTTGAACACCGTCGCCGGCGCCTCGTGCTGCGCATTGCGCCCGTGCCCACGCGCTTCGAAGCCCACGGCATCGACGGCGGCGTCGACCTCGGGCACGCCGAGGATCTGCTCGATCTGATCCTGCGGCTCCCCAGCGGAAACGTCGACCGTCTCGCATCCGAACGACCGGGCCTGGGCCAGCCGCTTCTCGTTGAGATCAGCCACGATGACCACCGCGGCACCAAGGAGCTGCGCGGAGGCCGCGGCGGCAAGCCCCACCGGGCCGGCTCCAGCGACGTACACGGTGCTGCCCGGACCGACCCCCGCCGTGACGCACCCGTGGTATCCCGTCGGAAATATGTCGCTGAGCATGGTCAGATCGAGGATCTTCTCGAGTGCCTGCTCACGGTCGGGAAACTTGAGCAGATTCCAGTCGGCGTAGGGCACGGTCACATACTCAGCCTGGCCGCCGACCCAGCCGCCCATGTCGACGTACCCGTAGGCCGCGCCGGGCCGGTCAGGGTTGGTCGTCAAGCAGACGCCGGTGTCGCCCTCCTTGCAGGTTCGGCAGCGACCGCAGGAGATGTTGAACGGCACCGAGACCAGGTCACCAACCTGGATGAACTCCACCCCGGGCCCCGTCTCGATGACTTCGCCGGTGATCTCGTGACCCAGGATCAGTCCGGCCGGCGCCGTGGTGCGCCCACGGACCATGTGCTGGTCAGAACCACAGATGTTGGTCGAGACGATCCGGAGGATCGCTGCGTGTGGCAGCTTGCGGCCCACGTTGTCGGGGTGCACCCCCGGGCCGTCTCGCAGTTCGAACCCGGGGAAGTCGATGTTCTGCACTTCGACCTTGCCGGGCTCGATGTAGGCCACGCCTCGGTTGTCTGCCATGCCTCTCTCCCTTCGCTATGTCGTGCGCCGCTCAGAGCGCCGCCGCGGCTTCGGGTTCAGCATCACGCGCGCGCGGGCGAGGCGAACCTGGCACAAGGTTCAGCTCCGGCAGTCCATGGGGGCACGAGCTGGGCATCAGGGGATCTGGCGCAACCGGAATGCGTTTCATCAACGGTCCCGCGCCGCGCTCGTCGCGTTCCTCGCCGGGATTGAGGTGGCGCGTAACCTCTCGGGTCCCTGTGCGACCTGACTACCGGCGATGAAGATCTCGCAGGCACGCTCGTTATGGGAGGCCGCCGGCGTGTACTGCAATACCGCCAGCTACGGCCTCCCCCCGCGACCGGCGTGGGATGCGCTGCAGTCGGCGCTCGCCGATTGGCACGGGGGGCGCACGAGCTGGGAGCACTGGGGGCTGAGCACGGAGGGGGCACGCGCCTCCTTCGCGCGGTTGGTCGGTGTCGAGGCCGAGCGGGTCGCAGTCGGGTCGACCATCTCCGAGCTGATCGGGACGGTCGTCACTGCTCTGCCCGACGGAGCCCGGGTGGTCGTTCCCGATATCGAGTTCACCTCGACCTTGTTCCCGATCCTTGTCCAGGAGCGCCTGCAGATCAAGACCGTTCCGGCGGCCTCGTTGGCCGACGCGGTGGCTGAGGGCGCTGAGGCGGTGGCGTTCAGCGCGGTCCAGATGAGCACTGGCGAAGTGGCCGATTGTCCGCGCATTCTCGCCGCGGCGGCCCACACCGGCGCGGTGACGATCTGCGACGCGACGCAGGCCGTGGGCTGGCTGCCGCTGAGAGCCAGCCAGTTCGACGCCGTCGCCTGTAGTGCCTACAAGTGGCTGATGTCGCCGCGAGGCAGCGCGTTTCTCGCCGTCTCAGATCGTCTGCTGGAGCGCATCGTGCCGCACAGCGCGGGGTGGTACGCCGGCGCGGATGTCCACGACAGCTACTTCGGGCCCCCGCTGCGACTCGCGACCAGCGCTCGGCGCCTCGACGTTTCGCCGGCGTGGTTCTCTTGGGTCGGCACGCAGCCCGCACTGGAGCTCATCGAGCACATCGGCGTCGACGCCATTCACGCCCACAACCTCAAGCTGGCCAATCGGTTTCGCGCCGGCATCGGTGCCGAGCCCGGCGACAGCGCC
The DNA here is from genome assembly GCA_034665145.1 of Solirubrobacteraceae bacterium. Lineage (GTDB taxonomy): Bacteria > Actinomycetota > Thermoleophilia > Solirubrobacterales > Solirubrobacteraceae > Palsa-465. Next base: position 5,023 of record JAXDGI010000250.1, read on the forward strand.
ATCGTCTGCGCGGACCTGCCCGGTGCGGCGGCCCGCTTGGAACGAGCCGGGATCGTCGCGGCCCTCCGGGGAGGACGCTTACGCACCTCGTGGCATCTCTACAACGACGAGGCCGACGTCGATCGCGTCCTCGAGCTCGTCACGTAGTTGCCTCTGGCTGGGGGCTCACGTCCGGCCGCTCACGGCTGGAGCGTCCGTGCTGGCCGCCACGCCGGCACGGAGATCTACGTCGGGGCCACGGCGACCGTGACTTCGTTGGACCGGATGCCCCCCGCCTGGAGGTAGCCGAGGACGGAGATGATGAGGATGACCGCCAGCGTCCCCAGCGTAAACGCGGTGAACGTGCTGCCCGACACGCCCCACTGGTCCTTGAACGAGTAGCTCAGTCCGAACAGCCGGTTGAGCGTTCCCGGAAAGACCGAGGTCCAGGAGCCCAGAAGCACCCATAGGGTGATGAGCCCCGCGCAGCCCAGCATGAGGCCGTTGCCACGCGTGCCCAGGCGGAACGGCCGAGCCACGTCCGGATAGCGGCGGCGCAGGAGATACGCAGCCGGGAATATCAGGATGTAGGAGATGAGCGTCGTCGAGATGGCGATGTTGAGGACGACACCGAAGGTCGATGACGCACCGGAGCTGAGCAGCCGGATGGCCGCGAACGAGAAGACCGTCGCGATCACTCCGGAGAGCAGGTTCGCCCGGAGCGGCGTCCCCAGGCGAGGATGGAACGTGCCGAAGAAGGGAAAGAAGCTGCCGTCGGCGGAGGCCATGGCGAGCACCCGGTCACCGCACATCATCCAGGCCGAGCCCGAGTTCATCAACGTAAAGATGAACAGGACGCAGGTGACGCCGTACATGAAGGTCGAGGCTCCGCCGTAGATCGCGTAGCTGGCCTTGACCGCGTCGAGGAACCCGCCCAGGCCGGAGATCTTGCTGGCCGGCAGGACGAGTAGCACGAGGAGGATCGGCA
>JAXDGI010000251.1:0-6742 GCA_034665145.1 Solirubrobacteraceae bacterium
TTCGCTCACTTCAGTTCCGCAGAGATCGCGACTGGCTGCAGTCCTAGAGCAACGCTCGACCGACCCCGAACTCGGCAGGCCGGCGTGCGCTGACCGGGGGGTCTAGCATTCGGCACCGTCTTCAAGCCTGTGTTCGTCTATCTCGGTTGCATCGAGAGCCGTGCGGTCGGCGAGAGTGACACTCGGGCGCGAGCTGCTGTCGGGGGCTTGTGGGAGTTCGGCTGGCGCCCCCGCCCCGGCCGCGAGCGGGCCGGGTGCTTGGTGTCGTCGCCGGCGGCGCTGCCGGGCGAGCAGCACCCCGGGCAGGGCGAGTGCGCTTGCGAGCCCCGCGACTCCGAACAGAGCGATGGTGCCGGTCGCGCTTTGCCCGGCGAAGTAGGCGACCAAGCCAATCGTGGTTGCCCAGCTGATCCCACCGGCGGCGTTCCAGAGGGAGAACGAGCGCCACGGCATGCGGCTCGCGCCGGCGAGCCAGGAGGCCCAGGTGCGCAGGCCGAGAATCCAGCGAGCCAGGAACACCGCCTTCGAGCCGTGGCGGGCGAAGAAAGGCTCGCCGACCTCGAGTACACGAGCGCGTCGACGCGCGAACGGACCTGGCCGGAGCAGGAGCCGACGTCCGCCCTTGCGCCCGATCAAGTAGCCGGCGTTATCGCCCACGATTGCTGCTGCGGCTGCCGAAGCGATCACGAGCGCGATCTGTAAGCGGTGTTGGCTGGCCAGGACCGCTCCGGTGATCAGCGCGGTCTCGCCCGGAAGCGGGACGCCGCTTGACTCGGCCATGACCAGCAGCACGAGCGCCGGATAACCAAGGTTGTGCGCGACGCTCAGGACCGAAGCAAACATCCGCCAGCTCAGTCCGCCACCCAACTGGGTCGAGAGCTGGCCACCCGGATGAGCATCACTGCAGAGTTCAGGCCCAGGATTAGGAAGACCAGGACGGACGAAGTGTCGGTGGTCCGACGGACACCGGGGTGGCTGGGCGCCGTGGCCGTGGGCTGAGACGGCGCTTGGTCCTGGCGCGCGTGGTTGGGCTGTAGGTCGCCAGCGATGGCCTCACTTCGAATCATGAGACTGGAGGCCGATGAACGACTCGGCGCAAGTAGTGGGATCAAGCCGAGGGCTAGGAGTGCCACGCCTAAGTGCCGCGGAACTCGCGGCCGATGTTGCACGGCGATGCCAGCGAACCCCAACCTGGCGCCGAGCCGCACCGTGGCAGTACGTTGGCGAGCTAGCAGTCCGCCAACGTTGTCCGGGAGTCCTTCTTCCCGGCAGGAGGGGCTTGCAGGGCGTTCGTGGCGCTGGCGAGGTAGCGCAGTGCGCGCCACTTCGAACCAGGACCGCGGAAGCGAGCGAGTTCTCGGCCGTCGGTCAAGCCGACGGCCCACCCGTGAGCGGTCCGTTTGAGGATCAGGCGGAGTGCGTTCATGAGAGGCTTCCTCGTGACGAGCGCTTGAGATACGGGGCGGGCAAGGAGTGCGGCGGGTCATCGCCGATCGGACTGGAAGGCGCCGGCACTGCGGGCGTAGGTGGTCACGCCGCCGAGGGAGTGGATGGGGGATCGCCTCCGCCCGGGGCTGGCGCGTCGGCGCTGGGACGGCGAGACGCGTATTTGGCCGAGGAGCGCACCGACGTTTGCATGGCTGCGTATTCAAAGCATCGGTAACCCGCACCGAAGAACGGAAGCGGCGCTCGGGTGCGTCGGTTAGTTGCCATCCTGAACCAACCGGCCATGGACGATCAGCTTGCTCGGGGAGCGGAGCATGCCAAGGCGGTTCCACGCCATGCCGAGGTAAAGGTGGTTGGCCTCGGTCTCGGCCTCGACTTCGAGCTCGTCGCCGACAGGCCTGACGGTGGCGTCCAAGTCCACTGGGATGCTCTTCCCGGCGGCGTGCAGGTGGCCGCGTACCTTCAGCTGCTGGCCGCTGAGCGTGGCGCTGTCGGAGACGAAGCGGACCTGTGGATGACTGGCGACGTCGAAGAAGTCGCCGGAGCGCAGGTGGGTGTCGCGCTTCGTGTTGTTCGTGTTCAGGCTCGCGGCGTCGATTGTCAGCTCGATCGCGGGCGTCTTGTATAGATCGAGGGTGCCTTCGTAACGCTCAAACCGTCCTTTTACGGTCGCCAGGCCCCAGAAGTTAGGGGCGTGGAACTCGACGCTCGAGCGCGTCGGATCAATCCGCCAACGGGTCCGGTCGACTTCAGGAATGGCATCGCGGTCGGTCGCATGGGTGCTCATCTAGGGTCTCCTTGTCGTCGGCTGCGAGCGATGCCATCAGCTTCGCGCCCGAGTTGGTGACGCGTCCTCACCGGATTCCTGTGATTTCCGCTTGCCGGGATCGGGCTTGCTTTCAGGAGCGCTTCGAGCACGCCGAGTTTCCGTGGTCAAGAGTCGAGTCGTCGTCCATCCCGGCTCGCTGTGCGCCCGCCTTGGTCAAGCTCGACTCCCGCCGCACGCAGGGTGCGACACTCGGAAGCGGGTGACGGCCGGCAAGCGCGCGGACACGGAGGGCGAGCTCGGGAGCGGAACGGTTTAGACGGTTAATCGTCGTCACCGAGCGCGAGCCCGGGACGCGCTCGGTGGGCACGATTGGCGGCGGTCAGCATCGGGACCATCGCCGGGTCGTCGTCAGTGACCAGCTGGCAGACCGAGTCGCGTGGACGCCGGGGGACCACGGTCCAAGACAACCCTGTTGGCAGCTAGGACGCGCGGACTGCATAGCTGCTGGCCGAGGCATGTGCGTGGTCAGGCTTGTCCTGCGGCCGTCGCGAGGGTGACGACATTCATGTTGCCGGTCGCCCATTGGAGGGTGAAGGTCAGTCCGGCGATCCGCCAGCCGTCGGGGGTCCGTGTGAGCTGGTAGTCGTGGCGGCCTCCGACCGTCCACATGGGGCCGCCCGACGCGTTGGCGAGCACGTGTGTGCCCATCATGTTGGCCGCGCAGGTCGCCTGGTCGCCGTCGAGGCTGACCACGTGATTGGTGATCTGGTGGTGGACTGCGTCCATGTTCTGCAGCGTTTGGCGCCATCCCTCGACGAACTGCGCGACAGGAGCGGTGTATGGCTCGCCGCCGGTCAGGGATGTGCGGTCGTGGTAGACCGTGTCGGTGAACAGCTGCCCCATCGCGTCCCAGTCCTTCGCGTCGATGGTGAGCGAGAGGCGTCCGATGAGCTCGAGTATCGCGAGGCGGTCCTCGGTCTCGGTTGTGGTGGAATCTGACGTGGTGGTCATGCTTGCTCCTTGGGTTGTCTCGGCGAGCTGCTGAGATCGCTCGCGAGGTTGCGGACCGCTCGGCTTCCAACCGGGCAGCTTCTTCGTCTACAAGCACGCGTCAAGGTGCCGAACGATCAGGCGATTACGCATCGCCGGATCCGGGTGATTCGCGCGACCGGCACATGTTCCGATCGCCGTTCTCGCGAGGGACGATGCAGGTCTTAGCCAGGCCGGGGTGTGCCTATGGCGCTCGCGGTCGATTTCACCCCGGACCGATCGATGGTCGCGGGGCCGACGCCGACGATCTCGATCGTGTCGCCCGGCTTGCACAGTTCGATTGCCTCGGTCTCTCGCCTCAGCAGCAGTCGTAGCTGCGCGAACGCGGCGATGCCCAGGACGGCAGGAATCCATAGTTCGATCACGCGGTAGAGCAGGACCGCCGCGGTCGCGGTGAGGGCGGGCAACCCGTAGAGGACGAGCGCTCCGACGAGCCCGAGCTCGGTTCCGCCGATCCCGCCCGGAACCGGGAGCCAGTTACCGAGCTGGCCGATCATGTAGGCCGTCCAGATGAGAGCCAGCTCTGGCGAGGCTCCCACCGCCCGGAAGCTCGCCCAGAAAACCAGCATGTCGAATACCAAGTACCCCACGATTCCCACGAGCAGGAGCGGATTGGCTCGCCGGAGTTGATGCAGCGCCTCATCGATGCCATCGGACATGGCTGACAGCGCTGGGGCGAGGCGGACCCATCTCGACCCCTCACCTTGCCGCCTTAACCACACCTCGGCCCCGCGGGCCAGCGGGCGCAACCCGAGCGTCGCCGCGATTGCTCCGGCGGCGACAACCGCGGGGATCACGGTGAGTAGGAGCCCGCCGCCGCCGGGGAGGATGCCGGTCGCCAGGCCGGCGCCCAAGAGGAAGAGCATCCCGACTGGCACAGCGCTCGTCAGCAAGAAGAACGCGACCGTCTTGCGTGCGATCTCGTCAGCGGGCATTCCGCCCCGGCGGAGCGCCCAGACGCCCAACGCCAAGCTGCCCGCGCCACCGAGCGGGAACAAGGCGCCGGCGCCCTCTTCGGCGACTGCGATCTTGTAGCTCGTGGCCCAGCTCATCCGCGTGCAGAAAACGGCCCGGAACGCCGGAACGTAGGCCAGCACCGACAGCACTTCGAATGCGCAGGCGATCACGATCCAGACCGGCCGCGCATGGGTAAACCGGCTACGCAACCCCCCGACGCCCGGCGCGAGAGTCACGACCACTACCGCGATCGCGACCAACCCACACAATCTCAGCAGTCCGCGCCTCAGTCGGCGCGGCGAGACATCGCTCGGGAGCGCCTCCGGATCCGCGACAAGGGATCCGCCTCTCGTCTCGACCATTACGGGTTGGTCTTCACCGATGAGGCGCTGGGGGTGGGGTCATCGGCTGATGTGCTGGTCTCGCGTGCGCTTGTGCTGGTGACCGCCACGGGTGCGCACTGCGCGCACCCGATCGCTCGGGCCGCGAGATCGGATGGCACGTTATCCGGTTTGTGGTCGCGGACCCGGCGGGCTCTCAGCTGCAGTGCCGCGACGGTCCAGGCCGCGCCGAGGAGTGCGGCGGCGGCGATGAACGCGACGTGGAAGCCGGATACTCGGGCTGCGAGAACGGAGCTACGGGTGACCGTGTCGTGGAGGAGGCTCGTCGTCCGGCTGGCGGCGAGGGTCGCGAGGACCGCCAACCCGATCGAGCCACCGACCTGCTGGGCGGTGTTGAGCAAACCGGACGCGAGGCCGGCATCTTCACCGGTCACCTCGCTCGTGCCGGCCAACGTGATCGGGACGAACGTCAGTCCCAGTCCAAGACCCAGCGGCACGAGGCCCGGGAGTAGGTTGGATATGTAGCGTCCGTGCACGGGGAGCTGGGTGAGGACGATCATCCCGGCGGCCGCGAGCGCTAGTCCGATCAGGGGCACGACGTGAACGCCGATGCGGGGGACCAGCTTGCGCGCGATCGTGGCGCCGGTCGCGATTCCTGCCGAGAATGGAAGGAAGGCGGCGCCCGCGCTCAGTGGCCGATAGCCGAGGATCTGCTGGAGGTAGAGCGAGACGAAGAAGAACGTCGCGAACACCGCGGCCGCGGTCAGCAACAGCGTGAGGTCGGCGGCGGCGAGGCCGTGCAGGCGGAAGATGCTGAGCCGCATCAGCGGCGCGGGGCTGCGGCGCTCGAGCTCGAGGAATCCGGCGAGCAGCACGACGCCCGCGGCCAGCAGCCCGATCGTTCGGGGCGATCCCCATCCGTAGCTTTGCGATTTGACGATCGCGAACACGAGCACCACGAGGCCGGCGGTGACCGACACCGCTCCCGGGAGATCGAACGTCCGGTTGGTTAGGTCCGATCGGGACTCGGGCACAAACCTGACGGTCGCGGCCACGAGGGCCACACCGACGGGCACGTTGACGAAGAAGATCCATCGCCACGACGCGAGGTCCGTCAGCACCCCGCCCAGCAGCAGGCCGACGGCCCCGCCGCCGGCTGCGATCGCGCTCCAGATCGCCAGCGCCTTCGCTCGATCCTTCCCATCGCTGAAGGTCGTTGTGATGATCGAGAGGACGGCCGGCGCGAGAAGCGCGCCGCCCAGCCCCTGCAGCCCCCGGCCGGCGATCAGCATCCCGGATGACTGCGCGAGGCCGTTGAGCAACGACGCTCCGGAGAAGAGCACGATCCCGGCGCCGAACACCCGCTTGCGCCCGATCAGGTCACCGGCGCGCCCGCCCAACAGCATGAAACCGCCGAAGATCAGCGTGTACATGTTGATCACCCATTGCAGGCTCGACGGGCTGAAGCGCAGGCCGCGCTGGATCGACGGCAGCGCGACGTTGACGATCGTCGCGTCGAGGACGACCATGAACTGGGCCACGCAGAGGACCACGACTACAAGCCACGGGTCGCTGGCGCCGGTCGCGCGCCCACCGATCGCAGCGGACCTGGCGCCGCTGGACGATGGCCTCAACACCGCTCACAGCCGAATCAGGAGTACACGGGCGTGGCGTCGATGTAGCTGCGGTACTCCGCAACCAAGCCGTCCCGGAGCCGGAACACGTTGCAGCACGGAAGGGTGACCTCGCCCCCGACGAGGCGGGTGTAGTGCACGTCGAACTCGGCGATCAACGCGTCCCCGTCGCTCCAGACGTTCAGCACCTGATGCCGAAAGCCCGCGACAGAAGCGAGAAACGCGTTGACCGCCTCGAGGAACGCGGACCTGCCCTCGACCGGTTCCGCGTTACCCAGGCGCAGGCGAACATCGTCGGTCATGAACGCCGCCAGCGCAGGAACATCCTTCGCGTCGAAGGTGGCGAACATTGTGCGGATCTGATCGCTAGGAGTCATGACGTTACGCTCCTTCTGGATTTGGATCTCGCGTCCGAGAGGATCAGTTCGCCAGGGTTCCGTCGAAGTCGATCGTGGCGTGTGTGCCATCGCAGAACGGCTTGTTCGCGGAGTGTCCGCAGCGGCACATCGCCATCGGGTCGGGGTGCTCGATCTCGTGCCCGTCCG
>JAXDGI010000252.1:0-4346 GCA_034665145.1 Solirubrobacteraceae bacterium
ATCTGCTTGCCCCATGCGAACGTGGCCCTCCGCTGGGAGGGCCCACATGTCCCGCGGGTGCCGAGTTCGTCTCGAGGTGCGCGACCTCTGCCGCACGTTCCTCGGGCGCGCCCGCGAATCCACCATCGACTGGCAACGCCGGCAGAAGCGTGTCGTTCATGAACCGCTCGCTCTGCTCCTTTGAGCCCCAGACGACGGAAATCAGATACCCGCCGTCGGTCGGTCCCGCCACGTGCGAGCTCTGCCCATCCGGCAGCCCGTGCGACGGATGCACCGCTGTGAGCATCGCCTGATACTGCTGCTCCGTGCCGCCCCGCCAAAAGTGCGTCTGTAGATACGTTATCGCCCCGATCCCTTCAATAGGGTTTCCTCCGACCGTACTGCACGCACCTAACCGGTCCGAAGAGATGACGCCATTGCGCCCGCCTGACGTGGCTTCCCTTCAACCCCTCCTGCCCGCGTACGGCGATCGCCTTTGCACGCCCGGCCACCTGCGGCATCACGCTCGCGTTGGAGAGCGAGGGGACGTGGCTGGTGCCGGCGCCGGACGACTGCTTGGCCGCGCGTGGAATCGTCCGCGTCCGGACCGCTTTGATGTCAGGACGCGCCTGTCAGTCCGCAGGCCAAACGGTCCCCCTAAGCGCGGCCAGCGCAACTGCCGGGACGGCAGCTAGCCAATCCGCTCGTCGATCCGGACGTGGACGGTGTCGCCCGCTTGCTTGCCAATCGCCTTCCGCAGCGCCGTCTTGACCGGGAGCCTGTGTGTGCCGTCGCCCTGCGCCATCAGCGCGCCCGTAAACGGCTCGCCATCGATCGCACCGCGGATCTTGACAAGCCCGCGAGTAGCGAAGAGCTCTGGCACGTCGTCGATGATCACGCACGTCCATGCGCCTGGGTTCTCCCCCTTCTGAAGTTGGGCGTCGAACTCTCGCAACATGACTCCTCAGACTTTCGCACGCGGCCGAACTCATCGTCGGTGGGCTCCTCAAGTCGCTCTCGCTTCCGCGCAAGATCAGATGCCCGTACATTTCCCGCAACATAGTTGTCCAACGAAATGAGGGCGTATGAGTGTTGCGGCAGCGAAGGTTGTTGGACCCACCGACGGCAAGGCGGGCTTTCTTGGCAGCATCGGAGTGCGCTTCATGATCGACGGTGCCGAAGCCGGCGATCGCTTTTCTCTTGTCGAGCATCCGATGTCGGCTCGCGCGCTCGCGGCGCCTCTGCACCGCCATCACAACGAGGATGAGTACAGCTTTGTTGTTGAGGGCCGTATGGGCGCTTTGCTGGGTGACGAGCACCTGGAGGCGGGCCCAGGCGATCTCGTGCACAAGCCGCGCGGACAGTGGCACACGTTCTGGAATGCCGGCGACGAGCCCTGCCGAATCCTTGAGATCATCTCCCCCGCAGGCTTCGAACGCTTCTTCGCCGAGCTGATCGACCTTGGCGGCGTCGCCCAGGCCGGCCCCGATCAGCTCGGGGAGCTATGCCAGCGCTTCGCGCTCGAGATGGACCCCAGCAGCGTGCCCAATCTCATTCAGCGCTTCGGAGTTCGTTTCCCAGCCGAACCACTCACCTAGCACGCTCGCCAAGCCGACCTCGTCCCTTAGCCACTCACAGCGAACGCACCGACCCGCCAAGCACGGTGAGACGGGCGTCTGACGGATCGTCCTGCGTTGAAGCCGACTGGCGCACCTTTTCCCGACGTTCAACAGATCTCCCGGCCGGAGCGAGACGACTTTCCGCTGTCCGCATATTCCGGGTTCGAGCCGCCCGCTCAGCCATGGTCAGGATTGTCGACAGGCGCGCGGCCGAGGTGGGAGGATGGGTGGTCATGTCTGAGATGTGGGACAGCGTCGCGCCGGGTTGGGACGCCTATGCCGGATTCGTCGACGAGCAACTCGCTCTGGCGACGGAGGCGCTGCTCGATGCGGCGCACATCGCTGATGGCGATCGGGTGCTTGACTTGGCGGCAGGTCTCGGCGGTGCGGGGCTCGCCGCCGCTCAGCGCGTTGGTTCTACGGCCGCGTGGTCCTATCTGACGTTGCTGCCGAGATGGTCGCCGTCGCGGCCAAACGCGCGAGCGCCAATGTTCAGGTGAGCACCGCGGTGTTCGATCAGAGCGCGATCGACTTTGCTGATGCCGGCTTTGACGCGGTGATCAATCGCCACGGCTTGATGTTCGCCGGGGACCCGGCCCAGAGCATTGCCGAGGCAGTTCGCGTTCTTTGCGCGAGTGGGCGCTACGCCGTGATGACATGGGATCGCCGAGACGTGAACCCATGGCTCGGGCTGGTGCTGGACGCTGTCAGCGCGCAATTCGGCGTTCCGTTTCCACCGCCGAACGTCCGCGGCCCGTTCTCGCTCGACACGCCCGACGTGCTGACGTCCGTTCTGCGAGATGGCGGTCTGGAAGACGTGACGGTCCAGGCCATGTCCACGCCGATGCACGCAGCGTCGCTGGAGCAATGGTGGGAGCGCGTACCGAAGCTCGCGGGTCCGCTCGCGATCGCACTGGCCGGGATGGAGGCTGACGTCCGCAACGCGATCGCCGAGCGCGCGATGCAGTCCGGCGCGAAGGCTTCGGTCGGCGAAGAGGACGGAATCGTGTTCGAGGGCTCGGTCCTGATCGGCTCGGGCCACAAAGCAACACGCTGAACGCCGAGGCACAGCGCAGGGACGTGCCGTCGTGCTGGGCGAAGGCAGAATGAACGGTCGCTCGGGGAGGTCCGAAGGCGCACCAAGGTGATGGGCCGCTTCCCCGGCGAGACCAGCTGCCTGTCACTCGTCTGGGCGGTGCTCGACCTGTTCTTCAGCCACGCCTCAAACGGCGCCACGTTCACCGACGTCGACCGCCAACACCTCTACCGAATCAAATACCAACAAGCCGACCCCGACACCCTCGACGAGGAGATCACCGCCGCATAAACTTAACCAACGGGAACCTCAACCGCGAGCGAATTTACAGCGGTTAAGGGACGCAACCACCGGGTTTGGCAGCCCTCCTCTTTGTCTGCGGAGGCATCGTTCAGACGGCGTGGTCGCTGCCTGATCGTCTCGAACGCGGCGACCTCGCCGCGAGTGCCGAATGTGGTTGTGTCTGTGAGTTCTCGCCGACGATGAGTACCGGGGTTCTCGCTAGGCGTAGGGGTCGTCGATGTCGTGGGGGAGGAGGCGGCTGGCGCGTCGGGGTGGTGGTGGCCGCAGATGATGAGGTCGAAGCTGTGCTCGTGGGCGAAAGTCGAGCAGCGCTTTCGCAGGCGTGTCGGCCTCGATCACATTGGTGTTCGAAGGCGACGCGGGCTCGGTGGGCGCGGTCGATGAACTCGTCGAAGGCCGCCTCGAGGTGGCGGCGGGCGGCGCTTTGCCGATTGGCGGCGATCTGCGTCCGTCTCGGCGCGCTCGGCTCGCGCGGTCGGGGGAGAGCTGCGTGGGAAAGGTCAGAGACGCTTGTCGGCCAGCGCAGCACCTTCGGTCAGCGTGCGCAACTTGGCCCAGCAGATGTCCTGATCGATCGGGCCGAAGCCGGCCCAGGTGCCGAAGCCGCAGTCGGTCCCGGCGATCACGCGATCGGGGCCGACGATGTCAGTGAACTGACGCAGGCGCTGCGCGACCAGCTCGGGGTGCTCGATGTAGTTGGTCGACGTGTCGATCACGCCCGGCGCCAGCACCTTATCGTCGGGGATCGGCGTGTCGCGCCATACGGTCCATTCGTGCGCATGGCGCGGGTTGGCTGCCTCGAACAGGATCGTCGACGGCTTGGCACGCAGGATCTCGCCGATGATCTTCTCCACCGGGATGTCGAAATGATGGGGGCCTTCGTAGTTGCCCCAGCACAGGTGCAGCCGCACTTGGTCGGCCGGGATGTCGCGCAACGCGTCGTCGAGCGCCTCGATGTGGAGCGCGACGCGTTCCACGAACACCTCTTCGGGCTGGTCGCGGTACATGATGTGGCGGCCCATCGCCAGGTCGGGGGCGTCGATCTGCAGCGTGAAGCCGGCCGCCACGATCGCCTCGTACTCCTCGCGCATTGCGGCTCCGATCGCGGCCAGGTACTCGTTGGTTGAGCCGTAGTGCTCGTTGGGCAGGAACAGTGCGATTACGCCGGGTGACGGCGCGTTCATGAACGCGCCCGCTATGTCGTCGCGTCCGTCGACGGCGGCGTGGAGCGCTGCGAGGTCGCGCCGCAGCGGCGCGCGGTGCTCGTAGCCGATCGGGCCGTGACACACGGGTCGCTTGTACTTCGGGCCGGCGCCGGATTGGACTTGCCGGTCGCGGAATCGGGGGAACGCGTCGAGGTCGGCCGGCGTCGCGCGCGGGACGTCGTCGAGCTCGAACCCGGACAGGCG
>JAXDGI010000253.1:0-15877 GCA_034665145.1 Solirubrobacteraceae bacterium
GCCCAAGCGCTGTCAGAAACGCTGACCTCTGGATAGCTCCGGGATCCTCTCGACCTTGGACGCGCCTGCGCTGACCGACGCACGGGCGCCGTCTCACCCTGAGCTCTGCTTACCCAAAGCGTCGACGGCACGGCAACGCTAGCAGTCTCAGGTCACCGGCGGGGACCGCACCCCTCTGGGTGGATGTAATGACCGATCGTCGGTGGCACCTACCCGCCGTGAGGGCGTGGTTATCAAATGTGACGGCGGGGTTAGCACGGGACGCAACAGTCCCGAGTGCCTCAACGAGATGACCTGGTCAGTCGGCAGTAATCGATAGCCGCACGGCCCGGGCCACACCCTCGCCCCTCCGGCGGCGAGCAGCCAGAAGGAACAGGGACCGACATGCCCTTTAGAGACTCGGAAATTAACAAGCTGTTGACCGCTGGGCGGATCACCAACGACGCGAATGAACTTGGTCGCGCGCGGCCAGGGCCTGATGCTGAACACGTGTCGGTCTCGGCGTGCGGCCGCCGATCGGCCCGAGACGGGCCGCAACGATCGGCAATGCGGCGTTTCTGGCTGCTGACCCGCCGCTCTCGCAACACCTGAAACCCACGCGCAGTGCCGAACGTCTGACCCCCGGCGTGACCGTCGCCGGAAGGAGTACTCATGGCTGTCCAGGGCGTGCCCGCCTGGAGGCGAGCGTGCCGCAAATTCACTATGCCTGGCTTGCTGATGTGCTGTGCCGTCATCACAGCCGCTCCGGCATCCGCGAGGACATCGTCGACAGCCGACCGTCTCCTGGCGCCGATCGGTGTGCACTCGATGCTGTACGTCAACACCCCGCCGACCGCCACGCAGACGATGTTCAAAGAGGCGGCCGCGATCGGGGCGTCGGAGATCCGGCTCGATGTTGAACTCTCCGGTGTGTTCGCCAACCCGCACAGCCCGCCCGACTGGAGCGGCGTCGACGAGTACATGTCACTCGCGCGCCAGTATCACCTGCGAGTGCTCGCCGACCTGACCGCGACACCGTGGTACATGGCGGACTGCCCGCCCGTCGCCCCGCCCGGCTCTCCGTCCTGGATCTGCCCGCCCAACGATCCGGGACTGTGGGGACGCGAGGCCGGCGAGATCGCCGCCCACACGCGAGGAGTGATCAACGACTTTGAAATCATCAACGAGCCCGATGGCAAGTGGGCGTTCCTGGGTACGCCTCAGCAGTACGCCACCGTCCTGGCCAGCGCCTATGACGCGATCCACGCCTCCAACCCCCGGGCACGTGTCGCGCTCGGCGGCCTGATGAACATCGGAGCAGGCGGAGTCGCCTGGATGAACGCCGTACTGGCGACGCCCGGCGCGGATGCGCGGCACAAGTTCGATATCGCCAACATCCACATCCGGACCCCAAATCCGGCCGACACCGGCCCGGTTGTCCGCAGCTGGCGGCGCTATTTCCGCCACGCCGGCTTTCGCGGTCCGCTGTGGGTCACCGAGACCGGCTATCCAGCCAGCCCCGCCTTCCAGACCCAGCCCGGCTACCAGAACGGGGCCAGCGCCCAGGCCCGCTGGATGACAACCGCCTTCGAAGCCATGCTCCGGGCGGGAGCAGCGATGGTGTTCGCTACCGAACGCGACTCCCTTACCGGAGCGTATGCGTCTGAAGGCGTACTGCACAGCACCGACCCGCTCACCGCCAACCCCATCTACGCACGCCGGCCGAGCTTCTACGCGATCCGCACCCTCGCTCATCACAAGTGGCACAAACGCCACCGGGCGCGCGCTAGCTGTCACCTGGCGCTGCACTCAGCACGCCACGGGACTCACCATTGAGGCAAAGGCTCCGACGGCTCCACCCCCGAGAACCGATCGATCATGCCTAGCTCTGCCCCTGCGCGCCGTCTTACCCCGTGCTCTGCTTGCCCACGGCGTCGACGCCCGCGGTCGGGGCTGAGCCGAGCTGTCCGGCACCGAGATCGATTGGCCCATTCCACCTGCCCGCGTACCAGGTCTCCCACAGCTTGCCATCGGTGCCTCTCCAGAACACGTCCTGCTGTCCGTTCGCGTGAACCGCGACCGCAGGCGCCGAGGCGAGCCCACGGGCGTTGAGCACCACCGGCTGGCTCCAGCTTCCGTTGGAGTACAACTTCTCCCACAAGCCTCCGTATCTACCCCGCCAGAACACGTATTCGTTGCCCGCGGCGTCGACCCCCGCGCTTGGCGCTGAGCCGAGCTTTCCGCCTCCGAGGTCGACCGGCCCGTACCACCTGCCCGCGTACCAGGTCTCCCAGAGCTGGGCATTCGTGCCTCTCCAGAACACGTCCTGCTCTCCGTTCGCATGAACCGCGACCGTTGGGCCCGACCCGAGCCTGCCGTCGTTCAGGGACACCGGCTGGCTCCAGCGTCGGTCGGAGTACGACTTCTCCCACAACGCTCCATCGCTACCCCGCCAGAACACGTAATCATTGGCCGCGGCGTCGACGCCGGCGGCGGGGGCTGAGCCGAGCTTTCCGGCACCGAGGTCGACCGGCCCGTTCCATTTGCCCGTGTACCAGGTCTCCCACAAGTTGCCATGCGTGCCTCTCCAGAACACGTCCTGCTGTCCGTTTGCATGAACCGCGACCGCAGGCGCCGATGCGAGCCCCCGGGCATGGAGCGCCACGGGCCCGTTCCAGCGTGGTCCCGCCCGCCACATATCCCTCAGGCGTCGGTGCGTGCTTTGCCAGAACACGTACTCCCCTCCAACGGCCTTTACGACCGGGACCGGGCACGGGACTTGCTTGAGCAGCGAGAGACTTCTCGCGGCTGCTGCGGGGACGGACGTCACGCCCGGCCGCAAGCAGCCCTCAGCCATCAACCTAAGACCGCGACGGGCCACGTCAACCGAATACAGCTTGAAGCGTCCGATCTGGGCCGGCGAGGTCGCGCCAATGATGAAGCGCGTGTGTGACCCGATGATGGGCGGCGACCTCGCGCTGAGCGTCTCGATGTTGCCATGCTTAGCCGGAGCGCCGAATACCCCAGGGCGACAGAACGCACACGCGTAGGACACGGTCTCGCGACTTGTCAACCCGATGAACTTCAACTTGACGAGTTTGCGTTCGTCCGGACGACCAGTCACTGTTTGCAACACTGCTGCGGTTAGGAACGTGGCTACCGTGAGATCTCTGCTGTGCGCGTAGTTGAACAGCATCTTGAGGCCGCCGCCGACACCGTATCGCCCCCCTATCTGATACGTGTAGTCGACGCCTCGCTGCACATTCGCAAACAGCTCGTTTGACGAGGCGCTCGAACCGGAAGCGCACTGGATTTCGTGAGGAACCAGCGTATGAGGGTCGTAGCTGTATAGGGCAATGACGTTTGAGATTCCGACAGTCCGAATCTCCACCTGTCCATTGTGGTCTGGGTAAAAGTCGTACCAGACCGTCTTTCCGTAGGGCACGCCGGCACACGTCCTCAGCTCCGCCGGACCGGTCTGACAGTTGCTCATCCCGCACGGCTCGAGAATGTTCGACTGCAGGCCGGCGCCGATCGTGTCGCTTATGTCCTGGAGAGTGTTGCTCGAGTTGAGCGGCAATTTCGGTGAATTCAGGTTGACCGAGGCGAGGAAGTTGTCATTGTCCGGCGGCTGAGGGCGGCCCGGAGCCCCCGAGGGCGCCAGCGACAGCATCAGGGCACACAAGCTGACACTGAGTGCAACACGAGGGGCCGAGGGGGCTAGCCTCCTAGAGCCCACTGATTCTCCCGCGGACCGTCACGGTCGAGGTACATACGGGTTCTAGGCGGGCGAGCACGAGGATCACGAGAAGGGCGTGACGTAGGTCGTGGAGGTGCCGTTACCGGAGCTGCCGCTCGCCGCCGGCGGCGGCGGCGCCCGGCCGGAACCGGACGTTGCGCCGGATGGGACAGAGGGCTGCACCGTCCCAGTGATCACCGGAGTTTGATGCGGAGGCGGCGGGGGACCGCCCAGGTGCAACACGCCGAGCTCGGGATCGCCCAGTTCGTAGAACCCCAATCGGCGGCCTGCGGCCTGCAGTGCGCGGCTTGCCGCAGAGATGCCTCTCACCGCGCGCGAGTATGTATTCCGCTTGTTTGAGCGGGCGGCCCTGGCCAGTGCGGTGAAGGCCGCGGCCTCGCGACTGAGCGCGGCTGTAACTTGGGTAATGGCTTGCCGGTATCGCGGTGGCGGGGCAATCTTGCGCAGAAGCGTCGTTGCATGCGCCTCGGTCAGGGAGACGGTAACCGCTCTCCGATGGCGCGCCGACATTGGACCACGAAGGCGGCCGACCGTCGAGCGAGCCGCGTTCACACTCTTCAGCGGGCCAGCGATAGCGCGCGCGAGCTCCCGATCGGGGCCGGGCGCGAGGATCTGCCCGTTAGGTGTATGCGCGCCCGCCGCCAGCGCGCCGCACGCATCCAACGCGGCGGTCGCCGAGGCTGGGGCTTGGCAGATGATTGCGCTATCGCGGGTCGGCGTCGGGAGGACGTACGCGACCACCTGTGAACCCGTCGCGGACCACCTATATTCGCGCCCGCTATGCCCGGCGATCTGAGCGTCAACCGCCGCGAACCGGTGGCCGTAACGCCGCACGAGCGCGGGCGGGATGCCCCCAGGAATCGAGGCCGAGGTTCTGAGCTCGCCGGCGGCCAGCGTCGCTTCGCCCGAGACCAATCGGACTGGTTGGCGGTCGGAGCTCGTGGCCTGGTCGGACGCGCCGTGCAGGGAGCTGGCGCTCAAGGCGAACATTCCGGGCACCGCCGCCGTCGCCGATCGCCATGGGCTGTTGTACGTGAAGGTGAATGGCTGCGCACTCACGGTGAAGGACTTACGGTGGGCGAGGGCGCCACCACCATCGAGCGTGGCCGCGCCGACGCCGATTGCCAGCAGCGCGGCGATCGCACCCGCGGCAAGCAGTTCACGGCGACCGCCGGGCGTCGCCCTCGGCTGCTGGGCTGCGATGGCGGCGGAGGGTTCGGAGTCGTTCGTTGGGCTGGTCTCGCTCAGCCTCTCGCCCCGCGGCGGACCGGCTAGGGCAAACTCCACCTCGGCGCTCGCCACCGGACCGTGATCGCGGTTCCCGACATTGACCTGCGCCGCGCCCACAGTTTCGAGGATCGGCCCGGCTTCAGCGGGAATAGTCTCTAGGATCGGCCCGGCGTTAGCGGGAACAGTCTCGAGGATCGGCGTAGCGTCAGCCGAAAGACCCTCGTCGCCAGTAGCGAAGATACGCCCGTCCGGGACACCCATGAATAGCACCGGCGTACCCCATTCGATGTCGTCGCTGCGCTCGGCGAGGATCGCCAGCCGAGCCGCGGCGAGGCTCGCATCCACCGGTAAACCCGCCGCAAGCGGCCGGTAGAACCCGCCGGCGAAGACGATCGCTGCTTCGTCACTGATCTCGAACTGCATCGCGACCACCGCTGGGATATCGCGCTGAACCAGCGACCCGGCCACACCGGCAAACGGGTCGCTGCGGGCGGTTCTCGCGCCCTCACAGGCGTTGAGGACCGCCAGGCGCAGTGACCAGAAGTCGTGCAGGATCATCCCGAGTTTGTCGCCGCTCACCGGCCGCGCCCACCCGGCCTCGTCCTCGAACAGGAGGACTCCGCGTTCCGCGTCACGGTCATATGTCCCGTGACCGATGTAGTGCAGCGCATGGAACGTCTCGGTCTGAAGCGCCTTGAGCAGCCCTCCGAGCGTCGGGCGCTCAAGCCAGTGGAGCTCGACCGTGCCTGCGTCGATCAATTCGGACAGCGCGCGCGTGAGGTTGTCGCGTTCACTGTCGACATCGAGCCGCTCGTACTCGGCCGGGCTGCTGACGACTGCGAGCACCCGCAGCGGCGGCTCCACCAGAGGCGGGCGGTAACCCCGCGGTAGGTCAAGGTACCGGACCACCGGCGTGAACGCCGACACCGCCAGAAAGTCGGGCTCGTCGAACAGATATTCCCAAGGAACGTCGATCAGTTCGGGTGACTTGCTCAGGCAGAGCGTGATGCGGACGCCCCGACGCTGCCGGCGCGCCTGGGCCAGCGCGTCGCGGTAGAGGGTATCGACCTCGCCACGAAACAGCGCCTTGAACAAGGCTGCACCAAACCGCCTCGCCTCGCCCATGGCCGAGGCGTCGATCCGGCGGCGACCGCGGGGTCGGCCTACCCGGAGAATGAAGTTCTCGATTTCGAGTTCATTGAACGGCAACTCGAAATCGGTCGAGGCTTCCGCCGCCCGGGTGCTCGCCACCACGTGGTACATGCCGTCGTTTCGGCGTTCGGGCCTGACCCTCAACTCGTCGTAGCCCTGGACGAGCGGTTGCATCCGGCGCTCACCGCCCGCTTCGCCGGACGCGAGCGGAACCGAAGAGACGGCAGCCTACCCTCAGTGCGCCAACTGTTCCCAATCCCAGCCCCTTTTCGGTCAGCAAGGGCTAACCGGTCAGCACATACTAACCCTGCGGGAACCGGTGTGCCAGTTGATTTGCGGACCCGTCGCGATTGCGTCGGCGTAGTTAGGCCATCAGCCGCTCCGCCCGGCCCCTGACGGCCGTGCCTACGTCCGGTTGCCGAAGGGCGGAGCGTCGTCTTGACTAGTTCAACGCAGGTTCAAGCTGGTCGGGCCAGCGCTGGCGGACGCGTTCTCGTATGGGCTCGTGAAACAGCCGGAGGGGCTCCACGGACATGGCGTGGCGGCCGTGGCCCCTGCCGACGCCGTGAACACGGCCGGCCCGCCGTGGAACGGAGGCCCAGCCGGATCCGCCGACACCACGACCTGGGCTGTATGCAGGCTGCCATCACATGGGAATAGCGGGTTCGCATAGTCGGTCCCAGATCCATGAGCAATGGCGCGCCCCGACGGCTGCTCAATGCCGACGGTGACGCTTTCCGCGAATAGCGTCAGTGACGGGTCGAACGCCGAGCACGAGACCGTCACGGGCTCAGCGACGGCGACTCGCCCTACGAAGTTCGGCGTGCCGAGGCTCATGGTCATCTCTTGGGCCTGGGCGGTGGCCGAGGCAAAGCAGCAGATCGCGCCGACCGCGATCGTCGGAAGAACTTTTCGAATCATTGATCTGACTCCTCCAAATTGATCATCAAGATCTAGACCGCACTGGCCGCGGTTGGGCGACGTGCGGATGCTTCACGTGGGCTTCAGTCGGCAGTCGAGTCCCTCCCTTCTCCGCGTCTCGCGTGCCCGGGCATCTCAGCGCTCGAGGCTTGTTACGCGCTCGGGAGTGTGTGGCCGGGTGCTAACACCGGGCTCACTTTCGATAACAGCGTGCGTGTCGGGAGCAAGGACACGCGCCCGCACACAGCCGTCATCGTCCTTTTTGGTGCCGCCAACTCACGGCCGGGGGGCGCGGTTGGGCCTAGAGGCGAGCCCCTGAACTCATTCAGACCGACGACTGCCTAGCGCGACAGGAACATCGCTCGGCCCGGTCGTCGTGCCAGCACTCTCAGGGGACGTGCGCCGGGAGGCGGTGAAGAACCCCTCGGCGGGATTCGAACCCGCCGACCTCAATTATGAGCCCGGACCTGTCTTACCCCCGTTCGGACCGTCCCTGGGAACATCACCGGCCCCGCGCGCTTCTCGAGGTCAAGGCTGGGTTCCCCGATGGGCTGATTTGCGGTTAGAGGCCGTGCCAGCCGGGTACTGGCAATGGGCGGCCGGGGTGTACGTGGGAGCTGGGCTCCAAGGCAAGTCGGCGACGCTGCCGGCGGGGAGGTGTTGTCGATGCGGGAGGAGACAGTGCAGAGTCGCGGCTCGGTTCGGGGGATTCGACCTCGCCTGCGGGAGCTGACGCTCGTTGCGGCGATGTCCGGTCTGACCTGTGGCCTGGCGCTCGCGGCGCCGGCGGCGAATGCAGGCGCCGTGCAGCCTGCCGCAGCGGGAATATCGACCACCTCGATCTCGACCTCGACGTTCGTCAACCAGTTTGATACCGAGCCTTACGTCGGGAACGGCTACTTCAGCCAGCGCATCCCCGCGGCGGGGATGGGCCTCCTAAAGGGGCTGGGGAAGATCGGCTGGCCGCTCGGCACTCCACGCTTCACAGATGCGCTCGCCGCGGGCCTGTACGCGAAGACAAACGCGTCCATCGCGTATTACCCGACGGAGACCAAGCAGGTCATCTCGCTGATTCCCACCTGGTCCACCCTGACCTTCACCACGCCAACCGGCAGCACCTATGGACCCGCGACAGTCAAGGCGTCGCAAATCCGCGGCTATCGCCAGACGGAGAACCTCAACACCGGGACCGTGACCACCTCCGGGACCTGGACCGCTCCGCGCGGCCGCAAGCGCGCGAAGTTCACGTACCAGGTGTTCACGGACCAGAGTCGCAAGCACGTCGGCCTCGTCGTCCTGAAGCTGACGCCGCGATGGAACGGCCGCACGACGATCGCCGGGCTCCTCGACGGCCGCGGCGCGAGTCGCCTTCGCCCCGCCGGCGCAGGGGTCGCTCGGCGGTCTCACACGAGTCACGTGAGCTCGACCGCGATCGGCACGGGGTTCCGGGTCACGGAATCCTCGACGCTGCGCTCCTCAGCGCGGATCGTCAAGGACCGCGCGATCGTGCACAACAAGACGCAGACTGCCGGTGAGCGCATCACGTTCATCGCCCACCGCGGGCGCACGTACACATTCACCAAGTACGTCGCGGTCGTCACCAGCCGGGACGCCAAAAAGCCGGCAATCACGGCCGGCAAGGCATCGCTGCAGGCGGCGCGGTTGGGCCGGGGCAAGCTGCAGTCCGAGAACGCTCGGGCCTGGCGCGCCATCTGGAGCAGCGGCGTCTCCGTCACCGGCGACGCGCCGCTGCAGCGTGCGATCAACGCCAACACCTATGACCTGTACGCCAGCATCCGCGCCAACAGCCCCGACGCGATCGGCCCCAGCGGCCTGTCAAGCGACGGGTACGCGGGCATGGTGTTCTGGGACTCCGACGTCTGGATGTACCCGGCCATCCTGGCCGCGCATCCCGACGTCGCCAAGTCGGCGGTCGACTACCGGTTCCACACGCTCGGCCCGGCCGAGCACGATGCCGCCGCCAATGGCTACCAGGGCGCGTTCTATCCGTGGACGGCCGGCGATGACGGCCGCACCGGCAACGACTGCTACGGCACGACAACGGATGCCAACGACAAGATTCTCGCCGACCCCAACTTCAGCTGCAGCCAGGAGCTGCACCTGCAAGCCGACATTGCCATCTCCCAGTGGCAGTACTACGAGGCCACCGGCGACACCACCTGGCTCAAGCAGCACGGCTGGCCGGTGCTCCAGGCTCTCGCCAACTTCTGGGTGAGCAAGGCCAAGCCGAACGGCAGTGGGGGCTACGACATCAGTCCGATTCAGCCGCCGGACGAGTACCACACCGGCGTCACCAACTCCGCGTACACCAACGCGGCAGCGGCGACAGCGTTGAACGACGCCATCAAGGCCGCCAAGGTCGTCGGGAGCACCGCTCCGCCCACCTGGTCGACGGTCGCTGCCGGAGTGACGAAGACGATGCCGTTTGACTCCACGCTCAACATCTACGACGAGTACGACGGGTACAGCGGCCAGCAGATCAAGCAGGCCGACACGGTCATGCTCACCTACCCGTTGGACTTCCAGACGCCGAGTGGCGTGGGGCTCAACGACCTCAACTACTACGCGCCGCGCACTGACCTCCAGGGCCCGGCGATGACCGACGCGATCCACTCGATCGACGCCTCAACCCTCAACGCCCCCGGCTGCTCGGCCTACACCTACATGCTGCGCAGCTACGAGCCGTTCCTGCGGGCGCCCTACGACCAGTTCGCCGAGACCCGGACTGGGCCCAATACCGGCTTTAACTTCCTGACCGGCGTGGGCGGGTTCCTGCAGGTGTTCGAGTACGGGTTCTCTGGGATGCGGTTCACCCCGAGCGCGGTCAGGCTCGATCCCAGCCTGCCGCCCCAGCTCCCCGGCCTCACCCTGCGCAACCTGCACTGGCACGGAAGCACGTTCACGGTGGCGATCGGTCCGCAGAACACCGCGGTCACTCTGGCCGCCGGGCCGGCCCTGCCCCTGCAAACGCCGAGTGGGCCGCGGACAGCCACGGCCGGTCACCCGGTCACGGTCGCCACCCGGCGGCCGGATCAGCAGGCGACCAACGATCTGGCGCGCTGCCAGCCGGCGACCGCCAGCTCCTGGGTCCCGGGCAACGAGCCCGTCGCGGCCGTCGACGGCAGCCCGGCTACGCCCTGGATGCCCACCGGCCCCCAGGCCACGCTGACCGTGCACCTGGCCAAGACGGCATCCATCAACCGGGTCACCGTGACCCGTGGAGGCACGGGCTCGTACACCTACAACGTGCAGACCTCTACCGACGGCACCACCTGGCAAACGGTCGGGACCTCGCCCTCCAGCTCGACCGGCACTGACACGATCACGTTCTCACCCACCCAGGCGCAGTACGTGCGGCTGAATTTCCCGGGCGGGGCGGGGACGAGCACTCCCGAGATCGACGAGTTGTCAGTTACCGGCCCCTGACTCAAACGCGACGTGGGCCGCCCCAAGGCGGCCCACGGTTTGGCGGTCAGTTCTGCGGGCGGTAGCGCAATCCGTCCAGGGCGATCCGGAGCATGTGCTCGGTCTGAGCCGGATCGGCCGTGGGGACCTTGCCGATCCCCATCACCATCTGGAGGATCTCCGCGAACTCGACATCGGGTCGCACCGCGCCCTCCTCCTGCGCACGCTTGAGCAGCGGCTCTCCCGCCGCGAACATCGACGCACGGCAGGCCACGAACAGCGGAGCGTCCTTATCCATGTAGTTCATTAGCTCGTCGGCCAGCGCCCGCTTGGTCGCCAGGTAGGCGATGAAGCGCTCGAACCAGAGGCTCAGCGCATCCCACGGGTCCTTCCCGTCGAGCTCGGCCGCCGAGCGCGACAGCTCCTCGACCTCACCGGCGTAGAGCGCCTCGAGCAGCGCCTGGCGGTTGGGGAAGTGCCTGTAGAGCGTCCCGATCCCAACACCGGCTCGCCGGGCGATCTCCTCGAGCGAGGTCGCCTCCCCGCCCTCGAGGAAGGCCTCGCGGGCGGCGCTGAGGACCTTCTCGTAGTTACGGCGCGCATCAGCGCGCCTCGGCCTGGCGAGGAGCTGTTCGGATCCGGCGGTCGTGCTCATTGACAAAAATCAGTTGACAAACGGAGGACCCCTCCGTATCGTTTCCGGAGGAAGCCTCCAGTTATTTCGGAGGTGTCCTCCATTTTACTCACGTCTGGCCGATTTTCAACCACCGGAGCTCCATGAACCTCGTCTCTCTCCGCACCCTCGAACCGGATCGGCGCCGTTGGGCGACCCTCATGATCGTCTGCCTGGCGCAGCTGATGATCGTCCTCGACGTGACGATCGTGAACGTCGCGCTGCCCTCGATCCAGCATGACCTCCACTTCAGCCAGGGCAACCTGACCTGGGTCGTCAACGCGTTCCTGGTCACGTTCGGCAGCCTGCTGCTGCTCGCGGGCCGGCTCGGCGACCTCGCAGGGCGCAAACGCGTGTTCCTCGCGGGCCTGACGATTTTCGTCGCCGCCTCCCTGATGTGCGGGCTGGCGCCCAGCCAGGGCGCCCTGATCGGCGCCCGCTTCCTGCAGGGTGTGGGCGCGGCCGCTCAAGCCTCCGTGATCCTGGCCATCATCATCGCCGACTTCCCCGAGGCCGCCGAGCGGGCGCGCGCGATGAGCGCCTACGTGTTCGTGTCGGTAGCGGGCGGGTCGCTCGGCCTGCTGGCCGGCGGCGTGCTCACCGAGGCCCTGAGCTGGCACTGGGTCTTCTTCGTCAATCTGCCCGTCGGGCTGGTCGCGTTTGCCCTCGGCCGCGCGCTGATCCGTGACGATCAGGGTCCGGGACTCACCCACGGCGTCGACTGGCTCGGTTCGCTGCTCATCACGACCGCGATGATGAGCGGGATCTACGCGATCGTTGAGGCGACGAGCCACGGCTGGGGCTCGACCGCCGTGCTCGGCTTCGGCGGCCTGGCTGTGGTCCTGATGGCCGCCTTCCTGACCCTCGAGAGCCGGATCGAGAACCCGATCATGCCGCTGCGCATCCTGCGCCTGCCGGGGCTGGCTCGGGCCAGCCTCGTCCGCGGGTTCCTGGTCACCGGGATGTACTCGACCTTCTTCCTCGGCACGCTGTACCTCGAACACGTCCGCCATTATTCGGCGCTGCAGACCGGGGCGGCGTTCCTGCCCTGGACGATCACCGTGGCGATCCTCTCGCGTGGCATTACCGCGCGGCTGGTCGGGCGGTTCGGGCAGCTGCCCGTGCTGGTGGCGGGTATGGCCAGCGCGATCACGGGGCTCGTGCTGTTCAGCACCGTCGGTCCGCAGACCGCCTTCTTTCCGACGGTATTCCTGGCCTGCTTTGCCATCGGCCTCGGGATCGGCAGCGCCTTCATGCCGCTGCTGACGATCGCCATGGCCGACGTGCCCGCGGGGGATGCCGGACTGGCGTCGGGGATCACCAACGTC
The DNA here is from genome assembly GCA_034665145.1 of Solirubrobacteraceae bacterium. Classification (GTDB taxonomy): domain Bacteria; phylum Actinomycetota; class Thermoleophilia; order Solirubrobacterales; family Solirubrobacteraceae; genus Palsa-465. Next base: position 12,470 of record JAXDGI010000253.1, read on the forward strand.
ACCCAGCAGATCAGCGGCGCAGTCGGCCTGGCCGTGCTGAGCACCGTGGCCGCCAACCACACCAAGGGGCTGCTCGCCGCCCACCAGGGGCACGTCAGCGCCTTGATCGGCGGATACCACGCGGCCTTCCTCGTCGGCGCGGTCGCGATCGCCACCGGTCTGGTGCTGGCTTTGGTCCTGCTGCGCCCGGACGGCGCCCGGCCTGAGCTGGAGCTGGCCCAGACCCAGGACGAGGCCGACGCCTTCATCTCCCCCAACCTCGAAAGCGAGGCAGCATGACCAGTCTGCAACGGGAACACCCGACGCGCCCCGTCGAGCGGCGCAGCCGCGCCCGCGGCGAGCGCTCTGCTCGCTCGGCGTCACGCCCCCGGCGCGCCGGCATGGTGTCCGAGGCCATCATCGCCCGCTACATCCGAGACCTGGCCGCACACGACCGCCGTGTCCACGGGGCGAGCGACCGACCGCAGGTGGTGACGAGGTAGGCGGCAGCTGTTCCGGGCCTCAGTGGCCGTCCGTGAGTGCGATGACGGATTGACGTAACGCGCGCCGTGCTCTGGAGAGGGCCGATACCTCGGCGCGTCGGGCAAACGCTGGCTAGGGCGCCACCACGAAGATGTCGTTGCAGATGGCATCCGTGGCTTCACGGACGATCTCCGCTGCTGCCTTGAGCTCCTCATCGGAGTGGCGCCGGGCGAGGTCCGCAATGGCGCCGCCCACCAGTTCGTGAGCGACGGTGGGGATCGGAGCCGCGTCAGGGGCTGACTTGCCCTCCGCTTGCGTCTTGACCATGTAGCTGACGATTTGGCTGAGAACGGCGCCGCAGCCGAGGAGCTGCCCGGCGAGTTCGGCAACGGCGGCTTGAGGGTCTGGGGACTTCGGTGGAGGGGTCATACCGGTATGAGTCTCCGCACACCCGCGATTCTCCCCTGCGTACCGCTCCTCTCCCAAGTCCTCCTCCGGGCGCGCGCTATCGACCCCTCGTCAGCCCAGGCCTACTGGTGATCGTCGGGCGGTGTCACCGAATCGTAGATCGCGGTCACCTGCCGGATCACCCGGACCGCAGTCTCAATCTCGTCCTCGGTGACGTCCGCGAGCTCGTGTTCCCAGATGGCCTGCCACGTGCTGAGCTTCTGCTCGAGCAGCCTCCATCCCTCAGAGGTCAGCGATACATTGCACACGCGCCGGTCCTCCGTGCTGCGGGTCCGCTGCACGATGTTGGCGGCCTCGAGCTGATCGATCATCCCCGTAACCGTTGCCGGTGTGAGGTCGGCGCTCCGGGCAATCTCGCCGACGGTCATCTCCTTCTCGCGTCCGAGGGCCGCGATGGAGCGCAGTTGCGCGTGCGTGAGCTCCCCGGTGTGGGAGTGGTCACGGCTGCGCAGCCGCCGCTCGGCACCGGACATGCGGGCCAGCGACCGCCGCAGCTCCTCGATGCTCGCGCGCGGCGACCCGGTCGCCGCGGACGGCGCCGCCTCGTGGCCCGGGCGTGGATGAATGGTGTGGGTCATGCCGCTTCGCGCAGAGGCGCGCTCGTGAGGTCAACCGGCGGCATGTTCGCCTGCGCCTCCTTGGCTCGCCGCTCGATCCGCGCCAGCAGCAGCGTGGGCAGCAGGCCGATCAGCGTCGCGCCCATCACCCACCAATAGGTGTTTCCGAAGGCGGCGGCGGTCGCAACCGCGCCATGAGCATGCTTGGTCTGTCCCTCGAGCACGACGGCGATGATGGCGGTGCCCAGTGATCCTCCCACGCGCTGCAGCACGGTCAACTGCGGGGTCGCATCATTGATCTGTTCGCGGTTGAGCACCGAGAAGGCTGCGGTCATGGCGGGCATGATGGCCAGGCCGACCCCGATGCCGCGAACGGCCATCGCGACGCCGATGACCGCGAATGGCGTGGTGGCGGTAACCAGGACGAACGGGATGGTGGCGACCGCAAGGATCACACCACCCAGCAGAGAGGTGCGCCCGGCGCCGATCCGTTGCGTCAGTCGACCGGAGAGGACCATGCCGACGCCGCCGCCCAGGCCCTGGGGGATGAGCAGGAGGCCGGTGTTGATCGCGTCCTCGCCGCGGACGGTCTGGAAGTAGAGCGGCATGAGGATCATGGCGCCGAACAGCGCCGCGCCGAGGCAGAAGGTGGTGATCGAGGCCGCACGAAAGGCGGGATTGGAAAACAGCTTGAGATCGAGCAGCGGGCGCTCGACCCGGCGGGAGCGTATGACGAACAGCCCGAGCAGCACGAGGCCGGCGAGGACGGGCAGGAGGACCGAGGATGCGGTCAGGCTCCCAGCGGTCTCGCTTTCTGACAGGCCATAGGTGATGCCGACCACTCCGGGAGCGGCCAGGGCCAGACCCATGAAGTCCAGCCGGCCCGCCTGGGTGGTGCCGGACTCGTCGTGGGGCAGCAGCCGCAGCGCGAGCACGAGCGCCAGGGCGCCGATCGGGACGTTGATCAAAAAGATCCATTGCCATCCGACGCTCTGGAGCAGCAGGCCGCCGAGCGTAGGGCCGAACACGGGCGCGAGCACGATCGGCACCCCGATCACACTCATCACCTTGGCCATGTTCTTGGGACCAGCGGCCTTGACCAGGATCATCTGCCCGATCGGGGTCAGCATGCCGCCGCCGACGCCCTGAAGGACGCGGAAGGCGATCAGCTCGCCACTGGTCGTCGCCAGCGCACAGAGCGCTGAACCGAGGGTGAAGACGACCAGCGCGATCAGGTAGAGGCGGCGGGCGCTGTAGCGCTTGACCGCCCAACCCGTGATCGGGATCACGGCGGCCAGCGAGAGGAGATATCCGGTGATGACCCACTGGATCTGCCCCAAGGACGAGTGGAGATCGTGGGAGAGGTCGTTCAGGGCGACGTTGACGATCGTCGTGTCCAGCACCGACATGATCGCGCCGAGGATGACGACGATCGCGACCCGCTTCACGTGAGGGTCGAGGCGCGACGCCGAGGCGGGAGAAGGGAGAGATGGCGAGGTGGAGGAAGTCATTAGGTACCGAAAGATTAGCAGCCAACTTGTTCGGGACCGAACTAATCGGCAGCCGGGGCCGAGGACCGTGAGCGCGACCGGCCGGGTTAGGTGGTGACGTCGCGCCGGGTGAAGATGACCCAGGCCGCGACCAGGGGCGGCAGAGCGAATGCCGCCGAGACCCAGACCGCGCGCAGGATCGGGCCGAACGCGACGGGCGTCTGGAACAGGCCGTGCCACGCTGCCAGCTGATTGGTGAGCAGGTACGGATGGACGGCGCGAATGCCCGAGATCGCGGCCAGGCCCTGCAGGGACATGGCGTACAGCAGCGTTCCGCCGACGGCGGCCACACTCTGGCGCGTGACAACGGACAGGAACAGGCCGAAGCTGGCCAGCGCACACACCGGCAGCAGATAGACGGCCACCGAGAC
>JAXDGI010000254.1:0-7705 GCA_034665145.1 Solirubrobacteraceae bacterium
CACGGTCCAGTTCCGAACCGTCCAGGGCGTGATCGTGACCACCGCTGTGCAGCAGACGATCAGCGCGGCCCGTGCCCCTTGTGGTCGGCGAACGATCGGCGCGAGCAACAGTGGGAGCAGCAGGAGCGCCTCACCCCGGGTGAGGATCGCCAGTCCCAGCAGCACCCCAAGACCTATGGCTCGGCCGCCGCTCGGAGCGTCCAACAACCGGTACGCGCTCAGCAGACAGAGCGCCACGAGCAACCCGAACAGCGACTCGCTGAGCAAAGCGCCGTCCGCGGTGATCAGCATCGGATAGATGGCAGCGATCCCGGCCGCAACCAACCCGAGTCGCGCGCCCCCGAGGCGACGCCCTAAGCATCCGAGGACCACGATTGTGGCGGCGCCGAAGGCGCTGCCCACGAGCCGTTGGATCTCCTGACCGGTTCCCCCCAGCTTGGCCAGCCCGGCGAGCAGCATCGGGTACAGGGGTGGATGCGCAGCCGACGGCCTCGTAACCCCGAGCAGCGCGTAGTCGGCGCTGATGAAACCCCGGCCATGAGCCAGGAGGATGGCCTCAAAATGGTAGAACCACGCGTCGTCGCCGACGGGGGGAGGCCAAGGTGCCAGCAGGAGTGTGTACAGCACGCGCAGAACGACGCCGACGGCCACGATCGCGCCCAGCCAGAACGCGAAATGGCGCGGGCCAACGGCACCTGGGTCCGCGAGCCCAACCTTCGCTGGATGCGAATCAGCAAGCAGGAGGCGCAGTCTGACACGGCCCGCGCGTGGACCTCGCGCGGGTCGCGCGCCGTATCCCTACCGTGCGCGGGAATCGAGCATCGTTGTGTGTGGCTCTGGCCGGGGTCGCGGCCCTGGCCTCCGGTTCGCTTGGCGGTCAGGCGTCCGGCGGTTGCGCCCGGGGGAACCCGTGCCGGGGGCTGCGCCTCCCGGCCTCGATCACGGTGGCTCCCGACCAGGCCCGGGCCAGCGCCGGCTTTGTCATCGGCCGGAACGGACGCGTCCGTCGCATCGCCCACCCTCAGAGTCAGAGCCCGTTCCCGCAGGACGCCATCTGGTACCCCGGCACCGGCACGTGGTTCCGTCTCCGGCATGGCCATCTGATCGTCGGTCGCGGAAGCAAGGCCCTGTGGCGCTCCCACGGTGAGATCGCGTCGCGGTGGCAACTTGGCGTGGTCACCGTCGGCCCGCATACGGTGGCCTTCCAGCACGCCCACAAGCTCTACCTCGCGCCGCTGCGGGGACCGGAGCGGCCGGTGGCCCGCGCTGAGCTCCCGCTGGGGTGGACGGGCGGCGCGCTCTACACGTACGGGTACCGGGGCCGCAAGCTGCTGTTGCGCAGCGATGCCGGCACGCTGCTCAGGACGATCGCGCGCCGACCGCTCGGATCCGACTACTTCGTCGCCAACGGCAACCTCTACTTCATCACTCACGGCAGGCTGATGAGCGCGCGAGGGCGCCACATCCGGCAGCTCGCGTCGCTTGCCCGCCTCGGAGTGTCAGCGGACCCATGGTTACAGTCGCTGGGCCGGCTCATCGAGCTTGAGGACAACAACCGCCTGGTTGTGCTGCGCCCCGATGGGTCTGAACTCGCGAGTACGCCACTGCCACGCAGCCAGGGGGAGACCGAGAGCCTCTCGAGCTCCCTGGTCGCGAGCCCACAGGACAGCGCGGTCGCCTTCACCGCGGCGGCCGGCGAATCAAACGACCCAAATGCAGTCCGGCGCGCCCACGGCACCGAGACGGTGTTTCTCCTCCGGGCCGGCGCGCGACGGGCCGTCCCGGTGCACACCGAGCGGGTCAACTTCAAGGTCTGCGAGGGGGGAGCCATCCTCCAGTGGCACGGGAGGTGGCTCCTCTACAGCAACACCACGGGCAACCTTGCTGCAATCGACAGCACCCGAGGTCACCCCGCAATCGAGCTGAGCAGCCTCGCGCATAGCCTCCTCGGTCCGCACGCCGGGTTCAATGCCTACTGGAGTCGAGAGCCGTTCAAGCCCTAGAGCTGCCCGATTCGGCGTCCCAACCGGACTCGGTGCCGTCTCGGGCGCGCCCGCGTCGCCGCGACGTTCAGGCTGCGGCCCGCACCGGGCGCCGAGCCCGGCGGGCGAGGTAAACCTCGGTCGCGATCGGCGCGAGCACCGCGATGGCAAGCAGGGCAATGCCCAGAACCTGATGCGAGGTACTGGGACCACCTCGTGGATTCCCTTGACCGTGGTGACCGATTCGACGCGAACCGGGAGCTGCGCGGCGACGATCTCATCGGGCTCGCCGAGGCGGCCGAGCGCCGACAGCACCTCGGCCTTGGACATCTCGACGCTGGTCGCCTCATCGAGGTGCGCCTCGATGTCGTCGAGCAGCTCCTGCCGCGCGCTTCTCGGTAGCGCTCGCGCCGCCCGGCGCAGGCGCTTGATGTACGCGGCCGCCGCGGGATGGATGGTGGTCGTAGTCATCGAGTCGCTCCCGTCTCGAGCAGGTGGTCTACGGAACCGCGAAAGCGCTCCCACTCGGTCGCGAAGGCACTGAGGAGAGCCTCCCCGGCAGGAGTGAGCCGGTAGTAGCGGCGCGGCGGCCCCGACGGGGACTCGCGCCAGGTGGTCGCCACCGTGCCGTCCTTGCGCAGCCTGCTGAGCAGCGGATACGGGGTGCCCTCGGTCGTCACCAGGCCGTCGGCCTGCGACAACGCGTGCACGATCTCATAGCCGTAGCGCTCGGTGTCACGTAGCAGTGCGAGCACGCAGAACTCCAGCACGCCCCGGCGCAGCTGGGAGATTGCGGTCTCGCGGATCGGTACGATGTACCGCAAGGTAGCTGGTGGCGCCACGAGAGTCAACCGGGCGGATGCCCACGTTGGTTGAGGTAGTGAGCGACCGTATACCGGTGGGCGCCACGACCTTCTGGGACGATCGAAGGGGCCAACCACGGGAGAAACCTGCACCACAGCTGTCCCTCTGACCGATGCCGGCTCGGCGCGGCCGCACCATACTCGCGCACCGTGCCCGCGCCGACACGCACAACCGTCGACAGCTGCACGGGCCGGACGGTGACCGGGCCCGGTGCGACCCACCGGTCGAGAGCGGGTCGATGAAGGCCCGCAAGCGCGTCCTGGTCTGCGATGGCGATCCCCAGGGAGTTCGCGCGCTGCAGGTCGTCCTTCGCGGGGCCGGCTTCCAGGTCCATGCGACCCACAGCGCCGAGGAGGCCCTCGATCAAGCCGCCCTGCTCGTACCGGACGCCGTGATCATTGAGCTGTCGCTTCCAGACGGAAACGGTGCGGACGTCTGCCGGGAGCTGCGGGAATGGTGCTCAGCACCGCTGATCGTCCTGTCGAGCGTCACGGATGAGGCTCAGAAAGTGCTGGCGCTCGCGGCCGGGGCCGACGACTACGTGACCAAGCCCTTTGGCCCCCGCGAACTCATTGCTCGGTTGCGCGCCCACCTGAGACGAGCGACGGCTCGCAGCGATCAACCGGTGGTCGAGACCCACGGTCTCCAGCTGGATCTGGCCGCGCGCGTCGTCTGGCGCGACGAGGAGCAGATTCGCCTGACCCCGATCGAATACCGTCTGCTGCGAACGCTGCTGGCCAACCGCGGGCGGCTGATGACTCACGGCGAGCTGTTGCAGCAGGCCTGGGGCGCGGCCTACACCGAGAACCGACAGACCCTACGCGCCCACATGGCCAATCTCCGCCGCAAGCTCGCGTCGACCGGCCCGCATCCCCTCATCCGAACCTACCCCGGCGCCGGTTACCTGTTTGCCAACTGCGACGAGCGGTGCTCAGCCGGGCCACAAGCGGCGGTGACGGCTCGAGTGGCTCCCTTGACCGCAGTGTGATTCCGGTCTGAGGCGTTAGGTCGGACGACAGCCGGTCACTCTCTGGCCAGCTCGCGCAGGTTCGTCCTGGCGAGTTCGAGGATCTCGTCGGCGCCTCCGGAGAGGATGGTTCTCGTGGCATAGAGCGTGAAGCCCTTGGCCTGGGCAAGGGTGATCTTGGGCGGCATTGACAGCGCCTGGCGTGCCGTGCGGACGTCGACGAGAGCGGGGCCCTCGTGGGCAAATGCGGCCTGGAGCGCGTCCTCGAGCTCGCCCGCTCGCTCGACCGTGGCTCCGAACAGGCCGACGGCGCGAGCGATGGCCGCGAAGTCGGGGTTGTCGAGCTCGGTCGCGTAGTTCACGATGCCGCCGGCCTTCATCTCCAGCTCCACGAACGACAGCGCGCCATTGTTGAACACGACGACCTTGACCGGCAGGCGCATCTGGCTCAGCGTGATCAGCTCACCGAGCAACATGGCGAGTCCGCCGTCGCCCGACAGGGCCACGACCTGGCGGCCCGGCTGGCTGGCTTGTGCGCCGATGCCCTGGGGTAGCGCGTTGGCCATCGTGGCGTGCGTGAAGGAGCCGAGCAGCCGCCGCCTGCCGTTCATATGGAGGTAGCGAGCGGCCCACACGGTGGGGGTGCCGACATCGGGGATGAAGATCGCGTCCTCGCTGGCCAGCCGGTTGATCGTGGCGGCGACGAGCTGCGGGGGCAGGGGTGAACCCGCCCGTCCCGCGCCGGCGAGACGATCGAGACGGTCTCGGGCCCGCCGGTAGTGCGCCGTCATCTGGTCAAGATGCACCGAGTCGGCTTTGACCGCCAGCAGCGGGAGCAGGGCATTGACGGTGTCGTTCACCGTCCCAACCAAAGGGACATCGACCGGCACCCGCCGGCCGATCTGGTCGCCGCGCACGTCGACCTGGATTACCGGGACCCCTTCTGGATAGAACGGGCGATACGGGAAATCGGTCCCGAGCATGAGCAGTGCATCGCAGTGCTCCATGGCCCGATAGCCCGAGCTGAAGCCAATCAGGCCGGTCATACCGACGTCGTAGGGGTTGTCGTACTCAACGCACTCCTTACCCCGCATCGCGTGCACCACGGGCGCCTTGAGCGCCCCCGCGATTTCGACGAGCTGGTCGTGCGCGCCGGCACAGCCGGCGCCGGCCAGGATCGTCACGCGACTTGACCGGTTCAGAACCTCGGCCGCCGCGGCAAGCGAGCGGTCGTCTGGCCGGATGACCGATTCCGTCTTGAGAACCGGACGTACCTTCCACCCGCTCGGGCTGTCACTGAGAAACACTTCGCCAGGGATGACCACGACGGCGACGCCGCGCTCCTCCAGGGCGGATCGCATCGCGATCTCCAGGACGCGGGGCAGCTGCTCGGCAACGCTGACCAGCTCGCTGTAGACGCTGCACTCCCGAAAGAGTTCTTGCGGATGGGTCTCCTGAAAGTAGCCGCCACCGATCTCCTCCCTCGGGATATGAGCGGCGATGGCCAGCACCGGCACCCGGGTGCGCTGCGCGTCAAACAGACCGTTGATCAGGTGCAGATTCCCCGGACCGCAGCTCGCCGCGACCACCGCGAGCTCACCGGTGATGCCAGCCTCGGCACCGGCCGCAAACGCCGCGGCCTCCTCATGCCGGACGTGCGTCCACGTGATGTCCCCGTCGCGCCGCAGCGCGTCCGTGAATCCGTTCAACGAGTCACCAGGGATGCCATAGATGCGACGCACCCCCGACGCCTTCAAGGTCGCGACAATCTTCTCGGCCACTGTGGACATGGCTGGGTCGTCCTTTTCTTGAGCTGATTCGTCAGCCGCGTCTCCCGACGCGATGACTGTCGCGGCCCGACTGGTTCATCCGGCACGTCGACGGGCCAGTTCTTCCTGTACCCGAGGTCAGGGGTGGGGGCTCTGTGCGTCGGTAGCCAGCGGCACAGCTTTCCTCGGTCAGGTAGGACAGTCCGGCGGGACAGGTATGGCCCGCCATGGTTACCGGCAGATTGTGGGCTTGCCCATGCGGAGCACGCGATCAGCCCGGGCGACACCGGCGACACAGGAGAGGGACAGATGATGGCCGCGCAAAGACGGTTTACCCGGGTAGCGGCTGCCGTGGGTCTGCTCGTAGCCGGGGCGGTGGCTGGGCTGCTCGTCGCCACCCTCAGCCAGGGATCGACGGGAGGGCCCGCCGGCCGGTCTTCCCGGAACGCCGCGGCTCAGACCCGGGCCGCCCACACGCAGCCCACTCAGACCCAGCCCGCCTCGACCCAGCCCGCGCACACTCAGCCCGCTCAAGCCCAATCGACTCCGACGCAGTCGACTCAGCCGCAGGCGTCTCAGACTCACGCCGCACCGACGCACCGGTCGCGGCCGGCTCACACCGGTAAGACCTGTCCCTCCGGCCCACTCGGCCCCAACGGTCCCCTGGGGCCCAAGGGACCGCTCGGTCCCGGCCATCTGCCCACCGTGACCAGTTGTACAGACCTCGGACCCAACGGGCCGCTCGGTCCCAACGGGCCGCTGGGTCCGAACGGACCCCTGGGGCCAGGCCACTAGCAGACCGGCTAGCGCGCGGCGGTGGCGTGGGGCGGCTGCGCCCCTGCGCGTCCCTTGTAGCCGCCGGCTTGGAGGTCGGCTTCGATCTCCTCCAGACTCCGACCCTTGGTCTCCGTCACAAAGGTCATGACGAACAGGCCGGCCAAGATGCCCAGACCGGCATAGCCTAGGAACACCGGTCCGGGGCCGACTGCCTTGAGCAGCGGCGGGAAGGTCTGCGAGACAGCAAAGTTCGCTGCCCAGTTACCGAACACCGCCACGCCCATCGCCGTGCCGCGCACGCTCAGGGGCAGAACCTCGGGGATCATCACCCACACCACCGGACCCCAGGTCGCCGCGAAGGAGGCGATGAACGTGGCCAGGCACACCAGGGTCACGACCGCCGCCGGGTCACTCGGGTGATGGGGCGTGGCCAGCACCGACAGCGACACACCCAGCACGAGCAGACTGCCGACCATGCCCACCACACCAGCGAACAGCAGCGGCTTGCGACCCACCCGGTCGACGATCCGGATCGCGATCACCGTCATGGCCACGTTGAGGACCCCGATGATCAGGTTTGCGTAGATCGCGCTCGTCTTGGCAAAGCCAACGTTGGTCAGCGTGGTGGGCGCGTAGTAGATGATCGTGTTGATCCCGACCAGCTGCTGGAAGACGGCCAGGCCCGTTGCCACGAGCAACGCCGGGCGCACCCACCTTGCCCGCCACAGCGCGCCCAGCCCGGTGCCCCCCTCCTCCTCTTGCTCCACCTCGCGGATCTCTCCGATCCGCTCCTGGGGAGGCTCATCGCCCGGCAGGTCCTCAAGCACCTCGCGCGCGGTCTCCTCCTCTCCGGCGTGGACCAGATACCGCGGCGTCTCGGGCATGAACAGCATCCCGGCCAGGAGGACAAGAGACGGAACCGCGGCCAAACCCAGCATCAACCGCCAATTCCCCGAGGAGGCGAGGATCGCGTTGACGATGAAGGCGACGAGAATGCCGCCCACGATCATCAGCTGATTCAGGGAGGCGATCGCCCCGCGAACCTCCGTCGGAGCGATCTCTGACAGATAGAGCGGCACGACGAGCGCGGCCGCACCGACCGCGACGCCGATGATCACGCGCGCCGCCACGAGGACTCCCACACTCGGCGCGAGCGCGGCCAGCAGCGACCCGGCGGTGAACACGACAGCGGCGACGATGATGAGGCGGCGCCGACCCAACTGGTCAGAGAGCCGGCCGGCCCCCGCCGCTCCAATCATCGCCCCCAGAAGCAGCCCGGCGACAATCGCTCCCTGCAGGAATGGCGACAGCTTGAAGTCGTTGGGGATTAAGAGCAGGGCACCAGA
>JAXDGI010000255.1:0-2608 GCA_034665145.1 Solirubrobacteraceae bacterium
TTCGAGACGGCGCTTGCGGTACCGGCCAACCGGCGGATCAGCGCGGCTGCCCGTGCCCTGCTCCAGGCGATCAAGCGCGAGGTCGGCGTAGGCTGAGCAGAGCACGATGGCCGACACCACCGTCACCTCATCTGGGGCTCCGTTCTCGGGACGAACCGCCTGGGCGCGGAACCTGGAGGCGCCGGTGCGCGACTTCCTGCGCACCCAGACCGGCAGCGCATCGGTGCTGCTCGGCGCGACCGTGGCCGCGCTCATCTGGGCCAACGTCAGCGCGTCCACCTACGACAGCGTGTGGAGGACCATGCTGACGGTCCGGATCGGCGGATCGGGTATCTCCCAGGACCTCCAGCACTGGGTCAACAACGGCCTCATGACCTTCTTCTTCCTCGTCGTCGGGCTGGAGGCGCGGCGTGAGTTCGATCTGGGCGAGCTCCGGGACCGGCGGCGCCTCTTGCTGCCCGTGGCCGCCGGGGTGGGGGGGATGCTCGTCCCGGTTGCGCTGTACCTGCTGATCAACGCGGGTCGCCCGTCCGTCCAGGGGTGGGGCACCGCGATGTCCACCGACACGGCGTTCGCGCTCGGCATGCTGGCCCTCGTGGGACGTCGCTTTCCGGGCAGCCTGCGGACGTTCATCCTGACCGTGTCCGTCGCCGACGACCTGGCGGCACTGATGGTGATCGTGGTCGCCTACACGAGCTCGGTGGAGATCATGCCGCTGCTGATCGGCGTGGCCCTGGTCCTGGTGGTCGCGGCGGTGCGGGCGCGCCGGGTGCGCAATGGCGTCGTCTACTTCGCGCTGGCGCTGCCGGCCTGGGCCGCGGTGTATGAGTCGGGGGTGGACCCCCTGGTGGTGGGTCTCGCCCTCGGCCTGATCACGATTGCCTACCCGGCCTCGCGGAGCGACCTGGAGCGGGCCACCGATCTATTCCGTCTGTTCCGGGAGCAGCCGACCTCGGAGCTGGCCGAAACGGCCCGCGCGGGCGTGCGCGGGGCGATCTCGCCCAACGAGCGGCTGCAACAGCTCTGGCACCCGTTCACCAGCTACGTGATCGTGCCCCTGTTCGCGCTCGCCAACGCCGGCATCGTGATCAGCGGCAGCTTCCTCTCCCACGCCTTCGCCTCTCCGATCACCCTCGGGATCATCGCCGGCTACGTGGTCGGCAAGCCGGTCGGAGTCGCGGGCACGAGCTGGCTGGTGACCCGGCTCAGCCACGGGCGGGTCAGGCCGCCGGTCGGCTGGGCCTCGGTGGTGGGCGGCGGGGCGATCGCGGGGATCGGGTTCACCGTTTCGCTGCTGATCGCCACGCTGGCCTTCCAGGGCCAGGAGCTCAGCGAGGCCAAGCTCGGCGTGCTGAGCGCCGCGCTTGGGGCCTCCGCGGTGACCTGGCTGGTCTTCCGGGTCACCACGATGCTCCCCACCCGCACCCGGCTGCGCGCGCTGCTCGGGACCGCCGAGGCGATCGTCGATCTGGCGGTGCCGGTCGACCCGCAGCGCGACCACATCCGCGGTCCCGAGGACGCCCCGGTGACCCTGGTCGAGTACGGCGACTTCGAGTGCCCCTACTGCGGTCAGGCCGAGTCGATCATCCGGGAGCTGCTGGCCGACTTCGGCGATCTGCGCTACGTCTGGCGCCACCTGCCGCTCCAGGACGTGCACCCGCACGCCCAGTTGGCGGCCGAGGCGGCTGAGGCGGCCGACGCCCAGGGCCGGTTCTGGGACATGTACGACCGGCTGCTGAGCCACCAGGATGAGCTGACCGTCAAAGGCCTGATGAGCCACGCGGACGCGCTCGGCCTCGACGTGGACCGCTTCCAGACCCACCTGCGCAAGCGCAAGGGTGCCGACCGGATCGCCGAGGACGTCGAGTCGGCGGACCAGAGCGGCGTCTCGGGCACACCCACCTTCTTCGTCAACGGCCGCCGGCACTACGGCGCCTACGACGTGCCGACGCTGGCCAAGGCGGTTCGGTCGGCGCGCGCCCGCGCGGTGGCGGCCTCCTAGCTCCGCGCTGGTGTTGGACCGGGGGGCTCAGCCCACTGGGACGTCAGCTGGTCGCTTCCAGCGCGTTCCGAAGAGCAACGAAGTCGGGCGCCCCGAAGACCACGCGATTTCGGGTGGCGACGTAAACGAGATCGAGATTGACTCCGGCGCGAGCGATCTTGCGGGTCAGATCGGCCAACACGCCGGGACGGTCCTCAACGTCGACCACGACGACCTCGCGCTCGCGGGTGACCGCGAGATGCGAAATCGCCAACAGGTGCTTCGCCGCCTCGGAATGCGGAACGAGGATGTGGAGCTCCGCCCGTTCGCCTGAGCCGATGCACGTGGCTGCGGCGAGATTGACGCCGGCATCGCTAACTGCGGCCGCGACGCTCGCCAATGCGCCGGGTGCGTTCTCGACGTCGATGACCAGGTCAAATGCCATAAGTCGAGTCCTCCGTCAGCCTACTAACTATCTGGCATTCGGCGATCACAGGCCCGCCGGGGCTCGAGCGATCCCGGACTGAAGCACGCTTGATCTCAGGCCCGTCGCGTGGGAGCCTCCCATGGCAATTCAAATTAGGGGGTGAGACGTGGCAAGGTTCCTCGTCAAGGCGTCGTATACCG
>JAXDGI010000256.1:0-6982 GCA_034665145.1 Solirubrobacteraceae bacterium
CGGTCGCGGACGCTCTGCTCGCCGACGCGCGAGCTCGCGGATCGGTCGTGGGGTTTGTCAACGGAATCGGCACCCGCGCGTTGGTGTCCCTGCGCCTCGGTGCACTTGCCGACGCCGAGGCTGACGCCAGGGCCGCGGTTGCCCTGACGCGCGAGCACGGGATCTTCCTCGTCGAGCCGTTTGTCGTCGCGTATCTCGCCTCCGTGCTCCTGGAGCGAGGTGAGCTCGCGGAAGCCGAGGCGCTCGTGGATGAGGTCACGGTGCCCGACGCGTTTCGGAGCTTGCCGTGCTGGCCCACACTGCTTGAGGCGAGGGCCCGCGTCCAGCTGGCCAGAGGGGCTCGGGCTCGGGCGATTGGGATCTGGACTGAGGTGGGCGAGACCTGGGATCTCAGCCAGGTGTGTAACCCGAATGTCACGAGCTGGCGCTCGGAGCTGGCGCTATTGCTCGCCGAGCACGACCCCGCCGGCGCGCGGAGCCTGGTGGAGCGCGATCTGGCGCTGGCACGCCGCGCTGGCTCTTGCCGCGCGGTTGGGATCGCGCTGCGCGCCAAGGGACTGTTGGCCGGTGGCGAGGCGGGTCTCGAGGACTTGGCTGCGGCGGCGTCCGCGCTCGAGCGCTCTCCGGCCGTGCTCGAGCACGCCCGGGCGCTGACCGATCTCGGCGCCGCGCTTCGGCGGTCCAATCGTCGCGCCGAGGCGCGGGGCCCGCTCGGGCGGGCGCGCGAGCTCGCGTATGGTTGTGGTGCACTGGTGCTGACCGAACGAGCTGAGGCCGAGTTGCGCGCCGCCGGTGCCCGCCCTCGCCGGTTCGCGCTCAGCGGCGCGGACGCGCTCACGGCGAGCGAGCAACGAGTAGTCAGACTTGCCGCATCCGGGCTATCAAATCGCGAGATCGCGCAGCAGCTATTCGTGACCGTCAACACGGTCGAGAGTCATCTGCGTCATGGATATCTCAAGCTCGGAGTGCATTCCCGCGCCGAGCTGCCGACGGCGCTCTCAGAGCAGTTGGCGGAGCCTGGTTGAGTTCGTGTCGCGAGGGGTTGAGCGGTGGGCTCCCCGGGCCGCGGCGGTTCTCATAGCCTCCTCGAGCGCGGTGGCGAGGCCGACCCAACCGGAGAATTCCGAGTGCGTATCGCCAGACTGGACGCTACCGACGATCGGGTCAGAGCCCACTTCGAGGTCCAGCATCAGACGTAGGCGATCAAAGTCGGCCACCGGCTGATCAAAGCTGATCAGCGTGATCCCCGCATCACGGAGCAGTAGTGAAGTTTGGCGCTCGGCAGACGCGGAGCCTTGACGCTCTAGAGAAAAGTTCACCGGCGCTCCGTGATGCGAACGACCCCACGCCTCGATGAGGGTGGGACCGACCGCAACCGCGGTCACTGCCATGCTCATACTCAAGCCACCAGCTGCGGCGGCCGTCACAGGCGGTTGCTCGCCCCACCCGGACGCAGGGCCGGTGACACGGAGCGCCGCCCGGAATCTTCGCACGACCGAGGGCCAGTCGTTCACGGGCAAGATCGCCGACATCGGGGCTTATCGTTCGTGGGCGAGCGCGACGATTACCTGGGGGGACGGCACGAAGACCCTCGGAAGGATCGCGGCCGCTGGGGCGGGCGGGTTTGACCTGTCGGAAACGCACACCTACGACGCAGTCGGCAGCTACCCGGTCTAGTAGTGGGCTGGTTCAAGCTTCAGCATCGCTCATCCCGGCGGTCGGCCGGCCCGATCGCGCTGGGTGCTGCCGTGGTGGTTTTGCTGTTCCCCGGTGCCGCCGCTGGCGCAACGACGATCTCCGCTACCGAGGGCCAGTCGTTCACTGCCACGGTCGCCAGCGGCCTGGTCTGTCCACTCTTGGGTGCGACCATCACCTGGGGGGACGGCAGTACGTCGCCGGGGGTGGATAACGGGAATCACGGGATCAAGGGCACGCACACCTACGCTGAAGAGGGCACGTCGTACCCCGGGTCGGTCTCTTACACGTACACATCGAACAACCCCTTTAGTTGTCCGACCGGCGTCCAGACCGCGACCTTCCAAGCGACCGCCTCCGACGCCTCGCTGAGCGCCACCGGAAGGAGTCTGTCCGGCAGCCAAGGACAGTCGCTCTCCGGCGTGGTGGCGCACTTCAGTGACGCCGACGCGGGTGGTCAGGCAAGCGACTACTCAGCGCAGATCCACTGGGGCGACGGCAGCACAACCGCGGGCAGCGTCGCGGCCGCTCCGAGTGCTGGCTTCGATGTCACCGGGACCCATACCTACGCTAGCGCGGGGAGCTTCGCCATCTCCGTGCGCATCGCCGATGTCGGTTCAAGCACCGCTACGGCATCGGCCACGACGACGATCACGGCGGCGACCACCACAACGACGAGTAGCTCCTCGCCCCCGTCGCAGCCGTCGCCGCCGCGCGTCATCCGGATCGACTCCTTAGCTCCGCCCAGCGCCGGTCGCCAGATCGTGCTGAGCGCGGTCACTGACAAGCCGACCGGGTCGATCGCGTGGAACCTCGCCGGTGATTCTCGGCCCGAGATCACCTGCCCGGGGGCGCAGACCGCCGTCACCTTCCGGGCCGGGACGGGAACACGGTCTGTGACCGCCACGGCAACCAGCGGCGCCGGTCCCGGCCGGGCGCTGACGACTTCGTTCACCGTCGCACCGGCGGCACCCCTGACGGCGGGGCAACGGGCCACCGCCCGGAAGGTCAACGAGGCGCTGGCCAGGCACCCTCCCGTCTATACGTGCGCGACGCCCAGCGACTTCGCCGTCAAGCAGGTGGGAACTCACCCCGTCGTCTTCGATCACACGGTGAAGCCGGGCTGTCCGCCATCGAGAACCGTGGTCGCCGGCGGATTGCAGTTCGAAGGCTGCCTGGAGCACCTGACCTCCGAGGATCAGATACCGAAGGCCATGCAGGGCATGCTGCCGTCGTTCGGGTCCCATCTCAATCTCGGCGGCCGGTTCTTCACCAACTCGAGTGCCGCCAATGCCGACCTGACCTTTGGCTTCGTTGACGCGTATATCGCCTACGAGCCGGTGAAGATCAACGGGCTTACCCTCATCCCCGCCACGGGCGCGGCGATCGTCGTCGCTCCCCAGCTCGACGAAATCGTCAGCTCCGACGCCCAGATGGCCGTGGGTAACGTCGATTTGCAGAACAAGCGCTCGTTCATCATGAACCTCGCGCCCCACGGCAATTCCATCCCGCTCGGCTCCTTCGCCCGCGCGGGCGGGGGCCTGGCCGACATCGCCGGTTTCGCCCTCGGCGGCGACGTCACGGTCGCGCTCGACGACAGCGGGGGCACCTTCGGCCTCACCATTCATGTGCACCTTGCCCTGCCCAGCTACCTCGAGGTCGGGGGTGTCTCGGCCCAGGGCAACGTGACTCTGCGGTCCACCAACGCAGACGGGCTGGTGATCGACAACCTCAGCATCGGGCCGATCGACGCCGATCTCGGCGCCCTGTCGGTGCAGGCCGTCCAGCTCGACTACACGCGGGCGACGGACGAGTGGAGAGGGCAGGGCAAAGCGTGCGTCATCGAAGACGTCTGTCTCGACATGATCCCCCCGCACGGCGGAGTGACGATTCGGCGCGGAAGCCTCGTCAAGCTCGAGGCGAGCCTCGACTTCCCGGCTCCTGGGCTCGAGCTATTCGCCGGAGTGGCCCTCAATCGGATCGGCTTTGGCTTCGGGCTGGACCCGACCCGGCTCCTGGCCAACGCGCGGATCACCGCCGAGACGATCCTCCAGATCGACGGGACGGTCGTGCTCGCCTTCCCGAGCGCGGCCGCGCCGTATGTCCTCGACCGGAGCGAGGTCTCAGACTTCCCCGACAACTTCTACGGCCGGACGTTCGCGCGCACGACGATCGCCGTCGGCGCCGACGCGTCGATCGTGCTCCCGGTGCTCGGCAGCACGGCGCTCGCCCAGGCCTACCTTCTCTACGAGTACCCGTCGTACTTCGCCCTCGGAGGCGGAATTCACGCCAACCTGTTCGATGTCATCGACGTCTCGGGCCGGGTCGACGGCGAGTTCAACGGTGACAATGGCCGCTTCAATCTCAAGGGTGACATCCACGGTTGCGTGGTCGACGTCGTCTGCGCCGGCGTGGTCGCGGTGATCTCGAGCCGAGGAGTCGGTGGCTGTCTCACGATCCCGTTCCCCACCGGCGACCTCAATGTCGGCGGCGGCGTCCAGTACTCCCCCTTCCACCTGTTCCTGTGGCCGTTTGACGGATGCCGCTGGTCACCGTTCGTGCAGGACAACGTGTTCTCCCCGCATGCCGCGCGGGCGGCGGCGGCCGGGTCCCCGATCACGGTGCGGATCAAGCCAGGCGACCGCAGCCGGGCGATTCGCCTCGACGGCGTCAATGGGGCGCCGAGCGTCCGGGTACGCACGCCGTCGGGGGACGTGCTCGAGAGCACCCCGGGGTCCGGGCTCGCCCACGACCCGGCGATCCGGATCCTGCGCGGCGAGAAGGCCAAGATCACCGTCGTCGGGCTGGTCAATCCCAAGCCCGGGGTCTACACGATCGAGATGCTGCCTGGCTCGCCGACCCTCAGGCAGACAAGCCAGGCCAGCGATCAGCCCAAGGCGCGGCTCTCGGTCTCCGTCCGCGGCCGCGGAGCCACGCGAACCCTCGTCTACTCGATCGCTCGCCGCAAGGCGCAGCGCGTCACCTTCGTGGAAAAGACGCGCACGGGCAGCCGTGCGATCGGCACGGTCAACGGGGGCGGCCGCGGAAAACTTCACTTCTCCCCGGCCCCCGGGACCGACCGGCGCACGATCGTCGCCGAGTTCGAGCTGGCCCGGCTTCCGGCCGAGCAGCTCACGGTGGCCCAGTTCCTGCCGCCCTCGCCGCGTCTCGGCCGCCCTGCCCACCTCCACGTCACCCGCCGGGGTCGCATTGTGCAAGTGAGCTGGCGGGCGGTCCCCGGCGCCACACGCTACGAGCTCGTCGAGCGCCTGGGGATCGGCGGCGAGCACTTGGTCCGGAGCCGTGGACACAGCGTGACGCTACGGCACGTGGCCCGTTATGACAGCGGACGAATCTCGGTGAGGGCAATGGCGACGCTGCGCCAGGGCAAGCCCGCGTTGGCCACGCTGCGGGCGGGTGTGCGCACGCCGACGCGCCTAGGCCCGCTGCCTAAACCACCGCGCAGGCACCACCGATAGCGGTTGGGGTTCGCGTGGGCTCGTATGGGGTTTGGGTTGGCAGTCGTCGCGACTGCGTTCGGTGGCAAGCTAGATGCCGCGGGCTACTCCTCCGATCAAGCTTCGCCCGCGACGACCAGTGTCACGATTTCCGCTCGGGACTGGCCTGTGCGGAAGATCACGATGCTTGTTCCGCCGGGTCTGTCGTGTACTGCGGTGGTCCGTCGCTCGATTAGGTTGACGCGACGGAGGTGCCACGTCGATCGTGTCCCCAACCGTGTCCCGAACTCAGCAATTCTGACCTGCTCTAGTTGCACTGACACGCCGCGAACTGCTCGTACGGACTACAAAAGCCCTGCAAACGAGCGCCTCTTAATCCCAAGGTTGGAGGTTCGATTCCTCCACGGCCCATTTCGAGAGCCCGGGTTAGCCGGGTTGTCGCGTTCCGGGGGGCGGGGGCAAACATGATTATGTCCCCAGATGGGCGTGAGCCAACCCCGTCAGCCCGAGCGAGCGACTCGTCGCCATTGCGCTCGCGCGAGGCAGGACGGCGGGAGAGTGAATGCGATAGTGCGAACTGCACTCGCTGACATTGACATCGGGCCTAATGACAAGCCGCGTTTGGCGGGATCGGCGTTCGAGTGGACCGTTCTGTGCGCCGGGGGACGATCAGAGGTCCCGCGCGCACGGTTCCGAGATCGAGCTGGACTCAGGACGGCCCGGGCCGTGACCGATCTTGGCTGCGGGAGCGTGGGGCGTAAAGGCGAACGGTGGCTGTCTTGCCTCTAAGCGGTATGGATGGTCGTTCCTCAAAGTCCTCGGTGGAGGAGCCGAGCGCGCGCAGCGTGCTCTCTGTGATGAGGACGTCGTCGCCTGTCAGCCGAGTTGCTGCCTCGACGCGGGCTGCAGTGTTCACGTGATCCCCGATGACTGTGAAGTCGCGCCGTCCGCCTCCGCCGATCGTGCCGACAACAACCCTTCCTGAGTTCACACCGAGCCCTACGCGGAGCTCGCCACCGACGCCATCCTTGACGACCTGGGCGATCTCGAAGGCGGCTGCAAGCGCGCGTGCTGCGTGGTCGGCGTGCCGCCTGGGGGTCCCGAAGACAGCCAGCAGTCCGTCGCCCACGAACTTATTTGCGTGCCCGCCGTGGCGCTCGATCACAGGGACGACCGCCTCGTAGAGCTGATTGAGGCAGGCAACGACCTTCTGCGGGGCGGCATGCTCGGCGAATTGGGTGAACCCGCGCACAACGAGGAAGAGGATCGAGGCCTCGATCTCCTCACCGCGGAGGTCCGTGCCCTCAGTCAGCACACGCTCCGTCAGGGCTGGATCGACAAACACACCGAACGCCTCGTGCAGCCGCTGCCGCTCGCCAAGCCCGGCCACCATCGCATTGAACGCTGCCGCAAGTTCGCCCGTTTCATCGGTGGACACGACCGGCACGTGCACGGCGAGATCTCCCGTGCCGAGCCGACGTGCGGCGTTGCGCAGGTCGATGATGGGCCCAGACACAGAATCTGCCAGTACGAGGCTGAGCCAGATCGAGAAGGCCGCGGTCACGCCAACGGAGACGCCGCTGGCAAGTCCGATCGTGTCGAAGTTTCGAGTGTTTGGGGTCATCAGCCCGGCGACAATGAGCGATGCGCCCCAGGTGACCATCGGCACTGTCGCCAGCAGCCGCTGGTGTAGCGAGACGCGCGCGGGGTCAGGAATCGGCGCTCCCGGCAACTGCTCGCCAACGTCTCGCAGCACAGGTCGCATCGCCAGCTCGAGACCGAGGTAGCGCAGCACGCCGCTAGAGATGTAGAGCAAGCAGGACATCGGT
>JAXDGI010000257.1:0-49627 GCA_034665145.1 Solirubrobacteraceae bacterium
GCAGCGACGGAGGCACCTCCATCGGGCCCCGGGGCAGGGTGACGGACGGCTCAAGCTGGCCCGGGTAGAGAACGATCGAGGTCCGGCGCGGGTCGATCCAGGCAACGCCGGCGACCATCTGGGGGTAATTGGGGTCGGTGCGGAACTGGGTGATCTGTACCGGGGGAGTTGCCCCGCTCCACGTCTCCGTCGGCGTCCAGACGCCTTCGCCGGGGAGCGCGGGATGAAGGAGTGGCGCAACGTCAGGCGGATGGACAGCGGCGACGGCATGGCCGTACAGCCTCAGGCGCTTCAGGGCGGGACCGCCCGTGCCCGGAGCGTTGAAGCTGTAGTAGACGCTCTCGACCGACGAGGCGAATCCGGCCGCGCCATGATCGCGGAGCCATTCGACCGCATTGATCGTGAAGCTCGAATTCGACGGCCCGGAAACCGTGGTCAGGAAGGAGATGACCACCGGGAGCGCACACATGAGCAGGGTGAGGGTCAGCACGCGGCGGGCGCGACGGACCGGGGTCAGACGCGGCGGTAGGGGCCGGGGCGGGAGGCGGTGACTGGCGTGGGCGGACATCGGCTCGGCGAAGGCTGGCGGCGGGGATCGGCTGCCTCAGGAGAACCGTTCGCGGCTGACCGCACCCAGTCCTGCCCGTAAAGAGAACTCTCATGGCAGCGGGCAGGCGAACGGCGCGCGCTGGAGAACGTGTGGTCAATGGCTAGAGCGCAGGCGGCCGCCTCCCTCCAGGTGACGGCAGACGAGAACCGAGCTGGGCCCGGGGCCCCGGTCACCGCGATGCGGCGTCCGGTCAGGGGCGCCGCTGGCTGGGCACGGGCTGTCCGGGTTCGTCAGTGGCCCAAAAACGTGCTTGTGTTCGGAGCTCCCGCTGCCGCCGGAGCGCTCACCCAGCCGCGGGTGCTCGAGCGTGCTGGGCTGGCCGCGGTGGCCTTCTGCCTGCTGTCAAGTGGGGCATATCTGATCAACGATCTGCATGACGCCCGTGAGGATCGGAACCATCCCATCAAGCGCCACCGGCCGATCGCCTCGGGGGCGATCCGGCCCGGCCCGGCGCGGCTGGTCGCGCTGCTGGCGCTCGTGGGGGGGCTGGGGGTGGCCGCCGTGCTGGGGGCGGCGACCGTGGCTGTCGCCGCGGGCTACGCGGGTTTGAACTTCGCCTACACCGGCTGGCTGCGCCGTGTCGCGGTGGCCGACATCGCCGCGATCGCCGGCGCATTCGTGCTCCGGGCGGCGGCCGGCGGAATCGCCGCCGGCGTGCCGATCTCGCGCTGGTTCTTCGTTGTCGTCTCGTTCTCCGCCTTATTCGTCGCCGCCGGAAAGCGGTATGCCGACTGGCTGGATCCCGCCGCGCGTGGATCGCGACGGGTGCTCGCGGACTACAACGGCGAGTTCCTGCGCCTCGTCTTGGCGGCCTCGAGCGCGGTGGCCCTGGGTGCGTACTGTCTGTGGGCATTCCGGCCCGGGCAACCCGGCGCCCTCGTCTGGCGAGAAGCGACGATCGCACCCTTCACCCTGGCCCTCCTCCGCTATGGCCTGCTCGTCACCGGGGGACGGGGCGGAGCTCCGGAGGAGATCATGCTCTCGGATCGGTTCATCCAGCTCTGCGGAGGGGTCTGGCTGGTCACCTTCGCCCTGGGCCTGTGAGATGAGCGCCGCGTCGGCACGACATTTCCAGACCCGTGAGTCCGAGCGTGCCGTGCGGCGCTCCGGAGCGCGGCCCGAGGCCCGGAAGCGGTCTCCCGACAGCGTGCGAGCGCAAGCTCGGGTCGAGCGCCGACGCCGGGAGCGGCACTTCGCGCGCCGTCGCCGTGACCTGCTCGAGGACGTGGGTGTGGCCTTTGTCCTCACCCTGATTCTCATTACGGCGACGGCGGGACTGGGCGTGATCGCCCTGCTCGAGCTGCCCCTGTCCGCGGCCCTGGTGGCTTCGGTGCTGATCCCACGGGTCCGGCGCCGGCGTCGCGCGGCCCTGCCGGGCGCGCGTCCGGCCCGCCGGCGCTGACCGCCCGGTCTGGGCGGGATGACACCGCCATAAGGGCAGTCTCACCGCGGGCTTAGTCTCGGCTGTGGGGACGGTTCGATGCTGATCGCGATGAAGCTCATGACTGATGTGCGCGGGACCGCGCCGGGGTCGTTGGTGGCGCCCTGGCCATGATCGCCCGTGCCGATCGGCGGACGCTGGTCGCAACGGCGCTCGTCGCGGTGGCCGTGGCGGGCTGCGGAGGCGCCACGCCCCCCGCTGGCCCGGGCTCTCGGTCGCGGTCAACGGCCAGGTCCACGTCCCGATCCCAGGCGCGGGCGGCCCGCCCACGGCGCGCCCGGCCGCCCGCGCCTCCGCGGGTGCTGCCCGTGGCCTCCGGCACGCAGTCAACGCCGTTCGTCCCCGCGGTCAGCTGGCGCGGTCAGACGGCCGTCTGGGTGGCGCGGCGCGGGGGAGTTGCGTTGCTGTCCTTCGACCAGCGTCTCGTCGGGCTGCACCTTCATTCGGGCACCGTCGACGCCGGTTCCAGCGGCTGGCGCTACGGCCCAACCATCGGGGGTCGTGAGCGCCACGGTCTGCTCGGGGCATTCAACGGCGGTTTCAAGTTCGACACTGGTGCGGGCGGATTTGCCCTCGGAGGCCGGACGGCCGTGGCGATCGCGCCCGGCCTCGGCTCGATCGTGACCTACGCGTCCGGCCGTACCGACATCGGCGCGTGGCGGGCGGGGGTGCCCGCCAGCGGTCAAAAGATCGTTTCGGTGCGACAGAACCTGCACTTGCTCGTCGCCGGCGGGCGTCCGGCGAGCAACATCGGTTGCCTGCTGTGCTGGGGTGCCGCGCTGGGCGGGACCCCATCACCGGCTCGCTCCGGGCTGGGCATCACCGCCGACGGACGTCTCATCTGGGCTGGGGGCGAGAGTCTCACCCCGGCCGCCCTGGCCGGGGCGCTGATCGCTGCCCGGGTTCAGCGCGCCGTGGAGCTGGACATCAACCCCGAATGGGTCGCTGCCTACCTATACGGGCACCGTCGTGCCCGCAGTTCGCTGACGGTCGTGCCCATCGTTCCCGGCCAGCCGGGGGTGCCGGGACAGTTTCTGGCGCCCTACGGCCGGGACTTCTTTACCGTCGTCACCCACTAAGGGGTGGGTGGATCCGAGACGGGGCGCCGGGGGGACGGTGGTCAGCCAACGGGGCGGTGGACAGCCAATGGGCGGTGGTCAACCACCGGAGGGGGTGGTCAGCCACCGGGGCCGTGGTAGCACCCGGGGGGGCCTCGGCTCAGCCGTGATGGAAGCTCGACATGCCCGAGGTCCAGGATGAGAAATCCGGGATGAGGGCGATGGCCAGCACCAAGCCGGCCACAATCGCTGCGGCCAGGGCCAGGCCGCGCCCTGCTCTGCCCGCCTGCCCGCCGCCGAGTCCCGTTCCGTCCAGGCTCGGGGCCCGCAATGCCCGCGGCATCTGCGCGAGGTGGCCGAGCACGTGCAGGCCGGTCACGACGCCCCAGACGATGAACGTGACCTTGTGCAACAGCAGGGCCGGATTGCGCTGCGCCGGCCCCACGATCAGGAGCCACACTCCGGTGGCAAACACGCCAAGGGTGCTGAAAACCACGGCCGGGCCGAGCAGGCGCAGCCACAGCTCGGGCGGTCCACGCCGCACATACTCGGCGTGGCGCGTGTAGTAGCGGACGAAGCGATAACCGGTAGTGGCCATCTTCAGCCCGACCGGGCCGAGGAGCAGGAGACCGAGGAACAGGTGCTCGGAGATCAGCTGTCCGATCCGCAGGATGGTGATGCCGAGCGCGGCGAGGAGGACGAGCAGCACAACTCCGGTGGCCGCCGTGAGCTGTTCGTTGCCGTCCGGCCCGCCGCGCAGCCAGCGCATCGGTCGCACCCCCTCGACCGCGTCACCGGTGCGGGCTCGGCCTGGCGCGGGAGTCGAGGGGCGGGCAGTGGACATACAGCAATTCTGAGAGAGCTCATTAAAAGCCGCGTCTGAGATGGATGAGAAAGCTATTGCTTAGTTAACGCTCCCACGGACCGGCCCGTCCCCCGGATATCAGGGCAACCGGCGCGCGTGACGATTGATATCCCGCCAGGCGTCTCCCTGGGCGCGCACGCGCTGCACGGCGGATGGCAACGTGTAGCGATCGGGCTTGAGCCGGGACTCGGTCAGTTCAGTCCACTCGATCGGCATGGCCACGGGGGCCCGCGGGCGCGGTCGTACCCCGTACGGGGCGACGACGTGCTGGGCGTAGGCATTCCGATTCACGTCGACGTAGATGCGGGCGCCTCGGTCTGCCCGGCGCCACTCGAGCGTCAGCCGCCGCGGGTTGTCAGCCACCATCGCCTCAGCCACGGAGCGGGCAAACCGGTGGACCGCGGTGAACTCGGGACCCCGGCGCAGGGGACAGACCACGTGGACTCCGCGTGATCCGGTCAGCATCGCGTACGTGACGAGCCCGGCCTCCCGCAGACGCTCGCCGGCCTCGCGCGCGGCCGCGCGGACGTCGGCGAAGCGTGCGCCGGGCGAGGGGTCGAAGTCGAGGATCAGTCGGTCCGGCTGCTGCGGTCGATCGGCGCGAGAGAGCCAGATATGCGGAGTGACGACGTTCTGTCCGGCCAGGTAGACCAGTGTGGCCGGGTGACTGGCCACGACCTGGGTAAGGGTTCCGCCCCGCTTGGGCACCTCGACTGTCTCGATCCACTCCGGGAAATGGCGAGGTACGGACTTGAGAAAGAACCCCTTCTGCACGATCCCATCCGGAAAGGCCTGAAGGGCCAGCGGGCGACCCCGGAGATGGGGCAGCATCTCCGGCGCGACCTGCTCGTAGTAACGCGCCAGCTCGAGCTTGGTCACTGCCGGGTCGGCGAACAGCGCCTTGTCCGGATGCGAGATCGAGACAGCCCGGCGGCCGATCCGCAACTGAGTGTTCTTGCCTGAGCTGTCGGCCACCTCGGCGAGCGTACGCCCGCTGCGGACCGAACGCTCGTCGGCCGGCTTGCGCGGTGTCCGGCGGTGTGGAGGATCATCGCGGCGCTTGATGAGTAGCCATTGCCGCTCAGCTGGACTTCCGGTGCGCTGCAACGTCCACCCGCCCTGAAGCTTTTCGCCCTCGAGCCACACCTTCGCGTGCCCGATGGCAATGCTCGCGGCCATGGAGCGATCCGGGTCGAGGTTGCTGTAGGTACCGGTGTCCCAGATGATCACCGCGCCGGTGCCGCCTCCTCCCCCGGCCATCCCCTCAAACTCGGCATATCCGAGTTCGTGGTCAGGGACGGCGACAGCCAGGCGCTTGACGCCGGGGTCGGCGGAAGGCCCCTTGGGAACGGCCCACGACCGCAGGACGCCCTCGACCTCGAGACGCAGGTCGTAGTGGCGCGTGGTGGCGTCGTGCTGCTGGATAACAAAGCGTGGGGAGCCCTCAGCCACGGCCGTTTCCGTCCTCCGCGCTAAAGGAACCGGGGCCAGCCGCCGAAATCAGGAATGCCCAGGCAGACCCGCTGGAGCCTGCCGGAGTCCCTGAAGGAGATCGATCCAAGAAATGCAAGCCCTAGTCGATGAGTCGATGAGCAATCACGGTCCCGTGCAGAATGAGATCAAGATTCTGCTGGCCGACGATCACCCCCTGATCATCGCCGGCATCCGCCGCACGCTTGACCATCTGGATGACATGGACGTCGTGGGTGAGGCTCGCTCGGGCGATGATTTGCTGCAGCTTGTCGAGCGGCGCCGGCCGGACATCATCCTCATGGACTTCAAGATGCCGGGTCTTCACGGTGTGGAGATGATCGAGCGGATCCGGGCCAACTGGCCCGAGATAAAAATCGTCGTGCTCTCGGCCTGCGATGACCGTCCGATCATCGATGCCGCCTTGCTCGCGGGCGCCAGCGCCTACGTCCTCAAGAGCGCCCACACGGTCGACATCGCCTCGGTTCTGCGCCAGGCCTCCAGCGGAGCCGTCTTTCACGCCCCGGCCTCGGCGGCCGTCCGCCCGGGCGGGGCGCAGGCTGCGGCGACGCCGACCCTCACCGACCGCGAGCGCTCGATCCTGTCCGCCGTCGCCTCGGGGATGACCACCTCGGCCATCAGTCGCGACCTGTGGATCAGCGAGCACACGATCAAGTTCCACCTCACCAACATCTACCGCAAGCTGGGCGTGGTCAACCGCGCCGGTGCGGTGCGCTACGCGCTGGAGAACGGGATCGTCTGACCGGCGCTGATCCGGGCGATCACGGCTCGGCCGGCCGCTCGTCCTCGCCCGGCCACGGCGGAAGCGTGGCCGAGATCACCGTTCCGGTTCCCGGGCGGCTATCGATTCGGGTCACGCCACCGAGCATCCGCACGCGCTCATGCATACCGACCAGCCCGAGGCGCCCGGCCCGGGCGGCTCTGACCAGGGTCTCCTCGAGGTCGAATCCCTTGCCGTCGTCGCGGATCTCGACCCGAACCCCGTCGTCTCCGGAGACCACCGTGATCTCGACATGTTCGGCTTGGCTGTGCTGGCGGATGTTGCTCAGGGCCTCGCGGATCAGCGAAAGGAGGGCGATCTGCTGGGAATCGGTCAGCTCATCCACATCTCCGGTGAACTTCATCGTGGGCACGATTGCCGTTCGCGCGGCAAAGGCGTCGGTCACCGACCGGACGGCCTCGGGCAGCGAGCCCGGGATCAACAGCGGCGATTGAACTGCCGTCGAGAGCCGGCGTAGGTCACCGTCGAGCGCGACGAGTTGCGCCTCGAGGTCATCCAGACGGCCCAGCAGCCGGCTCGCGTTGAGGTCGCCGCTGATGGCCGGTCGCAGCTGCTCGCGGAACAGAGCCAGATCCTGGGCCAGGAGGTGGACATCCTGCTGGGGGCCGTCGTGGAGGTCGAAGCGCAACCGAGCCAGCCGCCGCTCCACCGAGCTGCGCACGGTCTGCTCGTTTGGGGTATCACGGACCGTCATCACCTGGCGATCGAGCAGGGCCGACACCGCCGGTGCGCCCGCTCCCAGCAGCAACTCGCTCTCCTCGGCCGTGGCGGCCGGGCTCTCCAGGACCAACGCCGCCCGAGGCGGGCGCAGCCGCTCAAGCCGGACCCCGGTGACCGGGCCGTGCGGTGGTCGTGCGCCGTCACCGGAGAGCAGGTGGTGGGCAAGCCCGTGAATGGCTTCCTGCTCGGCGCCGGGCGGTCCCGCCTCACCCACGCGCTTGATCTGCTGGCCCGGCAACGTCCACAAGGTGACTGAGGTGGCTCCGGCGAAGGCACGCAGGAGAGCGAGGCGGACCTCGATGGCCACACTCGCCGGCGAGGCGAGCAGGCGGGCGCTCTGCAGAATCTCGCGCCCCAGCGCCAGGCGGGGCACGCCGCCCCGCGCGTCGAGCCGGTCGATGATCCGCTGGGCCTGGGCCGGCTCCGCCGCCAGGTCTACGGCGATGAGCAGCAGTAGCTCACCGGCGTAGCTCAGCTGAGCCACCGGGACGACGTCCCGGCTCTCGCCCGACGCTCGGTAGAGCACTGCCGCCCGCGTGCGGGCGAGCCGTCGGGGAGCGCTGGGGAAAGTGACCCCGGCGAGGGCATCGTCCACGTTGTCGAGCGCGCGGTCGAGCTCCGCTGAGTCTCCCGCCTGCACCCTGGAGATACCGGCCATTGAGGTCAATTCTGCCCCAGAGGGCCAGGGCCTCTAGAACACGTGCCTAGAAGTGGAACTTCTGAGAGTGCGCGAAGGCGGGGGAGGCGGACAGCGTGTGAGGGTGCGCGTAGGCGGGCGAAGGCGACAGCGCCGAGAGCAGGACTGGGCGCGTGGCGCTCAGCGGAGAGAGGCCGTGGGACCGGCCCTGGCCACTGCGCAGACGCACGCGCCGATGGGGCCGGAACGAGTTGGCCCCCAGCGCCGGAACGTGCACCTCGGAGAATTGAGCCAGATAGCTGGCCGGCAGGCGGTTGGTGGAAAACCAGCCGGCGCCTCCGCCGGGGCGGGCAAAACCGCTGGTTCCGAAGTACCGGTTCCCGATCCGCATGAACGTGTGCGTGGAGTTGTAGAAGATGGTCACACGCCCGGGGCCGGTGGGGAAGCCCCAGCTGGAGATGTCGCCGGACACCGTGGTCGGCACCTTGTAGCCGGCCTGCTGGATGACGTAGGAGACCGATCCAGAGCAGTCAAAGGCGGCAAAGCGAGCCGGCTGCTGGTGGCCGCCCCCCCACACGTAGGGGAAGTTGGCCGCGCTGACCATGTTGGCCGCCGCAACAAGGCGCACGTAGTTCGAGAGCATCCCCCCGCGGAAGCGAACCGTGGGGTGTGTGCGCTGGTAGGTCGAGAAGTAGACCGAGACAACGCCGTGACGGACCGATTGGCGCTCAGGTCGGACATTGGTGGCGATCGCGCGGGCCCGCGTGAGCACCATGTCCACGTACCAGCTGGCGTGGTTGTAGGCGTACACGGCGCCCCAGATGTCCTTGGTGGCTCCCGCCGCGGCCAGGTAGCGCGCGGCGGAGAAGATGGCGTCGCGGGGGTCGTAGGGGTTGGCCACGCTGTGGCCGTCCGCCGCCACGCCCCATTCCCGCCAGGTGGAGGGTTCGAACTGCATCCAGCCGATGGCGCCCGCCGAGGAGGTGTTGAGGTTACGCCCGTAGTCGCTCTCGACGGCGTTGATCGCCGCCAGGACCTCCCAGGGCACGCCGTAACGGCGCCCCGCCTCCATGTAGATGGGAATGAGAAAGCCCGGTGGTGTGTTGCCGTTGGCCAGCAGGTTGGAGAGGCTGCCCAGCGCTCCGGTCAGCGCAGGATCCTGGGTGACGGTTCCGCTCCACGACTGGGGGCCGCTGAAGCCTGCCGGATTGGGGCTCAGCGTCGGCGCCCCGCCCGTCGGGGTGCTCGTGCCCACAGGCGTCGTCGGCGGCCGCTTGGTGAGCCCGCCGAGGACGGGTGCTCCGCCCGTGCTGGAACGGCGCGTCACGGTGCGCGCCGGTCGCTGTGACGCCGGCTCGGTCTGAGCCCGGTGCACGCGCGGAGGCGCGGTGGTCACGGGTTGGGCCACGGGTGTGCCCGTCGCGGCCGGCGGGGTCTGCCCCTGAGCGGGAGCTGGGGTCGGCGGGGTCGTGTTCGGCAGCTGTCCGGCGGTGACGCTGTTGCTGGGGGCAACGGTTGACCCGGGGGCAACGGTGGTGCCAGGGGCGATGGTGGTGCCGGGCGCGACGGTGTTGCCGGGCGCGACGGTGGTGCCGGGCGCGACGGTGTTGCCGGCGGCCACGCCGCCCGAGCTCCCGACGGGAACCGCCCCCGGAGCACTCGCGCTCGGTGAGACGGTGGGCCGGGCGGTGCCGCTCGTGCTCGGCTGCGCCATCCGGCTCGGGGCCAGCTCGAGACCCTCGGAGCGATGGCGGCCAGCGCGGTGTGAGGGCCGCGTGCCCTGGGTGACCGTGCGCGTCGTCACGGCGGACTTGACCCGGGGCTTCGCGGTGGGGGCAGCCTTGGCCCGGTGCTTTGCCGTGGGGGCGGGCGTGGCGGGGGCCGGTGCGGGGGGGTTGGCCGCGGCGGTAATGGCGGCTGCGGCGGCGAGCCGCTGCCTCGCCGCGCTGGCCGTGCGCAACGTCAGGCGCTGGTGCCGGAGCCGATCCTGGGCGATACGGACCTGGTCAGAGATCCGGGCTGCCGTCCCCCCGGCGTGCAGGACAGGAGCCGCCGACGCGGCCGCCGCCAGCACCGGGGTCGAGCTGGCGGTGACCGCAACCGCGGTCGCCACCGCCACCGCTTGGCGCAGGGGGCTCGCGCCGGCCCGCGTGAGCGCCTCGGCCGGAATCAGTGCCAGCGCGGTCGGGCCGGGGTGACGAGCTGCCGGGACGGGAAGGATCACCGTCTGGGCGAACGCGGCACCGGTGCTCAGCTCGAACAGCACTCCGGTGGGCTCGACCGCGGAAAGGGGCAGGGTAAACAGGGCGCGCCAGAGCGTCTGGGTGGCGCCGCCGGCCAGGAGGCGCTGCTCCGAGCGGCAGGCGCGAGCGGCGAAGCGCAGGGGCGCACCGGCACCGGCATACAGCGCGAGCTCGGCCGCCGCGGGCGCGTTCTGACCATCATGCACGCGGGCCAGGACCTGCATGACAGCGACGCTGTCACCCACGCGCGCGTAGTCAAAGCGCTCGAGTGTCAGGCTGAGTGACGGTGTGCGCTCGGCACTGGTCGAGGAGTTAGAGCCCGACACCAGTCAGCTCTCCGGAGGTGGTGCCGGCACACACACGTTCGATCGCGGCGGACAGGGCCTGAAACGGACTCCACTTGGGAAGCACCGGGAGGGCCGCCAGCCCAGTGTGAGGATCACCACTGACGGCAACGATGCCCACCGGAGGGTTGAGCGCCCCCAGCCGGGCCGCCTCGCGGGCCGCGGCGGTCAGGGACGCACTGGCGTCGATGACAACGACATCGGCACGCTCGCGGACGGCCGCCTCGGCCAGGTCTTCCCCGCGGGCGCATAGGGTGACCGAATAACCCCGGCGGCTGAGCAGAGTGCAGGCCAGAGCGCGGAAGCGGCGGTCGTCGGCTGCGAGCAGGACTCGTCGGCTGGGGATCACCTGGGCTTCGCGCATGGGAAGAATGTCGCCCTCCGCGCGAGGGTTCCCGACCCCACCAACGTCTAGCTCCGGCTACCGGTTCGTGTTAGCTGTGGGGATCCGGGCGGGCGTTCCCACCTTGGTCTAGGTGGGAACTAGCCATTTGTCTCTGGTGGCTGGGTCGGCTGCATTCCGATCTTCCTGCCATGGCGGACAACTCCTCACACCACACCGGTCACTGCCGGTGGCCCATCGTCCGCCTCTTCAACGTAAACCCGGGCAACCGGCACGAGACAAGGGGAGGGGGTGAAAACACATGATGAATCTTCTTGACCTCGTCACCATCTTCACGGCTCGTTTCCGCCGCGAGGATGGGCAGACGATGGCGGAGTACGGCATCCTGATCGCGGTCATCGCCCTGATCGTGGTCCTCGCCGCGACCCTCCTCGGCGGCCAGATCTCCAGCCTGTTCAACAGCACCGGCAGCCACCTGTAAATCGGTGGTCAAAGCATGAACAAAAGCGCCCGCTCCGAAGTCTGCACCACCAGGCTTCGGACGGGCGCTTTGTCGTTAAACCCTTCGCGCTTCTCCGTGCCGGTCTCCTCAGCCGGCCTCGGGACGCGGGACCTCGTCGCGGGTTTGAAATTCCTCCTAAGTACTAGTACCGGAACCTCTCTGGCCCCACCACTAGACGTTCGTCTAGGCCTAACTAGCGGTTCTCTCAGTCCAGACCCATACCCGGGCAATCGATACGAGAGCTAGCGGTAAATGCCGCCCCCGAGAACCTGGAACGCAATGTCGATATGCACCAACGCAAGGAATACTGTGCTGACGCTGGGCGACCGGCTCCGTCAGGAGCGTGGACAGTCCGTGGTCGAGTTCGCTGTGGTGTTGCCCGTCCTGATTCTGATCATCCTCGGGATCACCTACTTCGGGCGCTACGAGGACTACGCCAACCAGGAGACGCAGCTGGCCGAGTTGGGTTCGCGCTCGGCCGCCGTCAGCTGGCAGGCCTCCGACTACGTGATGCCCTCCTCATGCTCCTCGACGCCGACGCTGCAGTGCTACATCCGGGCCCAGGCGCAGCCCGAGCTGCGCAACGGCAGCAGCGACGTGACCCAGGCGCAGGTGTGGATCTACCAGCCGCTGACCACCATGAATTACGCGGACGGACAGCCGGTGCGCGTGTGTGTGGTCAGCACCGTGACGTTCCCGTCACCGATCGGCAGTCCCGCCATCACCATGGCCCAGAGCGGAACGATGCGCATCGAGCGGGTGGCGACAAGCGTCACCAACACGAACTCCAACCCATGGGCGTCTGGCAATCCGGGCAGCGTCGCGACACCCCCTTCATCAACCAATTGCCCGACTACGTGAACCCGCAAGGAGTCAAGCCGTGAAGATGACACAGAGAAGGATGGCCCGGCCCAGCCTGGGCGGAATGCTGGCCACCCGCCAGGGCGCGCTTGTGCTCGCTCTGCTCTGCGCCGCCTGCGCAGCGGGAATCCTGATGTTCGCCCTCGGCCAGTACAAGAGCGGGCTCAAGACGACGACCCAGACGGTGCAGGCCACCGTCCTGGTGGCCACCGCCCAGATCCCTCAGGGAACGGCCGGGAATGTCGTGGCCGCCCGCGGTCTTTACAAGTCCACGCCGATCGTCGCCACCCAGCTTCAGCCCGGCGCCGTGAGCGATGCCGCGACGCTGGCCGGCAAGGTGGCGACCACGAACATCCTCCCGGGCCAACAGCTGACGCAGACCGACTTCTCCGCTCCGACCGGCGTGATCGGGCTGCTCACCCCCGATCAGCGCGCCGTCGCGCTGAACATCAGCGAGTCGCCGGGAGCTACCGACATTCTGCAGGCCGGAGACCGCGTCGATGTCTACGCCACCTTCGGCCCCAAGATGGTGCTGCTCGACTCGAACATCGCGGTGGTCAAGCCCGCTGGAGGCACTGCCTCCACCAGCTCGGGCTCCGCTCAACCGGCGGCTGCGGCGCCTGCCAGCGCCAGCACGAGCACGACCGCCAGTTCCGGCTCGGCCAGCAGCGCAACCCCCGCTGCTGCCAGCACCTCCACGGTTACCGGCGGCTCGATGGTGCTAGCCGTCACCGCAAAGCAGGCCGCCGACCTGATCTACGCGGCTCAGACCGCCAGCCTCTACCTGACGCTGCGGCCGAGCAACGCCTCGGCCACACCCTCGGCAATCACGACGGCGCAGCAAGTGATCGCCGACAGCGTCGCCCAAGTCAATGCCAACCCCACCGGAGCCCACTGATGAGTGCCGAACTGCAAGTCCTGGTCGCACTCGACGGGGAGGTCGACCGCGGTCTGGTCGAGACTCTCGTCGCACGCGATCCCAATGTCTCCGTGCTCGACTATCTCGAGCTCGATGGTCCCACGGCCAGCGGGCTTGGTCCCGGGGACGCACTGATCGTCGCCGTGGCCGATTACACCGCTGAGGCCCGTGACTTCGTCGTCAAGGCCCATCGTCAGCACGGCAGCCGGCCGATCGTTCTGCTCTGCCCGAGCGGTAGCGGTGGCTATCTGCATGAGGTGTTCTCAAACGGTGTTGACGACATCGTCGCTCTGCCGACCGATCCAGGTGTGAGCCTCGATCCCGCTCTCTCGCGCCAGCTGGCCTTCGCGTTGGAGAAGTCGGTCATCCGGCGCCGCGGGACGGTTGCCACTGAGACCGAGTCCACCCGGAACGTGATCTGCGTGCTCGGACTCAAGGGCGGAAGCGGCAAGACGCTGACCTCGGTGAATCTCGCCGTTTCGCTGGCCGATGCCGGCCACAGCGTGGTCATCCTCGATCTCGATCTGCAGTTCGGTGATGTCGCCTTGGCCATGGGTCTGACCCCCATGCGCACGATCTACGATCTGGTCCGCTCCGGGGGCTCGCTGGACGCTGACAAGCTCGAGGACTTCTTGATGGAGCATCCATCGGGAGCACGAGCCCTGCTGGCTCCGGTCCGTCCCGATCAGGCGGCCATGATCACCGTCCCGTTCCTCACCGAGGTTCAGCGGCTGCTGGGCGAAATGTTCGAGTTCGTGATCATCGATACCTCACCAAGCTTCGGCCCCGAGGTGATCAGTCTGATCGACTCCTCCACCGACGTGTGCGTGGTGGCGATGCGCGACACCCTGTCGCTGAAGAACACCAAGCTCGGCCTCGAGACGCTCGAGCGGATGGAATACGACCGCCGTCGCGTCAAGATCCTCCTCAACCGGGCCAACACGAACGTCGGCATTGAGCGTGAGGACGTCCTGGCCATCCTGGGTCGCGACGTGGACATTCTCGTGCCCTCAAGTCGCGACATCACCAAGTCAGTCAACCAGGGCCAGCCCATCGCGCTGCAGCGGAATACCGAGGCGGCCAAGGCCTACCGCGCGCTGGCCGAGATGTACATCGAGGAAGCCCGACAACGGGCGGCCGAGGACGGAATGGCCCCGGTCATCGAGCTGCCGACCGCGGTGAGCGAGCCGGCTGCCCCTCAGGGCCGCCAGTCCATCTTCCGCCGTAAGCGGAGCGCCTGATGCAGCTCCACGAGCGACTCTCCCACGGCCAGGAGGAGGAGGGCAACAACCGCTTCGCGGTGCCGTTCTCCGAGATGAAGACCCGGATCCACATGAAGCTGATCGAGGATCTCGGGCGTCAGCTGTTCAACACGCAGATGGACCAGGCGACCATGCGGGCGCGCGTCCAGGAGGAGCTGCAGGAGCGGCTCTCCTCGGAGGCGGGACTCTCGCGGGAGGATCGTGAGCGCATCGCGGTCGAGCTCACGGCCGACATTCTCGGCCACGGCCCGCTCGAGCGCCTGCTCGAGGACGACACGGTCTCGGAAATCATGTGCAACGGCCCCTACGACATCTGGGTGGAGCGCGCCGGGCGGCTGCATAAGACGCCCGTGCGCTTCACCGATGATGGTCACCTGATGCGGATCATCAGCAAGATGGTCGCTCAGGTCGGCCGTCGCATCGACGAGTCCTCGCCGATGGTCGACGCGCGTCTTCCCGACGGGAGCCGCGTGAACGCAACCATCCCGCCGCTATCGCTGACCGGGCCGCTGCTGACGATCCGAAAGTTCGGCAAGCACAAGCTCAACATGGACGGTCTGGTCAAGAAGGGTGCGCTGAGCCCAGAAACCGCCGATCTGCTGTCCAAGTGCGTGCTGGCCCGCCTGAACATCCTCATCTCCGGTGGCACCGGCTCGGGTAAGACGACGATGCTCAATGCCCTGTCGTCGTTCATCCCCGACTCCGAGCGGATCATCACCATCGAGGACGCGGCCGAGCTCAACCTCAACCAGCGTCACGTGCTCCGGCTGGAGTCGCGGCCCAAGAACATCGAGGGCGAGGGCGAGATCGCCATTCGCGACCTGGTCAAGAACTCGTTGCGCATGCGGCCCGACCGGGTGGTCATCGGCGAGTGCCGCGGGGCAGAGGCCCTCGACATGCTCCAGGCCATGAACACGGGCCATGACGGCTCGTTGTCGACGTTGCACGCCAACACGCCGCGAGACGCTCTCGCCCGCCTGGAGACCATGGTCCTGATGGCCGGCTACGACCTGCCGCTGCGCGCCATCCGTGAGCAGATTGCCTCCGCCGTGGATCTGATGATCCAGATCGAGCGCATGAGCGATGGCTCTCGCCGGGTGGTCGCGGTCACCGAGGTGCAGCGCATGGAGGCCGACGTGATCACCCTCCAGGATCTCTACACCTTCCAGATCGACGCCGTGTCTCAAACCAACCACATCGTGGGTTCCTTGAAGCCCACCGGTTTGCGGCCGGGCTTTCTGGCCAAGTTCGAGCACCGCGGGATCGAGTTCCCGCTTCTGGCGAGCGGCCGCCCGGCTCCTCCCCTGTCGCTGGCTGGAAATGGCCGTGCCTGAGCGCAGTCCTGGCAGCGGGCGTGTCCGCGCCGGGCGTCACGGTGGGCGCCGCCTGGCCTGGGTGGTCGGCGCCCTGGTGGCCGCGCTCGGCGCATTGCCTGGTGTGACGGCGTCGGCGGCCCAGGCCGCGGGGCTTACCGGCTGGCTGGGCAGCGGCGCGCGGTTCCCCAACCGGGCTCTGGTGCTGCTGCCCCCGACGGGGTCAAAGGTGAGCGCCGCCAGCGTCCACGTCGCCGAGAACGGGGCCGCCGTGAGCGGTCTGTCCGTAACCCCCACCATCCAGGCGGGCCCGGGCGACTTCGGCCTGATGGTCGTCGCCGACCAGAGCTCGAGCATGAAGGGTGCTGCGCTCAACGCGGTGGTGTCCGCCACCCGGAACCTGGTTGGGCTCCGCACTGCTGCGCAGGAGTTCGGCCTGATCGGCTTCAACAGCCGTCCCTCTGTGCTCGCCCCGCTCAGCGCTGACACGGCCGCCCTCGCGCAGGCCCTGTCGAGCACGCGGGCGACGGGCGCCGGTGCCGACGTACCCGCCGCGGTCCAGCTTGCCCTGGACAAACTCGGCCAGGCCGGGGTGGCGCTCGGCGCCATCGTCGTCGTCTCGGACGGCGCGGGGCGCCTTGCCGGTGGTTCGGTCACTCCGGCCTCGGTTTCGGCCGCCGCCTCCGCTGCACGCATACCCATCTTCGTCGTCGGGCTGCAGGACAAAGCCGCGACAGCCTCCTCGCTGGCCGCCTTGCACAGCGCAGCTCCTGGTCAGTTCGTGCAGACGCCCCCCTCGCGCCTCTCCGACGTGATGGCGGCGATCGATCGCGCCGTGACCCGAGGCTACGTCGCCCGCTGGCGCTCCACCGTGCACCCCGGTCAAGCCGCCCGGGTGACCGCCCGCGTCGATGGCGCCTCCGGCACCGTGGCGGCCAGCTACCAGGCCCCGCAGATCCCGACACCACGCCACAGTCCTCACCCGTCGGCGTCGCCGCCGGTTCGCGGCACTCATCCGGCGCAGCTGGAGACGACCGGTCACCTCGCGCCGACTCCGAGCTTCGGCGGCGCCTCGGCGACAGCCGCGGCGGCCGTTGCGCCCGCCACCACGGCCGCGCCGGTCTCCTTCTGGTCCTCCGGACCGGGGCAGGGGGCGATCGCGCTCTTCGTAGGACTGTTGGTGGCCGCCGCGGTGTGGCTGGCGCTCTACCGGCCTTCCCGCCGAGCCGTGCGCGTGCGCGTCGGCAGCTTCGTCCACATGGAACAGGAGGTCTCCGAGGATCCACTGGCCGGCCCGGAGGTATCGAGCAAGAGCATCGTCCACCGGCTCGAGAACAGCGACCGCTGGAAGGCGTTCTCCCTCAATGTCGAGATCGCCCGCAGTTCCCATACGCCGATCTACCTGGTCAAGCGGGCGATCCTGGTGGCCATGGTGCTGGCGGCGATCGTCACGGTGCTCAGCGGATCGACGCTGCTCGGTTTCCTGCCCCTGGTCGGCTGGTGGTACGTCCTGAAGTCACTGATGGAGCGCGGCGCGAACAAGCAGCGGGAGAAGTTTCGACAGGCCCTGCCCGGCTACCTTCAGGACCTGGCCAGCGCGATCCGGGTTGGCCGGAGCTTGGTCGGCGCCTTGACCGTCGTGGCCGAAAGCGCTGATGAGCCGACCAAGAGCGAGCTCGAGCGCGCTGTGACCGACGAGGCCCTGGGCCGCCCGCTCGACACCTCGCTGGAGGCGGTGGCCGCGCGCATGGAAGCCTCCGACCTCGACCAGGTCGCGATGATCGCGGCGCTCAACCGCCGCTCGGGGTCCAATGTCGCCGAGGCCCTTGACCGTGTCGCCGAGGGGGCCCGCGAACGCCAGGATCTCAAGCGCGAGGTCAAGGCGCTGACCGCCCAGGCAAAGATGTCCAGCTGGGTCCTCACCGCGCTGCCCGGCGTGTTGCTGCTGGGGCTGGCGGTCCTGTCGCCGATGTACGCCAAGCCGCTGTTTCACACCACGATGGGCAATGCCGCGCTCGCCGCGGGGGCCGGCATGGTGTTCGGGGGCTGGAAGGCCTTGAAGAAGATCACCGACGTGAAGATCTAACCGAAATGCTCTACCTCCTGTTCCTCATTGGCATTGGTCTGGCCGGCGTTACCGGCCGGTTGGTCGCGCGCGCCGTCACCGCCAATCGGATGGCGCTCAAGGCGCATCTGCGCGAGATCCGCGACTACGGCTTTGAGCCGGTGTACGTCGAGCAGGACCTGACCCTGAACGAGCGTCTGAAGCGCACCTTGCGGCGGCTCGCCGACCGGACGGGCGCGCTCATGTTGAGCCGTGCCCCGTCTATCCCCTCCCTGAGCGCCAGCGACCTGAGCGCCGCCGGGTTTTACGACATCACGCCTGCGCGTGTCCACGGGTACCGCGTCCTGGCCGCGATCGGCCTCCCGGGCACGATCTTTCTCCTCATCATGGCCTCCGGCAAGATCACCGCGCTGCAGATGCTCATCATGGTCTTCACCGGCCTGGGTGGCTGGCAGCTGCCGGCATTCCTGATCCGCCGTCGCGGCACCGCCCGCCTGGAGGACATTGAACGCCAGCTTCCCGAGGTGATCGATCTGCTCATCGCCACCATCGAGGCGGGAATGGGCTTCGCCGCCTCGCTGGCCATGATCTCTGAACGTATGACCGGGCCGCTCGGTGACGAACTGCGCCTGACCATGAAGCAGCAGAGCCTGGGCATCTCGATCCAGCAGGCGCTGGATGAGATGGTGGAACGATGCGACTGCCCCTCGGTCCGTGCCTTCGTCCGTACCGCATCCCGGGGCGAGAGCCTCGGAGTGTCGATCGGGCCCGTGCTCCGTGAGCTCTCGGCTGACGAGCGCCGGCGGCGCGGCCAGGCGGCCCGGGAGAAGATGCAGAAGGCGCCGATCAAGATGATCTTCCCGCTGATGTTCCTCATCTTCCCGGCACTCATGATCGTGCTCATGTATCCCGCGGGCTACGCGGTGATGAAGAGCCTGGGGGGAGTCGGCGGCGGGTAGGCGCAGACATCGCCCGCGAACGCCGGCGGGCAACCCCGGCGGCCGCGCGCCGTGGCCAGGTTCAGCGGCGGGCGTAGCGGAGCAGCAGGCTTCCCTCCTGTTCCATCGCTCAGACGAGCGTCAGGGCCAGCGGCGTCTCGAGCGGGGCTCCCGAGGTGATCCTAAGCTCGTCCGCCCCCGCGAGCACTGGCGAGATCGTCAAAAGAGCTCGTCCCCGCATCGGAATGTCGAATGGGATCTGCCCGCTGCGGCTGATGATGACCGCGAGCGGCCGCGCGGGCCGCCCGGCGTTGCGGCGGATCTGTCCGAGGCGCTCGTCGCGGACGGCGTCCCGTAGCGCTGGACCTGAACCTCCTTTCGAGTCCACCCTAGAGCTAGGAGCAGCTCGTCGGAAATCATCCCGAACTGGTCCCCGGCGAACTCACTCAAAGAGAAACCGCGACCGTCACGGTCGCCAAATCTCTTCGAGTCAACGCATGCCCCAACGCTGCAGCCGGGCGTACCCGTCCTCAGGCGAGATCGCTGCCCCGGGCGCAATGGCTTGCCGGAAGCGCAGCGGCGAGCAAGGATATGCCGGTGGCGACGACCCGCAAGACGCCGTCGTGAGCAACGTGCACGAGATGTTCGTCGAGCTGACCGGCCGCCTGAACTACCCAATGCTGCTCGTCACCGCCGCCGCCGACGGGAAGCGCTCCGGCTGCCTCGTCGGCTTCTCGACTCAGTGCAGCATTGATCCCGCGCGCTTCGTCGTCTGTCTGTCGGACAAAAACCACACCACTCGCGTTGCCGCAGCGGCCGACGCCCTGGCGGTTCATTTCCCGCCGGCCGAGGCGGTAGGCCTGGCCGAGCTCTTCGGGAGCCAGACCGGCGACGAGATCGACAAGTTCTCCCGCTGCCAGTGGCACACCGGCCCCCTGGGTGTCCCCATCGTCGATGCCTGCCGGCGCTGGTTCGTCGGCACGATCGTCGAGCGAAGAAAGCTCGGTGATCACGTCGCGTTCGTCCTCGAGCCCGTCGACGCCCGCGACGATGGTGGGAACGACACCCTGACCTTCAGCGACGTCAAGCACCTGGAGCCGGGCCATGACGCCTGATGAAGACTTCGATGCCGTTGACGAAGCTGACTGATTGACGGCGTCTGAGGCGGAGCCGAACGCACCGCCCGGTTCAAGGCTCAGAGCCCGAGGCGTCAGGCGGCTTCGAGTGATGAGGCTGCCGGTTCGGGGGGAAGCCGAGGCCGGACCGGGCGGAGGCGGGCCCAGGCCGCCCGGCGCTGCTCGGACGTCGTGCAGAGCACGATCCCGGTCATCAGTTCGAGGACCAGCCACGGAAGAGCGCTGCGCAGGATGTCCGGCGAGAACGGGGCGTCGGCGCGTCCGGGCGGGATCACGAATGACGCCGCCTCGATGAGCGGCACGCAGACCGGGATCAGCCACGCCTTGGAGTAGCGGGGCGAGACGAGGGCGATGGGAACAAACAGGAGCACCATGTAGTGCTCCCAGACGATCGGAGTGGCCGCGAGTGCCGCCAGGATGGCGAGGCCAAACACACGGCGGTCGCCATCAGGACCGTGAGCGAGCCGCCAGGCGAGCAGCAGGATTCCCGCGCCCGCGGCCATGGCAATCGCTGTAGCCAGCGCGGACGACACGCCGGCGATGACGAGGACGCCGACCACCGAGACCGCGCGGTCCTCCTGGACGAAGGACATGTCGGAGAGCATCTGCGGATACTGGCGCAGACCATCGAAGCCGATCACAGCCCAGGCTCCGAAGGTGAGCACGATGCCGGCGGCGACACAGATTGCCAGCGCCTTATAGCGGCGGGTGATGAACAGCCAGACGGCGAGCGTCCAAGGGAAGATCTTCACGGCGATGATCGTGGCCAGTGCCAGCGCCGGAGGCCAGATGCGGTCACGCCAGCGCCAGGCCACGCCGGCTCCGAGGACGAGGAAGGGACCGATGGCCCCGAGCAGCGCGCCGAACATGAACGGCCAGGACACGAGCGTCAGGGCCAGGCAGCGTCGGTCCCGAACCCCCAGGAGCCAGATGCCGCCGACCATCGCGGCGGCCGACAGCAACGTGTAGGCGAGTCCGGCGATCCAAAAGGGCACGGCGCTGAACGGCACGACGAGCACGTTGGCCAGGGCGGGATAGACGGGAACAGAAAATGAGTGAAGCGACGTTTCTCCGAGCGCCACGTGCCCAGCGCGCATCACAGCGGCCTGATGGGCGAGAAACCCGGGCTGATAGGGCGAGTGGCCGTGCAGAATGGCGACGCCGGCGTTATACAGCCCCCCCTTGAAGTCATAGAGGAGATTGAGGCCGACCCGGTGGATCGTCGCGACCAGCAGCCCTGGGCCTCCGAGCAGCAGGGCGCCAAGGCCGACCACCCGAACCACCGACCGGGCCAGCCATCGCATCCGTGGGGTCA
This sequence comes from Solirubrobacteraceae bacterium, assembly GCA_034665145.1. GTDB lineage: Bacteria > Actinomycetota > Thermoleophilia > Solirubrobacterales > Solirubrobacteraceae > Palsa-465. The sequence continues at coordinate 20,845 of JAXDGI010000257.1, forward strand.
TTGGAAAAGCGTGTTTCCGGGCCCGCCGATCACCGGCCCGGCCCCGGTGACGTTGAAGCTGTTGCCTTCGATGATCACGTCGTTGCCCTCGATGAAGCTGGTACCTGCCGTGTTGCCCTCGACCTTGACAGTCGCCAGAGGCGCATAGATGGCTCCGTTGATGGTGATGCTGTTCCCCTGTGTGCCCACCACGAACGGGGTCGCGCTGGTGTCGTAGAAGAGGAGGTTGGAGGGCCCACCGGGCGCGCTGAAGCTGTCGTTATTGCCGGTGATGACGAATTTGCTGGCGATGAACACGGCTCCGTTGGCCGTGATGTTGTTGCCGGTGATGTCAATCTCATCAGCGCAGTACACGCCGGTAGGGATGTTGTAATTGGGTCCGGAGTGTGACCAGACAAACTTGTTCGTGCCATCTGTGGGATAGATACAAGGCCCGGGCAGGTTCTGCGAGTAATCCGTTGGAAAGGCCTGCAGCTGCGGATTCACCGTGGGTCCGTATGTGAATGTCGCGCCTGTTCCGTTGGGCGAGTTGTTGGTGAAGCTGGTACAGCTGGAGCCCGCCGGCGGGGCATTCGGGCCACCATAGGTCGCCGTGGAGATCTTGCTGTTGGCGTTGGTGTTCTCCTCCAGGTTGCCGTTGCTGATCACCGACCCGATGATCGTCTCTGACTGGCCGTTCAGCTGGACACCGGCACCCAGGCAACTCGAGTCGTAGCCGAAGATGGCCGCCGGTGCAGCGCTGCCGTTGCCCCCCGCCACCGCGCTGGCATTCACGTCGGCATGGGTGATGCCAAAGAGCTGGCCGAAGAAGCTCGGCGTCTGGGCGGAGACGGTGACCTTTACCTGGTTGCTGACGTTGTTGTAGTTGGGGGTGACGGTGACGTGGGCGGCGGGGAAGTTCCTGCTGGCGTAGGTGGTGCCGTCGGCGGCGGCCGCGACGGCGCTGGAGGGCAGATCCTGGCTGGCGGCGAGCGCGCCGGCGTCGGCCGCGGCTTGCGCCTGGCGTTGCGCCTGATAGAAGGATCCGATGTCGATCGCTAGCGCGGCCATCCCCAGGATCACCACCAGCATCCCCGCCACCAGGACGATGACGACGCCAGACTCCTCGCCGCTCCGGCCCCGCCGGACTCTGGCCCGGTACCCGTCCGGCAGCGCATAGAGAAGAAAGCGGCGGCTGGTCACTGGAGGAGGGTGTAACCGGTGCTGGCCACCGGCGGTCCGTCGCCGATGATGTTGATGCTGTTGCCGGAGTTGCCGGACCCGCCGCCGGAGCCGTTGTTGCCCCCGAAGATGACCGCGTTGCCCTCGATGAAGCCGGTCCCGGATGCGTTGCCGCTGAGTTGAATCGTCGCGTTGGGGGCGAAGATCGTGCCGTTCAGCGTGCTCGAGTTGGCGCTCAGCAGCATGCTGCCCGGTGCCGTGTCGGTACCGCTCTGGTAGAAGAGCAGGCCGTAGGATCCATTGGAGTAAGGGGCGCTGATGATGGCGCCGCTGGTGGCGTTCAGGGTCAGTCCGAGGCCCTCATACGTCACGCCGGGGCAGCTGAGCTGCGTCGTCGACGGGACGCAGCTGTTCGTCACGCCGGCGGTGATGTTGATCGTGGCGTTGGGCGCGCAGACGACAATGCTTGAACTGCTGGAGGTCATGGCCGGGATCGCCGGTGGGGTCCAGGTGCCCGTTCCCGCGTAGTAGTAGCTACCGCCTGTGCACGTCGGCATGTTGTTGCGGTAGTCGAGGGGATAGGCGTTGGGGGCCGCATACGTCGGCTGAGACGACCAAGCGGCGCTGGAGCCCGTGTATGTGCATTGCCCGCCGCTGGGGCCGCCGAAGGTCCCGTTGGCCAGGCTTGTCTTCGGGTTGGTGTTCACGACCAGGGAGCCGTTGCTCTCGATGCCACCGGTGATGACCACGTTGTTGGTGTTGAGGGTGATGCCCGCGTTGCAGTTGGTGCCCCCGTTGTCGTAGGCGAAGACCGCGCCCTGGCTCACCTGCCCCGTGGGACCGGCCACGGCCGACGCACTGATGTTGGCGTTGGTCAGGCCGAAGAGGGTGCCGAAGAAGCTGGGCGAGCTCGTGCTGTCGGAGACGGTCACCGTCTTGCCATCCGCGCTCGGCGCGACGGCGGCGTGAGATCCCGGGTAGTTTGCGGTGGCGATGTTTGTGCCGTCGCTCTGCGCCCCCGCGGGGTTGTACGGCAGGTCGTACGCCGCGGCGAGGGCGCCGGCGTCGGCCGCCGACTGGGCCTGGCGTTGGGCCTTGTAGAACGAGCTCAGATCGATGGCCAGAGCGGCCATCCCCAGCAGGGCGACGAGCGCGATAGAGACGACCACGAGCACGGCGCCGCGTTCCTGCGAGCCCCGGGCCCGGGCGCGCTGCGCCAGCCGGGAGAGGATCCGCGGGCTCATCGTGCCGCCTCGGCCGCGCTGCGCAAGAGCACCAGTCGCTGCCCGTCGTTGTAGAGCACCCGGGCGCCAACCTCGTGTCCGAAGAACGCGAAGGCGCGTGGATCGTCGCTCTGGCTGAGGACGAGCACGCGGTAGCCGCGCGCGGCGCTCTTCCATTGCGCGCCCGACCGGCCGAACAGGGACTCGAGGCGGTTGAGCTGCACGCCTGAGTAGAGCTCGAAGCGAACGTCGAAGGCCAGTCGGCCGGCCAGGCCGGGATCACGCCACAGCAGCCAGTCGGTGAACCTCTGATCGGCCATGACACGCAGCGTGGGGTCGGCGCGGGTCACGCCGGCCACGGCCTCGAGGACCCCGGGACGCTGAAAGCCGTACTCGAGGCCGCTGGCCGGCCGCACGAGCGTGGCGGCGGCGGCGCCGACCACCGCGACGGAGGCGACAACAACCAGCAGGGCGCTGATGAGGACGCCGCGAGACGCCGCCGTGCCTCGGCTCTCGGCGCGGCTGCCCCACCCGAGCGCGACGGGCACGATCATCAAGGCAAAGAGGCCGAAAAAGAGCGCGTTTCGTATCACCGACACGGCGCCGGCGGCGAGGACCACGAAGGCCAGCTTCTCCCACAGTGTCGTGCGGTGGCGCCCCCGTATGCAGGCGATGACGCCGAGGGCGACGATGGCCAGCAGCGCGGCGGTGGTCAGCGGGACGCTGGTCACCGGCTGCCACTCCGAGACCGCGCGGCGCAGGGTGCCGCTGACCAACGTGGTCCGGTAGTAGTCAAAGATGGAGAGTCCGTATGGCGTGGCGGTGAGGGCGACCGCCGATCCGACGACGAGGATCATCGGTCGCCACCAGGCGCGGAGACTGCGCCCGGCGATGCGCCGGCGTTCAAACAGGACGACCAACCCGTACAGGGCCACGAGTCCGGCTCCGATCGTGACCGTGCCATGCAGGTTGGCCCAGAGCACGAGCAGGGGCAGGCACCAGTACACGCGAGCGGAGGGCCGGCGACTGTCGCGCGCGAGCAGATAGACAACGGCGGCGAACAGAGGCACGATGAAAGTCTGAGTCCGCACCTCACGCGCGGGGGCGACCATGGCCAGGCACAGCGGCAGGACGATCACCGTGGACAAAAACCGCGCTCCGAAGCGCCGCGCGGCAAACATCGCGGCGGCAACGCCACTGGTGAGAAGAGCGACGTTGACCAGGCCGAGTAGACCCAGTCCGCCGAACGCATACAGGCCGTAGCTGGCCAGCTGCGAGAGCCACTGCTGGTCGATCCAGGGAGCACCGTGGGCAAGCACGGTCAGGGTTTCCTGGTGGGGGAGCCCCGATGCCCAGACGTAGCGTCCGCTGGCGAGGGCCAGCCAGCTGTCGACACCGAACGCTCCGGATAGCTCGATCAGCAGCACCGCGGCCAGCAGGGCGATCGGAGCTCCGAGCGCGATGCCATAACCGTGCTCGGCCAACCACGTGCTGGAAGCACCGCCGCGCGTCCCCGTGCGGGCAGCCGAGCGTGGGAGGGCCAGGGAGGACATGCCTCATGAATCGTCGACGGACCGCGGATGCGGCATGCCACCTACCGCCAGGTCAACCCGGAAGAAGGTCTAGGGCAGGCCCCACGCGACGGGGCGATACCTGATGAAAGTGTCTCGGACTGTTGATCTCGGTCGGCTGCGGCCGGAGTTGATCCTCGCCGCGGCGATCGCCGCTGTGCTCGCCCTGGCCGCGTTGCTCGCTCGTGTCGGCGCCGATGCCGGCTGGCTGGCTGCGCTCGGCCACGTCATCGCCGCCCGCGGCTCGGTTCCCTCGGGTGTGCCGTTTGCCTTCGCCCCGACCGGCCACTGGCCCAACGCCCTCGTGCTCGCCGAGCTGATCTTTGCCGGGCTTGAGAGCGCGCTCGGGGACCGCGGGCTGATGTTCGGCCAGCTGCTTTGCGTCGCCGCTGCTTTGGCCGTCCTTTCCCGCGACGCTCAGCGCGCCGGAGGCAAGCCCGTTGGCATCGCCGCCGCCCTGCTCGTGGTCGGAGGCGGGGCGCTCCCGAGTCTGGCCATCGCTCGCGTGCAGATGTTCTCGCTCGTCCTCTTTCCGGCGATGGCCGCCCTTCTCCGTGCTGAGGCCCGGGCGCCGTCGCGCCGCCTGTGGCTGGCTGTTCCGCTCCTCGCCCTGTGGTCGAACCTGCACGGCGCGGCGCTGCTGGGAGCGGGGATGCTCGCGGTGTATCTGCTCCTGGAGCGTGGGCGCCGCCAACCGCTCCAAGCTGCCGCCGTCGGTGTGGCTGCGTTGGTCGCCTTGTGCCTGACGCCCGCCGGGGTACGGACGGTTGCCTACTACAGCGGGGTGCTGACCAACCTCGCCGCGCAACGCGGGGAGGGCATGTGGGGCCCGTTGTCGGTGACCGCCCCACTGGACGTCGTCCTGGCACTGGCCGGTCTGCTGCTCGCCTATCGGGCCTGGCGGTCGCGGCCGGCGCTGTGGGAGATGGTGATGGGCCTCGTCCTCACCGCGCTCACAGTCAAGGCCCAGCGTGATGGCGTCTGGCTGCTGTTCTTTCTGGCCGTGCCGGCCTCCCGGAGGCTCGCCCCGGTTCGATCGTTGCGCACGCTGGCTCCGCTCGCCGGCGTCGCCGGGGTGTTGCTCGTCGTGTTCGCGGTCATCCGGGGCCCGGTGCCGAGCGGGGCCAACCGGTCACTGGTCGCCGGGGCGGTCGCTGTGGCCCACGGCTCACCGGTGCTGGCCGATGGTGCGGTCGACGAGCAGGTTGCTCTCGCCGGCGGTCGCATCTGGGCGGGCAACCCGATCGACGCGTTCTCTCGACCCGTCCAGGCGGCCTACCTCGACTGGCTGGCCGGAAGCCGCGCCGGCGTCAGCGCAGTCACGGGGGCGGTCCGCGTCGTGCTGGTCGCCTCGGGCACGCCAACCCAAGCTCTCATGGCCCGGGTACCGGGTTTCACAGTCACCCGTCGCGACGGGGGAACGGTCATGTACGAGCGGACGCGCACCCTGCGATGAGCAGCTGGGCGGCCCGCTACCTCGGCGGTGGGCCCGCGTTGTCGCCGAGGGCCTTCGGGCGCCGGCTGGCCTTAGCGCTCGGCGGCATGTCGCTGCCCCTGCGTGCTTTCGTCGGCTCGCGCGTGATCGTCCTGGTGGCCGGCACCGGAGGGGTGCTGACGCTGGCCAAGCACGCTCCCGCCGGAATGTCCGACGCCGCGCTGCGCCAGCTCGGCTCGGTCGGGTACGTGCTGAGCGGAGCAGCCGACCGGTTTGACTCCAGCTACTACCTGGACATCGCTGCCCATGGCTATGGGACCGTGGCCTCGGGGAAGATCGCCTTCTTCCCCCTCTATCCGCTCCTCATTCGTGCCTTTACCCCGCTGATCGGCTCAGCGGCCTTTGCCGGCGTGATGATCTCGATGGCCAGCTTTCTTGGCGCCCTCGTGGTCCTGCATCGCCTCACGGAGCTCGAGCTCGGACGGCCCGCCGCCGACGCGACCGTCCTGCTGGTCTCATTTGCCCCGCTTTCGTTCTTCTTCAACGCCGTCTACACCGAGTCACTATTCCTGCTGCTCTCAGTTGCGGCCACGCTCGCGGCTCGCCAGGAACGGTGGCCGTGGGCCTGCGGCTTGGCGGCATTGGCCAGTCTGACCCGGCCGACCGGCTTTCTCCTGGTCATTCTGCTCATCGTCATTCACCTGCGGGCGGGTCGCCGTTTCGACCGGCGATCCGTCGGCCTGCTCGCCGTTCCCGCGACGCTTCTCGCCTATATCGGCGTCCTGGTCCTCGCCGGCTACTCGTGGCTGGAGCCTTTCCGAGCTCAGGCGGAGTGGAGCCGCGCGACGGTGGGACCGATCCTGGGGCTGGGGGCGGCCGTGTGGCAAGGCCTTCGCGGGGGTGTCCAGATCGCGCAGGGCGCGGGCTTCTATCACCCAGGGCTGGGGGGCCCGTTCACCCCCGGAGCCGAGAACCTCATCCTCCTCGTCAAGCTGATCGTGGCCTGCGTTGCCCTCCAGTGGTGCCGCCGGCGACTGGCTCCGCAGTACTTCGCCTACGCGCTCGGCGTCCTCGTGGTCTGCGTTTCCAGCCCGGTCGCGGGCGAGCCCCTGCTCTCCGTCGATCGCTTCGTGCTCACCACGTTCCCCCTCTGGATGGCCGCCGGGGGTTGGGTGGCCAGCCGCCGGCTCCAGACCCCAGTGGTCGTGCTCAGCACGATCCTGCTGATCTTCTACACGGCTCAGGCATCGAGCTGGGCGTTCGTGGCCTGACGCGCCGGCTGGGCCGTCAGCTCTTGCGCCAGCCGGGCGCCGAGCCGGCCGTGGCGGCGTGCGGTGTCGGGGGTGGCCACCGCGCGGGCGAGCACGGCGCCATCGCCGACGACCACCGTGGCCAGGCGCGCGCGGGTGATCGCGGTATAGAGCATCTCGCGGCGCAAGAAGAACGCGCCCGCCGCGGGGTGAGCGATGATCACCGCCACCGGCAGCTCGATGCCCTGACCGCGGTGCACCGAGCAGGCATAGGCCAGCCGCAGCCGGTCGGCGTCCTCGGGCGGGAGGCGAAACACCGCCTCGTCGGCAGCCAGCAGCAGCGCGGCGGCCTCCTCCTCACCGTCACTTGACGTTCCTCCGTCGATCTCGTCGAGCAGGCGCAGGACCGTACCGTTCATCAGACCGAGCTCGTGCAGGTTGCGTCCGGTCATCATCAGCTTGTCGCCGATCCGCAGCCGGCCGCCCCGCACCGGCCTGCCGTCCGGGTTCAAGGCAGTGCGCAGCGCCTGGTTGACGGCGTCAATCCCCAGTTCGCCGCGGTACACCGGCGCGAACACCTGGATGTCGGTGATCGGGTCGATTCCGTAGTGGGCGGGAAGCCGCTCGGCGACGAGCGAGACGATCTCATCACGCGCGGCGGTGGGTGAATTGCGCTCGATCAAGAACAGATCGCGCCGCATGTCAGCCTCGGGCCGGAACGTTGGGGTGCGCCCCTGGCGGATAGCGTGAGCGGCCTGGACGATCATGCTGCCGGCGGCCTGGCGGAAGATGTGGGTGAGGCGCGTGCTCGGGACACGGTCGGACTGCACCAGCTCGGCAAACGGCTTCCCTGCGCCCACGGGCGCGAGCTGGTCGGCGTCGCCGACGAGCACCACGTGGGTTGAGTCACCGACCGCGCGCAGCAACATGACGAGCAGCTCGAGGTTGGCCATCGACGTCTCATCCACGATGAGCAGCTCGCAGGCGAGCGGATCGTGCTCGTCATGGCTCGGGCCCTCGCCGGGCACCCAGCCGAGCGCTGAGTGGACCGTCCGCGCCCGAAGGCCGCTGGCCTCGGTCATGCGCACCGCGGCCCGGCCGGTCGGGGCGACCAGCATGACCCGCAGCCCCTGAGCCGTCGCCGTAGTGGCAATCGACTTGATCGAGGCGGTCTTGCCCGTTCCCGGGCCTCCAGTGATGACCGACAACCGGTGGGCGAACGCCGCCGTCAGGGCACTGCCTTGCTCCTCAGTCAATCCGGCGGCTTCGGGAGCGGCGGCGTCGGGGACCCGCAGGCGCTCGACCGCCTCGGCGCCGACCAGCACGTCCACTCGACCGGCCAGCTCCGACTCGAGTTCGGCCGTGGCGGCCCGGTAGAGAAAGCCCTGCTCCCGGACCAGGGCTCCGCTGGTGACGAGTGCCTCCAGCACCTCGGGCTGGGGCTCCTGACCGATCAGGGCCCGGGCCGCGGCGCGCAACTCGGCGTCGGGCAGGCAGGTGCTGCCGCTGCGCTCGGCCTCACCCAGCGCATGCATCACCGCCGCCTTCTCCCGCTGTGACGGGTCATCGGCCGAGCCGCCGGCCCGGGCGATCCGGTCGGCGATGGCGAACCCAACGCCGAACACGCTCGTCAACTCGTACGGGTCTCGGGCAAGGATCTCGTGGGCGCCGTTGCCGTAGTGCTCGTGGATCCGCCCGGCCAGGTAGGCGAGGCCATGCGGCGCAAGCATCAGATGCAGCCGCCGGGTGATGCGCAGCTCGCGCCAGGAGTCGGCCGCCTGCTCGCCGCGGAGGTGGCGGAGACCGACAGCGGCGAACGTGCCCTGCGGGTCGGCGTCGATCACATCGAGCACCCGCGCCGGTCCGTGGCACTCGACGAGCGCCAACGCCCGCTTGGTCCCCACGTGGCGGATGCGCTTGAGATACAGGACGAGCGTCTCGCGATCCTCGGGGGCCAGCGGGGCCGCCTGGGCGACCTTGACCTGCGCGCCGTAACGGCTGTCGGTGACCCATTCACCACTGACGTGCGCGCGCTCCCGCTCCTCAAGGTGCACGAGCGGGCCGACCAGGGTGACCGGCGTTCCGTCGCGCTCGGCCGCCTCCAGCACCGCCCAGCCGGAGTCCGGGTTGGCAAAGCGCACCTGGCGGATGGTGACCTCGGCGTTGAAGCTGTCCGGCATATCGGTGACGTTAGAGTCGCGCAACGGGCGGCGTCGGCGATCGTGACAGGGCTGTCACATTCGGCCCATTCTCACCGAGCGCGTTCTGCCGCTTTGACGGCGGCGGTCAGGCCCTCGCTTCCGACCAGCGGACCAAATCGCCGCACGATCGGGCGTACCGCAGCCAGACCGATGCGTCCGCGGTTGCCGAGCGGCTGGATACGGACCTCGGTGCAGAGGCAGGATCCATCGCCGGTGGCCTGCACCCAATGCGCGAACACGACCCGGGCCGTCCCGCGCCGGTCCCAGGCCCGGAACCCGTCTGGTCCGCTCAGCCGTGGGTAGTCGCGGCGCAGGGTCCAGATGCGGCCGACGAGCCCGGAGATCATCGACTCCTCATCCTCGACGAGGATCATGAACGGGGGCTCGCGAAACAGCTCGTCGACCGTGAGGGAGCGCCGTAAACCCGGAATCCGCCATCGCACCAGGCGCCCGAGCAGTCCGGTGTCGCTGAGCGGAACCCGACGGGCGGCCGTCCAGAGCCGATCTGGCGAGGCCGAGCTCTGGCGTGAGTAGGCGACTCGCAGACCGTCATCGGGCAGCCACTGGTCGAGGTCCGGTTTCACGGTGACGGTTCTACACGACACGAGGTTTCGGGATCATCCGCGAGTGATCGCTCATGCTCTTGCTCCCCTGATGCCCGGAGTCGCCGATCGGCTCAGCATCGCGCGCTCCCTGCCCGGGGCCAGTGGCGTGGCTCTCACCTTCGACGACGGGCCCCATCCCGAGGGCACCCCGGCCGTCCTCGAGGCGCTCGCGCGCGCGGGCGCCTGCGCCACGTTTTTCGTCGTCGGCGAGCAGGTCCGCAGGCGGCCGTCGCTGCTGGCCGAGATCGAATCCGCCGGCCATCTGGTCGCCCTGCACGGTGATCGGCACCAGCTGCAGCTGCGACGTAGCGCCGGCGCCGTGCGGGAGGACATCGTGCGTGGCGCCGCGGCGATCGAGGATGTGCTCGGCCACGGCCCGATCTGGCACCGACCGCCGTATGGCATCTACAGCCCGGCCGGCCTGGCTGCGGTCAGATCCACCGGGTTGCGGCCGCTGCTGTGGTCACGGTGGGGCAAGGACTGGCGCAAATTCACCACGCCAAGGAGAATCGCCGGCCGGGTACTGGCCGGAATATTGGCGGGAGATGTGATCCTCCTGCACGACGCGGACTTCTACAGTGCTGCGGGCTCGCATCGCCGGACCGCGTCAGCCGTCGACCTGATCGCGACCGAGCTGACACGACGGAAAATCGGTACCGTCCTGCCTGTCTGACAGCCTTGCCGGAGCGCACTCTCACAGGCATGATCGGCAATCTGCGCGGGGCTGCTCACCGTGGCCGGCTGGGCAACCGCGTCGAGCAATCCGCCCTTGGGGCGCCCATTTTTCATATGACGACTGCATCTGCTTCCGCTTCCTCCTCGAGCACTCCTGACTTCGCGCGCTTCGCGATCGGCTTCGATCACCGCGATCGGCGACGCCTCCATGCGCTGGTCGACGAGGTCCTGGACTCCAACCGGTGGTCGGAGGCCGACATGACCAAGCGGTTTGAAGCCGGCTGGGAGGAGTGGAACGACCTACCCGCGGTGGCGATGTCCAGCTGGGCCGGCGGGGCCATGGCGGCGCTGCATTTCGCCGGCGTCGAGGGCGAGACCGTGCTCTGTCCGTCCAATACCTTCATGGCCACGCCGCTGGCGGCGATCCGCTCCGGGGCGGAGGTCCAGTTCGTCGATTGCAACCGTGCGGATCTGTGCATGTCCTTCGCCGACTTCGAGGCCAAGGCCGACAAGCACAAACCCCGGGCCGCGTTCCTGGTCCACATCGGGGGCCACATCGCCTTTGAATCCGAGCGCATCGCCGCCTACTGCCGCGAGCACGGGATCTTCCTCATCGAGGACTGCGCCCACGCCCACGGCGCGAGCTGGAATGGTGTCAAGCCCGGAGCCTACGGCGACGCCGGCGTGTATTCCCTGTACGCGACCAAGACGATCTCGACCGGCGAAGGGGGAGTGCTCGTATCGCGCCGCCCCGAGGTGCTCGACCACGCGCGCGACTTCCGCAACTACGGCAAGCCGCGTCATGCGGTGCAGGGACTGAACTTCCGCATGTCCGAGTTCACCGCGGCCCTGGGCCTCGTGCAGATCGAGCGTCTGCCCGAAATCGTGACCTGGAAGAACCAGGTCGCCCGGGCCGCACTCGATCCTCAATACCCCAGCCGGCTCGAGCTTCCGGAGGGGATGGAGTCGGGCCTGTACAAGTACATCGTGTTCGACTGGCTCGAGCGCTCCACCGGCCGCGTCTACGACGAACCATGCCATCGGATCCTGGGCCATGACGTCGATCTGCCCAACTCCGACTGGGTGGCACGTAACCATTCCTGCGTGCCGCTCTACTACCGGCCAGAGAGTTGATGACCCGTCCTTCGTCCTCACGGCGCCGCTCATGAGAGTGCTGGTCACCGGCGGCTCCGGATTCATCGGCAGTCACGTCGTCGACAAGCTCCGCGCTCGGGGACACGAGCCGGTCATCTATGACCTGCGGCCGTCTCCGTGGCACAGGGACCCCGCGGGCGGGGGCAGTCGCATTGACACTGTGCTCGGCTCCATCACCGACCGCGAGGCCCTCGAGCGAGCCCTGCACAGCTGCGACGCCGTGGCTCACCTCGCCGCCGTGGCCGATGTCAATGACGTCCATGCCGAACCCGAGGACGCCGAGCGGATCAACGCGCGCGGAACGGTCGCCGTGCTCGAAGCCGCCCGCCGCGCGGGCGTCAAGCGGATCCTCTACGCCTCGACGATCTGGGTCTACTCGGACTGTGGGCCCGAGGAGGTCGACGAGGAGACGCTCCTGCCCCCGCCGAGTCACCTCTACACGAGCACCAAGCTGGCCGGTGAGCTCTACTGCAAGGCCTACCAGGAGCTCTACGGGATCGACTACACCATCCTGCGCTTCGGGATCCCCTACGGCCCCCGCGCTCGTGAGGCTGCGGTCATCCCCGCCTTCGTCAACAAGGCCTTGGCCGGCGATCCGCTGACGCTGGCCGGCGACGGCAGCCAGTCGCGCAAGTTTGTCTACGTCGAGGATCTGGCTGACGGCGTGGCCCGGGGTCTGGACGACGCAGCCGTCAACCGCGTCTACAACCTGGCCAGCGATGAGACGGTGACCATCAAGCAGATCGCCGAGACGATCAAGGAGCTGATGGGGGACGTCGAGATCGTCCACACCCCGGCCCGCCCCGGTGACTTCGGCGGCAAGATCGTCTCCAGCGAGCGCGCCGAGCGGGAGCTCGGCTGGACGGCGGCCACGCCGTTTGCCGAAGGTGTGCGCAAGTACATCGACTGGCGCCACGAGCAGGCCAAGGCCAAGGCCGACGATGCCGGCGCGGCAATCATTCCCGCCGGGGAGCCCGATGCGGAGGCCAAGCCGCGCGAGGTGCTGATCATCTCGGCCGACATCGGCGAGGGTCACGATCTGCCCGCCCGCGCCGTCGCCCGCGAGTTCCGGGACGAGGACCCCGACGCCAACATCTCGATCGTCAACGGGCTGCCGGCGATGGGACCGATCCTCACCAAGGTCCTGCGTGAGAACTCCGCCTTCATGTTCCAGTACCTGCCATGGCTGTTTGACCTGCAGTACTGGCTGTTCATGTACTTCGCGCCCACGCGCTGGCTCGCGCGCAAGCTGCTGACCTTCTTCGGGCGGCGCGGGCTCATGCGTCTGATCCGCGCCCACGATCCCGACCAGATCGTCTCGACGTACCCGGGCGTGACCGCGATTCTCGGTGAGCTGCGCCGCACCGGCAAGCTCAAGGTGCCCTGTTACTCGTCCATCACCGACCTGGCCGGCCTGCACTTCTGGGCTCACCCGGGAATCGATCTGCACTTCATCACCCATCCCGAGTCGGCCGAGGAGGTCGAGTCGATCGCCGGTCCCGGCAGCGTTCGTTGGGCCAAGCCGCCCACGGCGCCGGCCTTCTTGGCTACCCGATCCCGCGGTGATGCGCGCCGAGCTCTGGCCCTGCCCGCCCAGGGCCGGGTGATCGCGGTATCCGGCGGCGGTTGGGGGGTCGGCGATCTGGCTGGCGCCACCCGCGCGGCGCTGCAGTTCGAGGACGCGACCGTTCTCTGTCTCTGCGGCCGCAATGACAAGCTGCGGGCCAAGGTGACCGAGCGCTTCGCGGGCGAGCCGCGGCTGCGGATCATGGGCTTCACCGATCGCATGGGCGACGTCTTGGCCTCCGCCGACGTTCTTGTGCATTCAAGTGCGGGCCTGACTGTTCTGGAGGCGATCATCCGTGGCTGCCCGGTCGTCTCCTACGGGTTCGGGGTCGGGCATGTCCGCGCCTCCAACAGCGCGCTGGAGCGTTTCGAGCTCGCTCAGGTGGCCCGCAGCTACCAGGAGCTCGGCCCCAAGATCACGCGCGCGCTCGAGCTGCGCGCCGAGCCGGACCCCCGCTTCGCTCGTCGCCCGCCAACGGCCTCCCTGATCCTGGCCGACGAACGGCGCGCTCGTTCGCTGCCCGTGTGGCGCGTGCGCACCGCGCGCGCGGCCATCACCACCGGCCTGGCCGTGCTGGTCGCCGCCTGGACCCTGACCACCGGCGCCAGCTATTCGCTTGTCTCCCACTTCGCCCACATCCGGCCGATGACGGCCGTCGAGACCGATCATCCTGAGGTCGGTGTGCTCATCGACGCCCCCGGCGGCCAAGTGCCCGCTCTGGCCAGCATGCTGTCGAGCTACGGGATCCACGCTTCGTTCGCCGTCGCTCGCGCGTCACATCCCGTCGACACCACCGTCATCGGCTACGGCGACCAGCCGCTGCCGCGCCTGCCCAACGGCGGCCTGGTGCGCTGGCTGGGCACCCGCGGTGAGCTTCACAAGCTGATCGGGCCCACGGGACGCGGCCAGACCTTCCTGTACACCTCCAGCGGTCCCAGCCTCGGGCAGTGGCTGTTCGCGCACGGCGCGGGAGGGCGCCTCGTGGCCGGCGCCGTTCGTCTGCAGGACCGGGACGACCCCCTGGGCCACCTTCGTCCCGGTGAGGTCATCGAGGTGAAGATCGGCCAGTCGGCGCAACTGCAGCCGCTGGTGGCCAAGCTGCTGGCCGGCCTCCGTACCGGCCACCTCGCCGCCGTACCTGTTGGCCGTTTGATGAGTGACGCCAGAACGTCCGCCTAGCTCGGGGCCCACGCCCTCCGAGCAGGATCGCTCGACCCCGCCGGCGGATGCCGGTGAGCGGACGGGCCGCCCGAGCGCGGCCCGTGCGCCCGAGCTCGAAGACGTCCGGCGGGCTGCTGCCCGGCTGGCCGGCGTGGCTCATCGCACCCCGGTCCTCGGCTCCCACGCGCTGGATGAGCTGAGCGGCGCCCGGCTATCGCTCAAGGTCGAGGCCCTTCAGCGCGGGGGGGCCTTCAAGTTCCGCGGCGCCTACACGGCTGTCTCGAGCCTTGACGAGGCGGCGCTTGCGCGCGGTGTGTGCGCGGTGTCCTCCGGTAACCATGCTCAGGCGGTGGCGCTGGCCGCGGCCCTGTGCGGCACCCAGGCGACGATTCTCATGCCCGCCGACGCCCCCGAGCTCAAACGCGCCGCGACCGAGGGCTACGGGGCGGAGGTCATCGAGTTTGACCGCTATCACGATGACCGCGAGGCGCTCGTCCGTCAGCTGGCCATCGACCGTGAACTGGAGCTGGTTCACCCCTATGACGATCCGCGTGTGATCGCGGGTCAGGGCACCGTCGCCCTCGAGTTGCTCGAGCAGATGCCCTCCGGGTTGGATGCGCTCGTCGTGCCCGTTGGAGGAGGTGGCCTCGTGTCGGGCTGCGCGACGGTGGTGAAGGCCCTGTCGCCGGCCACGCGCGTGATTGGCGTTGAGCCGGAGGCCAGCGATGACGTCGTCCGCTCGATGGCCAGTGGGCGACGGGAGCGGGTCGTCGTCGGGCGGACGATCGCCGATGGGCAGCAGACGCCGGCGCCGGGAGAGCTCACCTGGCCGGTCATCCACCGCCTCGTCGACGCCGTGGTGACCGTCACCGATGCGCAGATCGTGGCGGCGATGCGGCTCCTGTTCGAGCGCTCAAAGCTCGTCGCCGAACCGAGCGGAGCCTGCGCATTGGCCGCGGTGCTCACCGGCACGCTCGGCCTGGAAGGCGCTCGCGTCGGGGTGATCGTGTCCGGTGGGAACATCGGGGCGAGCGCCTTCGCGGCCCTGATGGCGGCCTGACCGTCGGGGTCCCGGCTTACCAGTGAACGCCGCGGGTGGCCTGCGCGAAAGCCCGCTGCTCGGCCTGGGTACGCCGGTCCTGATTCTCGCCTCCCTCGGGGAACAGCTGGTAGGCGCGGTTGACCAGGAGGTCCTGAGCGCCGGGGACGATCGCGTAGGTGAGCTGGCCCAGGTTGCCCAGCGTGGTGGCCACCTTCTTGGGGCGCTTGCGGATCGCCTCGGTGATCATCTCCGCCGCCTGTTCGGGGCTGAGCGTCGGCAGCCGGTCGTAGATCTTGGTTGGGGCGATCATCGGCGTGCGCACGAGCGGCATGTACACCGTGGTGATGTGGACCCCGTCGCCGATCACCTCGGGTCCGATCGACCGCGAGAAGGCGTCGAGCGCAGCCTTGGAGGCGAGGTAGGCGGCAAACCGCGGTGTGTTGATCTGCAGGCCGATCGTCGACACGTTGACGATGTGGCCCGCGCCTTGGCGGCGCATGACGGGCAGCAGGTCGAGGATCAGCTTCACCGGAGCGAAGTAGTTGAGCTGCATCGTGCGCTGGTAATCGTGGAAGCGGTCATAGGACCGGTTGACCGAGCGGCGGATCGACTTGCCGGCGTTGTTGACGAGTACGTCGACATGGCCGTACTCGTCCAGCACCTCCTGGGCCATGCGATCCACGTCATCGGGGTCGGTGAGGTCGCATGGATGGGCATACGCCTCCCCGCCGGCCTCCTCGACATCCTTGGCCAGCGCCTCGAGCTTCTCGCGCGTACGGGCCACGAGCAGCACCCGGCCGCCGGCCTTGCCGACCTCGCGAGCGGCGGCTTCACCGATGCCCGAAGAGGCGCCCGTGATCATCACCACCCGACCGTCGACGGTGCTCGACAGAGAGCCGGCCAGAAGGCCCCCGGCCTGGGGGATGCGCGAGCCGAACGCGCGGAGGGTCCGGAACGAGCCGGCGGCGAGACCAGTCAGATCGGGAGTCATGGCTCGATGATCATCCTGACAGGATGCGCGTCGCCGCGGGTAAGACCGGTCACGTCACTCTCCTCATCGTGTGAGTGCGGCGAGCATATAGCTCCCAGCGCGCGCGGGTGGTCCGCTCAGCGTCGCGCCGACAACTTGCCGACCAGCAGTTGCACCGAGCGCTCCAGGTCGGTGAGCGTGGCCTGCTCGACGCTGCTGATCCCCAGCTTGCGGTTCAGCCAGGCGTTGATCTCGCGATGGCTGGTCCCGTCGCGCCGGCGCACCTCGGACACGAGCCGGTGACGCTCGTCACGGAGCATCGCGCGCCGCTCAAAGGCGGGAACCTCCCGCCGTCGCGAGGCGGCCGAGGCCTCCGTGTCTGCGTTCGGGTCGGGCCCGGGGCTGGTGTCCTGCGCCCTGCGTGCCCAATGCGCCGCGGCGGCCGGCACGGGGGCCGGGGACGGAGAGCCGAACAGGCTCATCTGGGGCGCGACGTCAGCGCTCAGGGCAACGAACTCCGGCGCGGCGGTGGGTTCGGTCTCCCTGCGCGCCGCGCGCTCGAGATCCTGCTCCTCGTTGGGTTCACTCGGGGCGCGCAGAGCCCGCCGCACCTCCTGTTCGATCGTGCTCGCGTGATCGCGCAGGACCGGGTCGGCGGGCAGATAGAGCCAGCTCGGCTCGGCTTGACTTCCCGGCGTCGTACGGACAAAGCGTCCCACGATCTGGCGAAAGATCAGCGGTGTCTTGGCTGCGGTGGCGTAGACGCCGACGCGCAGCCGCGGGATGTCAACACCCTCCGAGACCATGTTCACCGCCACGATCCACGGATCGGTCGAGTGGGTGAAGGCCGCGAGCTTGGCCGCCGCGCGGGACTCGGCATGGAGGACGACGAGCGGGACACGACCGGTCACCTCACGCAGAAGCTTGGCGATCCGGCGAGCGTGATCGGAATCAGCGGCGATCAGCAGTCCGCCGGCGTTCTTGTGCCCGGCCTGGCGAATCGTCTTGAGCTTCGTGTCGGCCTCGCGGAGGATGCGTGGCAGGCCATCGGGGAGATCGGTCGAGATCGCCGTGCGGTAACGCCGGCTGGCCTCACGTGTGCTGAGTACGGTCTCAAAGCTCGACTCGATCACGTCGTCGCCGCTGCGCCACGACAGCGTTCCGTCGTAGGCCACGAAACACACCGGGCGGCAGATGCCGTCGGCCACGGCCTCGGCGTAGTTGTAGGACACATCGGGCTCGGCCAGTCCGTCGCCGTCATAGGAGACGCCGGGGATCGGCGTGGCGTCAGATCGAAACGGTGTGCCCGATAGCAGCAACCACCGCGCGTCTTCGCCGAAGGCCTTCGTGAAACTCACCCCCCAGCTCAGATCCTCGCCAAGATGGTGGGCCTCGTCGGCGATGACCAGGGCGCGGCGGGGCAGGGATCGACCCCAGCGGATGGGTGCCTTGGCGATCCGTGCGTAGGTGACCGACACACCATGAAATCCGCCGGGCGGGCGCGGCGAGTCTGAGTCGGGCGCGAGATCCAGGCCGAGTCCGTCGGCGGCGCGAGCCCACTGGCGGGTCAGCGGTGCGGTCGGACAGGCGACGACCACGGTGCTTGCCGCTCCACTGCGCAGTTGCTGGCGGGCGAACTCGAGCGCGGGCCGTGTCTTGCCCGCTCCCGGTGCGGCCGAGACCAGGAACGGACCCTCGCGCCATGCGGTCATGGTGGACAGGGTGCGGCGCTGCCAGTTGCGTAGAGGGGAGCGGTTGGTGGGGGTACGGGGTGACGGCACAGGGCGAGGCATCGTGCCGAATGGATCGGACGAAATGCGCCCTGCCCGGCAATCCCCCCATGGTGCGGGAGGTGCTGTTGTCCGCGGGGTATGGGAACATACGTTCCCAATGATCGCCTGTGCCCTGCTTCCCCGCTTTGCCCTGGCCACTGCCGTCGGTGACCGTAGCGAGCTGCTCCAGACGCCCTCCGCGCTCGCGCCTGAGCCGGGGGGAGCCCAGAAGGTGGGGGAGGTGTCACCGGCGGCCGAGGCGTTCGGCGTCCATCCCGGACTCCGTCTCGGTGAGGCTCTGGCGCGCTGTCCCGATTTGACGCTGGTGCCTCCTGATCCGGCCGGAGTGGCGGATCGCTGGGAGCGGCTGCTGGTCAGGTTGGAGTCGACAGGGGCGGCGGTTGAGCCCGAGCGTCCCGGGTTGGCCTGCTTTGACGCCCGGGGTTTGTTGCGACTGCACGGCGGGATCGAGGGCGTGCTGGCGGCGGCCCGTCGCGCCCTGCGGGTCCCGGCCCGGTTCGGGGTTGCCCCCTCGCGCTTTGCCGCCGTCGCCGCAGCCACCCGGGCGCGGTCTCGTCGTCCGGAGATCGTCGGGGGGGTCGGCAGTGCCGGCCGGCTCGGCGCCGTCCGGCTGAGTGCTTCCCGGTACGGGGCCCAGCCCAGGGATCGGGAGGTGGCCCGTGCCTATCTCGCGTCGCTGCCGGTTTCCCTGCTTCGGGCTCGACCTGCGCTGGCCGAGATTCCCGAGGCCCTCGAGCGTTTGGGCGTGGGCACGCTGGGCGAGCTTGCGGCGATGCCCGCGGCGGCCCTGGCCGATCGCTTCGGGTCGCTGGGACTGCTCGCCCATGAGCTGGCCAGCGGGGGGGATAGCGCACTCAGCCCGCGGCCGCCGGGAGAGTTTTTGCGGGAAGCACTTGACCTGCCCGAGGCGGGGTCTGGGGTGCAGCTGGAGCGGGGATTGGGACTGCTGATCGATCGGCTTCTGGCCCGGCGTGAGCGTCGGGGGCGCACGCTCCGGGCAGTGGTCATGTCTGCGGTCCTGGTCGAACAGGGGGGAACCTGGCGCGAGCAGGTTGTCTTTCGAGAGGCCCTGTCAGATCCCGTCCGCATGCGCCTCGCCCTCACTCCGCGGCTGGCCCTGCTTCCTGCCCCAGCCGAGACACTCAGGTTGGCCGTGGAGCGTTTCGGACCACTGGCCAGTGATCAGCGGGGTCTGCTCGAGGCTCCCGCGGAGGCCCGGGCAGGGCGGTTGCGGGAGGCGATTCGCCAGGCTCGCGTGGCCGCCGGAGCAGAGGCCGCGCTGCGGGTACTCACCGTGGACCCCGACTCTCGCTTCCCCGAGCGCCGGGCCGTTCTCACCCCCTTCGAGGGCTGATCGGTGAGCGGGCCCGGCGTCCTCCTTCCCAGGCGCTGACGTGAGCCGGCCCCGGCGTTCTCCTTCCCAGGCGGCTGATCGGTGAGCGGGCCCCGGCGTCTGGCCGTTCCCCGCCGCGTGGCCGTGGAGGCTGATGGGGATGGACGCCCCTTGGTCGTCGACGGCCGCTCAGTCGACGCCGTGCGCGAATCCTGGCTGATCGAGGACCGCTGGTGGACCGAGCGGCCGCTGCGCCGCCACTACTGGGAGATCGTCACCACCTGCGGACGCAACGAGGTGGTGTTTGCCGACCTGTTCAGTGACCGCTGGTGGCGGCAGCGATGAAGCCGACCGGCGGTGGCCCGTCGAGACAGCGGGATTACACTCAGGGCTACCGATGAATGCTCTCACCGACCCCACGGCCTCCGTCCCCGCGGTTGGCTTGCAGCCCGGCCCTGCCGCAGTCGGGACCTGGAGCGGCGGCCGGTTCATGCACTTCGGCGCTGCTCTTGATGACGAGCGGTTCCTGGCCTTGATTCGCCCCGACGACGCGATCCGCACCGTGATCACGGCCGACGTGTACGGGGCCGGCGAGGCCGACACGATGCTCGGCCGGGCGCTGCAGGGAGTGCCCCGAGAGCGGACGTGTGTCGTGGGCGCGGTCGGCCACGATTTCTACACCGGCGAGCGCAACGGAGCCAAGGGCTTTCCCCGCTTCACCGATCCCGCTCTGCGCGGCCCCGACCAGTATGCGAGCTACCTGCGGATGGCCACGGAGCGCAGCCTGGAACGTTGCGGTCTGGAGCAGTTCGACCTGCTCCTTCTCCACAACCCCGATCGGCTCGGCTACACGAGTGAATCGGTGTGGGCGGGGATGGCGGCGCTGCGCGCAGCCGGGTTGACCCGGATGATCGGCGTGGCGCCCGGTCCGGCTAACGGGTTCACGCTCGACATGATCGACTGCCTCGAGCGTTTCGGTGATCAGATCGACTGGGGGATGATCATTCTCAACCCCCTCGAGCCGTGGCCCGGCGAGCTCGTGCTCTCCGCCGCCGCCCGCCACGAGGTGAAGCTCATCACGCGTGTCGTCGACTACGGCGGGCTGTTCTTCGACGATCTCCATCCCGGCCAGGAGCTGGCGCCGCGCGATCACCGCGGCTTTCGTCCGCCCGGCTGGATCGAAGCGGGGCGGGAGCGCCTGGAGACGATGCGTCCGATCGCCGCGCGCGCCGGACTGACCATGATTCAGCTCGCCTGCCAGTGGAACCTGGCCCAGGCGCCCGTTCGCTGCGTCGCTCCGACCCTCATCCAGGAGGTCGGCCCGCAGGCCCGCTCGGTCGAGGACAAGCGCGCCGAGCTGGCTGCGCTGCCGACCGAGATCCGCCTCACCGACGCTGACGTGGGCGAGATCCGCGCGCGCGGCGACAACACCGGATCCATGGCCCTCAAGGGAGCGAGCCCCACCCACACCGGGGACGAGCAGCCCGATCGCTGGCCGCTTGATGCGCATCTCAGCGATGTGGCTCGACGCTGGGCGATCGAGCCTGAGCGGGACCTGACTCAGCGCGTCGCGGCATGACGACGACGCCGGCGACGCAGGGCCACGGGGCGAGCTTTCCGATCACCGGCGGCTGCAACTGCGGGGCGGTTCGCTTTGAGGTCAGCGCGCCGTTTGCGGGCGCCAGCTACTGCCATTGCACGCGCTGTCAGCGGCGCACCGGGACAGCGGCGGCCGCCAACGCTCGCACGGCGCCGGGGACCTTTCGCATCCTCCAGGGTGAGGAACACCTCCGGGCCTGGCACCCCGACACGGGGATGGACAAGTACTTCTGTGGTGAGTGCGGCTCGGCGCTGTTCAGCGCGCCCGGGACCGACTTCGAGCAGGTCGGCGTCCGCTTCGGCGCGCTTGACGCCGACCCCGGGATCCGCCCCACCCACCGCCAGTACGTCAACTACGCGGCCAGCTGGGAGCCGATTCCCGATGACGGACTTCCGCGGTATCCGGAGGCCACCCCGCGCTGACCGCCGGGGTGGTGCGGGCTGACCGCCGGGGTGGGCCGCGCTGACCGCCGCGGTGGGCCGCGCTGACCGCCGGGGTGGTGAGGTCTGACCCTCGTTCCGAGCCGCCGGCCTACGTGGGTGTCTGGAGCTGGGCCGGGAAACTAGTGAGATCGATTAGCAGCCGCTAATAACTTGTCAAGGGACAGGACCGAAGAGATGCCTGTCCGGGGCAGATGCGAACATGTGTTCGATCATGTACGCCGAGCTCCACTGCCACTCCGCGTTCTCCTTTCTGGACGGCGTCTCGCTGCCCGACGAGCTCGTCACGGCCGCCCTGGAGCTTGGTCATCGGACGCTGGCCCTGACCGACCACAACACGGTCTCGGGATCGATGGAATTCGCGGTCTCGGCTCGCGCACTGGGCTTACGCGCGATCCATGGGACCGAGCTTGACCTGGACGACGGCCGCCACATCACCCTGCTCGTCGCTGACGCCCACGGTTGGTCGAACTTGTGCCGGATCCTCACTCGCGCGCACGCCCATACGCGTGACGGGCGACCGGGAGCACCGGTCGCCGACCCGCAGACGCCACTGGAAACTGTGCTCGAGTACTCCGAGGGCCTGGTCTGCCTGAGCGGCTGCGCACGGCATGGTGTGGATGACGAGCCCACGCTGCGCCGCCTGCGTGAGGCCTTCGGGTGCGAGCGCCTGCGGGTTGAGCTCCAGCGACCCCTGCTCCGTGACGACCGAGCTCGCAACCGGCGACTGCAGATGCTGGCCGGCCGTCTCGAGCTGGCCTGCGTGGCCACCGGTGACGTCCACGCCCACGACCGCAGCCGCGCTCCGCTCCAGGATGCCTTCGTGGCCGTTCGTCTGCATTCCACCCTGGACGGCTCAGAGCCGCAGCGGCGAGGCAACTTCAGCCACGTCCTCGCCTCGCCGCAGGCCATGGTGGCCCGGTTTGCCGAATATCCGGACGCGGTGGCCGAGACGACCCGGCTGGCCGAGAGCCTGAACTTCGACCTGCGCAGCGATCTCGGCTATCGCTATCCCGGCGCTGAGGATGAGGCGGCCATGCGCAAGCTGACCGAGCTGTGCGACGTGCGTATCCGGGATCGCTACGGGCCCAGCGGCGCAACCGCCCTGACCGGGGCCCAGGTCCGGCTGGAGGAGGAGATGCGCATCATCGACTCGCTCGGCCTGGCCGGCTTCTTTCTTCTGCACCACGACATGCTCGAGCTTGCTCGGGAGGTGGCGATCGAGGTACGGGGGCCCGACAGCGCGCGGGCTCTGCTGCCGCCGGGGCGGGGGCGGGGCTCGAGCGTCTCCTCGATCGTCTGTTACCTGACGGGGCTCTCGCACGTGGACCCGATCGCCAACGAGCTGCTCATCGGGCGCTTTCTCAATGACGAGCTGACCTCGCTGCCCGATATCGACCTCGACTTCCCGCGTGACATCCGGGAGAAGCTCATTCCCCGTGTGCACGAGCGCTACGGACGGGAGCGCTCGGCGCTTGTCGCCGCGTTTCCCACCTACCGGGCACGGGGGGCGATCCGCGAGCTGGGCAAGGTGCTCGGCCTGCCACCGGGCGAGATCGAGCGCGTGGCCCGCGGCAGCGAGGGCTGGGATGCCCGTGAGGTGGGCAAGGACATCACGACTACGGGACCACATCCCGCCCGCCCGTTGAGCGGGCGCTGGGCGTGGCTGGCCCGCCTGGCCGCCGAGGCCCACGGACTGCCGCGCCACCTATCTCAGCACTCGGGCGGGATGATCATCGCCACCCGGCCGCTGATCGACTGCTGCCCGATCGTGCCGGCGGCGATGGATGGGAGGCAGATCTCCCAGTGGGATAAGGACTCCTGCGCCGACGCCGGCTTTCTCAAGATCGACCTGCTCGGACTGGGGATGCTCTCGGCGGTGGAGCGGACGGTCGATCTGGTCGCGCGCACTCGGGGCGAGCACATTGATTTATCGCGGATCTCCTACGACGACCCGGCTACCTACGAGTGCATCCAGAACGCGGACACCACCGGGGTGTTTCAGATCGAGAGCCGGGCGCAGATGGCCT
Organism: Solirubrobacteraceae bacterium; assembly: GCA_034665145.1. Taxonomy (GTDB): domain Bacteria; phylum Actinomycetota; class Thermoleophilia; order Solirubrobacterales; family Solirubrobacteraceae; genus Palsa-465. The sequence continues at coordinate 44,057 of JAXDGI010000257.1, forward strand.
CACTGCGCCGCACCCGGCCCGAGACGCTGCAGGACATCACCATCCAGGTGGCGATCGTGCGCCCGGGCCCCATTCAGGGCGGGGCGGTCAACCCCTACATCGAGCGCCGCCAGCGGATGCGGATCGATCCCGACTACGCGGTGCCCTACGAGCATCCCTCACTGGAGGCCGTGCTGGGGGAGACGCTGGGCACGATCATCTTTCAGGACCAGGTGCTGGAGGTGGCCATCGCCTTTGCCGGCTTCGGGATTGGCGAGGCCGAGGGGCTGCGCCGGGCCATGAGCCGCAAACGCTCGGAGGCGGCGATCCAGGCCTATCACGAGCGCTTCGTGCAGGGCGCCCAGAACAAGCACGGCGTGGATGCCGAGACCGCCGAGCGGGTCTTTGCCATGGTCAAGGGCTTCTCCGGCTTCGGTTTCCCCAAGGCCCACGGGGCGGCCTTCGGACTCCTGGCCTACCAATCGACCTGGCTGCGAGTCCATTACACCCAGGAGCTGCTCTGCTCGCTGCTCAACGAGCAGCCGATGGGCTTCTATCCCCCCGACGCGCTGGTCCACGAGGCTCAGCGGCGGGGAATCGACGTTCTGCCGGCGGACGTCAACCACAGTGGCGTCGAGTGCGACGTGGAGTTGCCGGGGTCCGGGGCCGGGCCCGAGGGGACCGCATCCGGACGCGTCCGGATCGGCCTGGCCTATGTCCGCGGAGTGCGGCGTGAGGAGGTGGAGGCCTTGGTCAGCGCTCGGGAGCGAGGAGGACCGTTCCGCAGCCTGTCTGACCTGGCCTCCCGTGCGGGTTCGAGCGCCTCGGCGCTCGAACTGCTGGCCTGGTCGGGGGCCTGTGATGAGCTGGCCGCGGCTGGGACCGCCGCGGCTGGGACCGCCGCGGCTGGGACCGCTGCGGCTGGGACCGCTGGCGCTGGGGCCGCCGCTGGAGCCGCCGTGACCGGCTCGGCCCGGCGGATCGCTCTCTGGCAGCTCGGGGTGATGTCGCCCGGTCGGCGCGTCCCCGGGGGCACGCAGCTCGCCCTGCCGCTCGATCTGCCCGCGCCCCCGCGGCTGCGTGAGCTGAGCGAGTGGGAGTCGATGCTGGCCGACTACAGCTCCACCGGCCTAACCACCGCCACCCATCCCCTGGCCCTTCTGCGCGACCGGTTGCCCGGCGCTGTCACCAGCCGCGACCTGGGCCGGCTTGACCACGGCAGCCGAGTCCGGGTGGGCGGCCTCGTCGTGGCCCGGCAGCGGCCGGGCACGGCCGGGGGGGTGGTCTTCATCCTGCTCGAGGACGAGCACGGAACGATCAACCTGATCGTCCCGCCCAAGATCTACGAGCGCCATCGCCTGATCGTTCGGACCGAACCCCTGATCCTCATCGAGGGCAAGCTCGAACGCCTCGCTGCTGCGGGTGGAGCGATCAACGTGCTCGTCGACCGGGTGGGACCGATCGACGCTCCGGATCAGCTCCTGGCCGAGGTCAAGGACTTCTCGATGCTCGACGAGCAGGTCCGGCGCGGCCGGGCCGAGCAGCAGGCCGCTGCCGCCGCCGGAGCGGCCAGGGCTGCGTCGGGGCCGAGGGGTGGGGGCAGGGAGGCCAGCGGACGTGGGGCCGCCGGCAGCGAGGCCGAGGACTTCCGGGCCGTCGCTCCTCCGGTCATGAGCTTCGCCTCCGGACGTCGCCGGTAGCCCTCACCACGTTGTCGGAGCCGAGCGCTCACCCGCCGAGATCGGATCATCCGCGGGGCCGGCGCGATAAGGTGCCGCTCGCATTGCTTGGCGTCGGTCTCTTCATCGCTTTCTGGGTTCTGCTCGCCTTCGGCCTGTTCTTCGTGGCCGCCCGGGGCGGCCTGAGGGGCGCGCGGGCCACGCTCCAGGGACAGTCGCGTGCGGCCAACCGCGTGGCCGGCCTCGCCTTCACGGTCATCCTGCTCGGTTTTGGGCTCGCGCTGCCGATCGCCCTGCTCGTGGGCAATCACGCCAACGCCAGCAGTCAGGTTGGCGGGCTGAAGCTCACCCAGGGTGAGAAGGCCGGGCGAGTGCTGTTCGGTGAGCACTGTGCCATCTGTCACACGCTCGCCGCTGCCAACGCAATCGGCAAGGTCGGTCCCAATCTGGACACGCTCAAGCCGCCCGCCTCGCTGGTCCTCCACACGATCAACAACGGCTGCCTGCCCAATGCGTCCGGGGCCAACTCGAGTGAGCAGTGCCTCGGCCAGGGGGTCATGCCGGCCGGGATCGTGCAGGGACGCGACGCGCAGAACGTGGCCAACTTCGTCGCTCGCGTCGCCGGCAAGGAGTAGCGCCCGGCGGTTCTGGCGTCGGATCCCGAGGGTTCCGGCACGAAATTCGCGCAAACTCCAGGGTTGCTGGAGAGGGTGGCGTCGGCGCGGCTCCGGACCCCTGGATTTGGCTCGCCGGGCCCGGTACAACGGGGCCCTGGATAGGCGTTTCTGAGCGGTCGGACGATCGGCCGTCGATCATCCGAAACCGCTGGTAGAGTCGCCGACCCGTACAGCTGAATTCCCATACACCCACCGCCGCCACATATGTGGGAGGGAAGTGGGGGACCCGAGTTGTTGGGGCTAATCGCGTTCGCGCGTAGCGTCGCTCTTTCGATGCGAGCCCGTCAGCTAACCCCGCAAGCATCCAAGAAAGAGGACGTGAGATGCCGCGATCAGGCGTAGCAGTGCCACGGGGAGAGACGGGTCCCCAGCAGCAGTCGCTGCCCACGGCGAGTGACCGTGAGGCGTTCGTGTCCGGGAGCTTCGGTCCTGACGAGTCGGTGTTCGAGCGCTTTGGGCGTGACGGGGTGGCCTCGGAGCGCTTTGGGCGTGACGGGGTGGCCTCGGAGCGCCTTGGGCGTGACGGGGTGGCCTCGGAGCGCCTTGGGCACGACGGGGTGGCCTCTGAGCGCTTTCGGAGCCGGGCCGCGGACTCTGAGAGCTACCGCGTCGAGGTCGATCGCTACTGGCGGCGCACGGCCAAGCGCCGCGCCGCGGCTGAGGCGCGCCGCGCCGACGGATTCGCTCGCGCCGAGCGGGCCGTGGTCCGCGCCCGTCGCGCCGAGCAGGCCGAGCCCGTCACCCGCGACAGCGAGTTCGCCGCGCCCCGGGTACCACCGCCGTTGCCTCCTGCCGCACAGAGCGCAGACCCATATCGCGAGATGTTGCACGCCTGGGCGCGCGAGACCGCGCAGGAGCCACCGGTCGCGCCGGGCCGGCGCACCGTGAGCATCAAGGGCCATGGCGCCGAGGGTTATGCGTCGCGCAACGGCGTGCGTGCCTCGGCGGCCGAGCGCCACCGCCATCTGCCCCGCCACGAGCGGTCCGGGTTTCAGCCCGACCGCGTGGCCATGTGGGCGGTGCTGCTGGGGATGATGATGGTTCTGGCCGCAGCGGCCAGCGCCCACGCAGCCGTCATCGCCCACCACGTTCACTAGCCCGTCGCGCGCTGAGCGCGCACCGGTCGCCGCTTCCTCTGCGCCAAATGTCCCTTCCTAGCGCGTGTTTCGGCATGCGCTCGGCCCGCTTCTCCGGTTTTCCCGGGAAAGCGCCGGCACGTTCATCAGTTCTCGCCCGCCCGTGATCCCGGCTTTATCCCCCGTTTTGCAAGGGGATACGTGGCCTATTGGGGCTTGTGAGAATCCTAATGATCCGGGTACACTTATTCCGCGTAAGCAGATGTGAAAAATAAAGGGCAGCGCGCCACCGCTGCCTCGGCTCCGAGACCAGGTGGGGGTCAACGATGAAGACTCCGATGAGCAGATTCCAAATCCATGACGACCTCACCGCCCCCGAGGGGTCGGCCACGGTCCTCCGCGGGGCGCTGTCCTCCGGTGGGCAGCTGCCGAACTTCCTCGGGGTCTTGGCCGGGTCGCCGGCGGCGCTGCGCGCGTACGCGCGCTTTCGGTCTGAACTTCGCCATGGGCGGCTCACGCTGCCGACGCTCGAGCGGATCGCCCTCGCCGTGGCCGAGCACTACCACTCGGCGCCGGGGATCGCCATGCATTCTCGGGCCGCGCGCGGCGTCGGGCTCGCCCTCGACGAGGTGGCGCTCGCTCGCCAGTTCAACTCCAACGATGGGCGGGAGGCGGCCCTCCTGCGCTACCTGCACGCGCTGCTCGACGATCGTGGTCGCGCGCCAATCCATCTGCACGAGGAGGCGCGCGAAGCTGGCTGGGATGACGAGGAGATCCTCGAGGCGATCGCCGCGCTCACGCTGGAGGGATTCACGGCCATGATCAACGTGGCCGGCGAGGTTCCGGTCGATGGATCGACGGAGGCTTCGCGCGCGCTCGAGGCGGCCTGATGACCCGGTGACCCCGGCGGAGCCGGTGAGAGCGTTAAGCTTCGTCTAGTCATGGCCGCGCGCGAGCAGACCAGGACGGAGGAGGGGACCAGAGCCAACTGCTGCCCCCTGTACCACGAGGCGGTCGAGTTGGTCGGCCGCCGCTGGACGGGCGCCATCCTTCGTGTGCTGATGGACGGACCGCTGCGTTTCTCGGAGGTCGCCGCCTGCATTCCCGAGCTGTCCGATCGCCTGCTCTCCGAGCGGATGAAGGAGCTCGAGTCGCGCGGCATGGTTCAGCGCACGGTGGTCCCCGGGCCGCCGCTGCGTGTGCGCTACGAGCTCTCGGAGATGGGCCGCGAGCTTGAGCCCGCCCTCTCTGAGCTGCAAGTCTGGGCGCGGCGCTGGCTTGGCGACCAGGCTGACGAGCCCCCAGCGCGCGTGCCTGCGCCCGACCCGAGCTAGCGGCCGAGGCGGACCGACCGGCGGGCCGATCCGTCCCGCCAGCTCACCGTCGGACCCGAGAGCCGCAGCGACCCGGGCATGATCTGCGCACCCGAATCGAGCAGCCGCGTGCCGCGGGCCTCCCCGGAGCGAACCTGGGTCACCGTGCGATGGCCGACGATCGAATGCGACCGGGCGATCCACGCCGTCGTACCGGCCGGGGTGATGACGATCCCGGTGACCTCCGTCGAGGATTCCGGCCCCGGGTTGCCGATGGCCGGCTGCGTGAACAGCTTGTGGCCGTCGGCCGCGCGCACGACCTCGACCTCCGCCGTCCCGGTATCGATGCCGCACCTCGTCAGTCCTGCCGCGACCAGGCGTCCGGCCACGGCCACGGCATCGACGTGGCTGGCTCGGAGGCAGGTCCCGGTCGTCCCCAGAACCGGGCGCCGTTGGCTTCCCGTCGCACACGCGTAGACGGTGCGCTGCTCCTCATACACCCGGACCCGGCTCCCCCGCACCAACGTGCGGGCGCCGGCCGGGCCGCACCGTGCGCTGGGCGGCGACGTGGAGGACGCCGCCACCGAAGAGGCGGCGTTCGAGGCGCCGCAGGCGGCGAGCCCCCCCGCGGCCAGCAGCAGCAGGACGGTCCGTCCCATGGGCCAACAGTAGTCATGGACGAGGACGCCCGTCGCGGCCGCCAAGTAACGTTCCGCAGCCATGTCCGAGCCGCCACTGACCGCCGACGACGTCATCTCGCTCGTCGCCGAGCGCGATATCCGCTTCATCCGGCTGTGGTTCAGCGACGTGCTGGGGCAGCTCAAGGCGTTTTCCATCAACGTCACCG
>JAXDGI010000258.1:0-3094 GCA_034665145.1 Solirubrobacteraceae bacterium
AACGATTCGATCCCGGGGTTCGCGGTCGCTGGCCAGCTGCTCTACCACGGCCACGATCTGTACGGCAGCCGCGTCAACCGGGTTGAGGTCCGCCGACGAATCGGCATGGTCTTCCAGAAGCCCAATCCGTTCGCCAAGTCGATCTACGACAACGTGGCCTGGGCCCCACGTAACCTCGGGCTCAAGAAGGGCCTGGACGAGCGCGTCGAGCGTGCCCTGCGCGACGCGGCCCTGTGGGACGAGGTCAAGGACCGTCTCAAGGCTTCCGCGCTGGGTCTTTCCGGAGGGCAGCAGCAGCGGCTGTGTATCGCCCGCGCGATCGCCGTCGAGCCCGATGTAGTCCTACTCGATGAGCCGGCCTCGGCCCTTGACCCGATCGCCACTGCCGCCATCGAGGACCTGATTCACGTGCTCAAACGCCGCTACACGATCGTGATCGTCACCCACAACATGCAGCAGGCCGCCCGCGTGGCCGACCGCACGGCCTTCTTCAGCCTCGACATGGCCGGCCCTCAGCGCGTCGGCACCCTGATCGAGTACGACGACACCGAGCGGATCTTCACCAACCCCCGTGATCCGCGCACGCGGGATTACGTGACCGGCCGCTTCGGCTAGCCGAGCACGACCCAGGGACGGCCCGGCGGCGGCCCGCAGCGTGCGGGCCAGAGGGCTAGCGGGGAGCGGCGATCGAGTCGCCCGAGACCTGCTCGAGCAGCGACTGACCGCACTGCCAGCAGAACACCGCGCCGCTGGAATGCGGGGCCCCGCAGGAGGAGCAGGTGCCGGCCGTGCCGGTGTGCTCCATGCGGAGGATCCGCTCGACCTCGCCCAGCTCGGCATCAGCGTCCTGAAGCAGGGCGGCGCGGCGGACGAGAGTGTCCACGCGGATCCGGTCGCGGATCGCCATCTCGTAGACCAGGCCGCCGAGGTCCCACTGCAGCTCAGCCACGCGCGCGGTCAGCTGGTCGCGCAGCCGCTCCAGGTCGACGGTGTCCTGGCCGGCGCGGGACCCCGGCGCGGACGGCGGACTCGGCGGCGCCTCGGCCAGTGGGGCGGGCGCCGGCTCGTGATAGACGGAGGCGGGCTCGCGCGGGCCGGACTCAGAGCGGGTGAAGGGTCTGCGTATGGCCACCGTCGTTTAGGGCCCGAAGAACGTTCCGGTGAAGTGGCCATGGGTGTAGCCGGGACCGTGGCCCTTGGCCCCCACCGTCACGGTGGGCGGGGGCAGATTCTTGACCGTCTGAGTGGCGTTGGCCGCGCTCAGGTGGGTGGTCGACGCGGGCGCGCTCTTGCGCGACGAGGTCTTGTGCTTACCGGGCTTGTTCCTCGCCCCTGCGCCGGAGGCACTGCTCGAGCTCGGCGTCGAGGCGGTGCTGACCGCGCCCGAGCCGCCGGGCACCTGAACGACCTGGACCTTGGAGTTGCCCTGCGCCCCCGCCGGGCTTCCCGTCCGTCCGATCAGGACGCCGATGCCCATGGCCAAGAGAAGCGTGCCGACGCCGGCGATGAGCGTCGTGCCCCCCGACAGCCGGGGTGCACGCCGCGGCTCGCGCGTCGTGGTGGTGACGCTCGTGGCGTGCGTCGGGCGCGGGCTGAAGCGAGCCGCACCGCGGCGCTCCCCGCACTCCAGGCAGTAGCGCTGATCCCCGGCCAGCCGCGAGCCGCACGCCGCGCAGCGATCCCCGGCCGCCGCTGCGCTGCCCAGCGTGGCCGGCGCCGGCGCCACCGGGGCGTGGACGGCGGTCGCCGAGTCTTCTGAGGCAGGGGGACGGGTCGGCGGCGCCATTCGAAGCGCAAGTATGCAGCCCCGCCCCCGGCCTTCGTGTTACCAGCTGGTGATCGGGGCCGTACTCACGATGGTCACATTTGGCCGTCTCTCGCCCATGAGACTGTCGGGTCGCGTGGCCGCCTCCGATTCACAGTCCCCGCGCCCTGAGCGCCGACCTGCGACGTGCGCGCACTGCGCGGCGCCGCTGACTGACGACCAGCGCTACTGCCTCGCCTGCGGCGTCCGGCGGGGGCCGGTGCCGGTCCCGGTCGCCGGGCTCATCACAGGACTGACGGGCGCCGCCCGGGATGGCCAGGCGCCGGCTGAGTCCGAAGTCAACCGCTGGTTCACCTGGCCTGACCTCAGCAGCGTCACGCCGCGCATCGCCGCCGTGTCAGTCATGGCCATGCTCGCCTTCGGGGTCGTCGTCGGCTCGGGAGCCAGCAGCCTGGCCGACTCGGGCGGCCGGTCATTGCTCCTCGCCCTGTCCCGTCCGGGGACGTCAGCGCCGGCCGTCGCGAGCACGTCCGCAAGCGGAGGGGGCGGGGGCGGCGGGGGCGGCGGCGGGTCAAACGCGGGCCCGACAATCGTCACCCAGACCGTCACGGCGCAGACGGTCACCGCCCCCGGCGCCGGGGGCGGTGGCGGGGGTGGGGGTGGCGGCGGCTCACCGGCGACCCCGGCCGGCCCGACCCTTCCCCCGATTAAGCACGTGTTCGAGATCGTGCTGTCGGGACAGGGCTACAACCAGACCTACGGGCCCACGTCTCCGCTGCCCTATCTAGCCAAGACGCTCAAGGCGCAGGGCGAACTGCTGCAGAACTACTACGGCGTCGCCTCCAGCCCGCTGTCAAACGCGGTCGCCCTCCTCAGCGGCCAGGGACCAAACCCCCAGACCGCGGCTGATTGCCCGCAGTACACCGCCTTCAAACAGACCGGAACGGGCCAGGAGCAGCAGGCTCTCGGGTCGGGATGCGTCTACCCGGTCAAGACCCAGACGCTGGCCGACCAGCTGACCGCGTCCGGGCTCACCTGGAAGGGATACATCGAGTCCATGAAGCCCGGCGCCGCCATGGCCAGCAGCGCCACGACAAGCTCGACGAGCAGCCCAGTCCCGACCGCTACCACGACGAGCAGCCCAGTCCCGACCGCCACCACGACGAGCAGCCCGACAGCGAGCGCCACCACCAGCGCCACCACGACCAGCGGCACGAGCACCGGGAGTGCTGGCGCGAGCACGGGCGCATCCTGCCGGCATCCGGCCCTGGGCGCCTCGGATCCGAACTCGTCCCCGTCGGCCACCGATCCTTACGTGACCTACCGCAA
>JAXDGI010000259.1:0-3299 GCA_034665145.1 Solirubrobacteraceae bacterium
GCGGCGATGGCCAGCGCGGTGCCGAGGTAGGTGTTCGCGGCACTGTCGGCGACCCGCACCTCGACGCAGCGCCGGTTGGCGGGCAACCTCAGCATCAGCGTGCGGTTGTTGTGCCCGTACGCCCGGAACACCGGCGCCCACGAGATCTCGTTCATCAGCCCGATGGGCAGCAGGCGCTTGTAGGAATTGACGGTCGGGGCGAGCACCGCCGTCAGCGCCCCGGCGTGTTCGAGGATTCCGGCGGTGAACTGGTAGGCGAGTTCGCTGTAATCCGCCTCGGCCTGCGTCAGCCCGCCGCCGTTGCCACCCGCGCCCGCCCCCTCAAACAGGTTGCGCCCGGAGTCATCGGCCAGGCTGATGTTGAGGTGCGCCCCGGACCCGAAGGCCTTCTGGGTCGGCTTGGGCATGAACGATGCGATGCAGCCGAGCGAGCGGGCGACGTGCTTGGCCATCAGCCGGAAGATGACCATGCGATCGGCCATGGCCAGCGCGTCGGTGTAGCCGAAGTCGAACTCGTACTGGCCGTCGCCGCCCTCGTGATCGAAGGAGTAGACGTCCCAGCCGAGCTGGTTGATGTAGCTGACCATGGGCTCGAGGAACGCGTCGGCCAGGAGCGTTGTCTCGAGGGCGTACCCGCGGGTCGGGGCGGTGGCCATGTCCTCGGCGACCCACGGCACCCAGTCTTCGCCCTCGCGGCGCAGCACGTAGAGCTCGGGCTCAACGCCCATATTCACCCGGTAGCCGAGCATGGCCGCCTCAGCGAGCTGGTTCTGCAGCAGGCCCCGGAAGTCATGGGAGTACGGCTGGCCGCGCAGCCGGAGGTTCGCGGGCGCGACCGCGTACCGGCGGTCCCACGGCAGCACGGTCAGGGCGCCAAGATCGGGGATCGCGACACACTCGTCCTCGTTCGGCCCGAGTTCTCCCATGCCTTCGAGTGCGCCGACGGTGTAGAGCTCGGACCCGGCCGCCATGTCGGCCAGGTGACTGACGGGGACGCACTTGGACTTGGGTACCCCGTGCATGTCCAGGTACGAGCCGAAGAGGTAGCGGACGCCTCCGCGGGTCAGTTCGTCGCGCAAGGCGGCGAGCCCCTCGTCGTCCACGCGTTCGCTCCTGTCCACCATAAAATGAGGCTGGCCGAAGGTGGTCCCACAGTCAGCAACGAATATCAGCTCAAAAACTTTGAACTGGTTCGACCATCGATCAATCTTCGTCGGATATTATCAGATTTCGAACGGAGGGCTAGTGCCTGAGAAGTCCGGGAAGTCGGCCGTGCCAGCGCCGGCCGCGGCCCAGCCAACGGGGATCGGCGCGCCGCGCCGCGTCGACGAACTCGACCGTCGGATCATCAAGATGCTGCAGGCCAACGGCCGGCTCAGCAACACCGAGGTGGCGCGCGCCCTGGACGTCACCGAGACCACCGTCCGCAAGCGCATCGCCCATCTGCTCGACGAGAAGCTCATGACCATCGTGGCGGTGCCCTCCCCGGAGGCCGCAGGCGCGACGCTGTCAGCCATCCTGGGGGTGTCGGTCGACCTCCCGGCCATGCATGCCGTCGCCGAGACGATCAAGACCTACCCCGAGGTTCGTTATGTGGGGATGTCGGTCGGCCGCTATGAGCTTCTGGTCGAGGCGTTCTTCGCCGACCAGGGGCACCTGCTCGACTTCGTGACCAAGCGACTGGGTGCCCTCTCGGGAGTGACGAACCTCGAGACCTCGATCATCTTGAAGGTCGTGAAGTTCTCTTACGAGTGGGAGATCGCCTGACGGGTCGAGATTCGACCGCCGCTGCGCAGATGAAACCGATTTACGCATCAGTAACGTGAAACTGTTGTGTTTTTCGAACTAGGCTCCCTATGATGCCCCCATCGTGTTGTCCGCTCGAACGATGGGGCTCCGATGACCACAACCAGACCCGGCGCCGACGGCGCCGAGGCCAACGCCACCGACAGCGACTACCTGCGCCAGTTCGGGGTCGAGCCGAAGTTCAAGCGCGCGCTCGGATTCGTCACCGGCTCACTGTTCGCCGTGGCCTTCCAGGGCCCGACCACGGGCGCCCTGCTGATCACCGGGGCCACCCTGGCCTTCGGCGGGCCGGCGTTCATCTGGGCCATCCCGATCATCTTCCTGCTCCAGCTGGTGGTGGCCTTCGTCTGGGCCGAGCTCAGCTCCCACTACCCGCTGACCGGCGGTATCTACCAGTGGGCCCGCCAGCTCGGCGGTGAGTACGTCGGCTGGATGACTGGCCTGTTCTACGTGGTCGCGATCGTGCTCGTGATGCCCGCCGTCGGCACCGTGATGAACGTCGTGCTGGCTGGCCTGTTCACCAGCCTGAAGGTCACCCTCAGCTCCGAGGTCATCATCGCGGCCATCACCACCATCGTGGCCGCGCTGGTGATGCTCACCAGCGTGCGCGTGGTGGCGCTGCTGAACAGCATCGGCGTCGTGCTCGAGATCGTGGTCCTGCTCGGCGCCGCGATCGGCCTCCTGTTCCATAACCACCAGCCGCTGTCCGTGCTGGGCACCACTGGCGGTGTCCAGGGCCACGGCAGCTACATCGTGCCGTTCCTCGTCGTGGTCGCCCTGGTGGTCACGCAGCTGGTCGGTTTCGAGACCGCCGGCGCGTTCGCGGAAGAGACCAGGCAGTCGCGCATCAAGCCCAGCCAGGCGATCATCGCCGGCCTGGGCGGCACGGCCCTGGTGCTGTTCATCTTCGACCTGGCGCTGATCCTTTCCCTGCCGAACGTCAAGGACGCGATGGGGAACCCTGACCTGATCCCGTCGGTCCTGACCGCCGACCTGGGGTCGGGCTTCGCGAAGCTGTTCCTGGTCGGCGCGCTGATCTCGGTGTTCAGCACGGCCATCGCCACGCTCGCCACGATCGTGCGGACCATCTACGGCATGGCGCGGAACGGCCAGCTGCCCGGCAGAAGGTTCCTGACCGCACTGTCCCGGCGCACCGACGAGCCCTACGGCACCATCGTGGTCGCGGTCGTCCTGTCGCTGCTCCCGCTCCTGTTCATCAAGCGGATCCCGGTCATCGTGGCCGCGATCACCGGGATGATCGTCATCCCGTACATCCTGGTGCTCGGCTCACTGCTGCTCCGCCGCTTCCAGGGCTGGCCGAAGGCAGAATCGAAATTCAACCTGCGCCGCTGGGGCATGCCGGTCACGCTGGTGGCGCTGGCCTGGATGGTCTTCGTGCTCATCGACGCCGCGTGGCCGCGCGAGGCCACCAACCCCAACCTCGGCGCACTGCCGGTCATCGAGGTCCTCGGCCTCGCGACGCTCGTCGTCGG
>JAXDGI010000260.1:0-13955 GCA_034665145.1 Solirubrobacteraceae bacterium
CGTTGCCCGGCGCCGTGGCCTATCTTCAGCTGCGCCGCACCGTCGCCCGGTGGCGCGAGCGTCGAGCCCCTAGCTATACTTAATGAAGTGCCAGATCAACGTCTAGAGAACGTCATCATCATCGGTAGCGGACCGGCCGGCTACACCGCAGCTCTGTACACCGCGCGCGCTGACCTGGAGCCGTTCGTGGTCGAGGGATTCGCCTGGGGCGGCCTGCTCCAGCAGACCACGGAAGTCGAGAACTATCCGGGCTTCCCGCCGGGGATCATGGGTCCTGACCTCATGCAGAGTTTCCGTGACCAGGCCGAGCGCTTCGGCGCGCGCCTGGAGACCGATGACGTGACCGGCGTGGAGCTCTCCGGCGACGGATCGCCCCACAAGGTCTGGGTCGGCGATGACCTTCACCTCGCCCGTACCGTGATCCTGGCCATGGGTGCCCAGCACCGCAAGCTGGGTGTCCCTGGGGAGCAGGAGCTCTCAGGCCGCGGGGTCAGCTACTGCGCGACGTGTGACGCGGCCTTCTTCAAGGATGTCCCCACGATCATCGTCGGCGGGGGAGACTCGGCCATGGAAGAAGCCATGTTCCTGGCCAAGTTCGCCTCCAAGGTGATCGTCGTGCACCGCCGCGAGGAGTTCCGCGCATCGGCGATCATGCTCGACCGGGCCCGGGCGATGCCCAATATCGAGTTCATGACCCCGTACGTCGTTGAGGAGTTCCTGCCCGGGGAGTCGAGCTCGCTGGCCATCGCTCGCCTGCGCAACACGGCTGAGGACTCCACTCAGGAGCTGGAGATCAGCGGAGCCTTCATCGCGGTCGGCCACGACCCCCAGTCCCAGCTCGTTCAGGGGCAGGTGGGCACCGACGATGACGGCTACGTCGTCACCGACGGTCGCTCGACGCTGACCAACCTTCCGGGCGTGTTCGCCGCCGGCGACCTCGTCGACCACAGCTATCGCCAGGCCATCACCGCCGCGGGGATGGGCTGCCAGGCCGCGCTCGACGCCGAGTGGTACCTGCGCGACACCCCGTTTGAGACTGCGGACGGCACCGCCGCCGTCGTCGGGCCGCCCACGCGTCTGCGCCACGACTGACGCCGCATCGGGCTACCGGGTCGTGGCCAATCAAACCCGGCCGGGGGCCGTCAAGCGTGCCGCCGCCCGGTCACTCAAAGAGAAAAAGTGCCCGCCAGGGTCGCGTTTTCTCTTTGAGTCGCTGCCGGCGCCTTCTCGCCCGGCCACCGAGGCCAGCCAGGCCGATCAGTACGGGCAGCGGCTGGCCGGACCCCAGTTGCCCGACGGCGCGTGCGCGGACATGGGCAGGCCAAAGTCCTGGGTCCAGGTGCCCGGCCCCCCTCCGGGTACGCCGCGGCGGCTCACACCCACGCCGACATCGAGGAAACTCGGGGTGAGGATGTTCCGGCAGTGTCCGGGGCTCCCCATCCAGCCGCGGACGACCGCGGCCGGGGTGGGAAAGCCGGTGGCGATGTTCTCGCCCGCCATCGACCAGTCAAAGCCGACGGCGGTGATCCGCCCGGCGAAGTTGGCGCCGTGCGAGAAGAAGTCGTGGCGGACCATCTGGTTGGTCCAGCCCTGAGCGGAGCGGTTGAGCCGCTGGCTCTCGCGCAGACGGGGCAGCCCCCGCCGGGTCCGCTGCTGGTTGATCAAGCACACCACGGCGCGCTGAAGCTGCGAGCGTGGGGTCTCCGCGACCCGGGCATGCGCGTGCGCGCACCCGCGGGGGGGTTCGCCCTTGGCCTGCGCCGTGGACGTGAGGTGTGTCGCTGTCATCACCAGCGCCGCGCCTGTGACGAGGACCGCGCGCCCCATGCGCGCCCAGTCGTTCACCGCGCAGCGCACAGCCGCTGCGTTTGTAACGATCATGTTGCCTGCCTCGGTTGGTGCGCCGCCGGCCGATTAGCGCTCCCGACGTCAATCGAACAAACGTCCAGCGGGCGCGGTCACCCTACAGCATCGTGTCCAGGGAAAGACCTCTCGTTTTGGTCCGGTCAGCGGTGCAGTGGAGCCCCGAAAACCTGGCTAAAGGCCGGTGCCGAAGAACCCGGCTCCCGTGTGGGCGCCCAGGCGCCCTGACCAGCCCAGTTGACGCAGCAGCGGGGCGACGCGATAGCGCTCCTCGCCCCGCTCGAGGTAGAGCGCGTCAAGGATCGAGAGCACGTGGTCGAGGCCGATCTGGTCGGCCCAGGCGAGGATGCCGCGGGGATAGTTGAGGCCGTGGACCATCCCGGCGTCGATGTCCTCCGCGCTGCCCAGACCCTCCCCGAAGGCGAAGGCGGCCTCGTTGATCACCTGGGCGATGATCCGTCCCAGCACCAGTCCGGGCGCATCCTCCACCCACAGGGTGTGTTTGCCGAGGGTGGTGAAGAAGCGCTCGGCGGTATCGGCCGCAGACTGGGCGCTATCCGCTCCCCGGGTCAGCTCAACCAGGTGGCTGGAGGCCAGCGGAGGCAGGGCATGAAAGCCGACGGCAGATCCGCCCGGGTCAAGCGCGGCCAGGGATCCCGCGACCACACAGATGGCCTGCGGTGCTCCCTGCAGCGGGGCTCCCGCATCCTCACCTCCGCTCAGGTCCAGGATCAGCTCGGGGGTGTTCAGTTCCTGGGCCTCGAGCGGATCGGCCACGGCCCAGCCGGCGGCGCCGGCCGCCTCGCGGAGATCCTCGGCCAGGATCGTGTCGCCGGCGATCACGACCAGACCCTCGCCGCCCCCCGGGGCGGGCGGATCGGGATCGGGCGGTCGGTGCGCACCATCGGCGGGGTATTCGTAGTAGCCCCGCCGTACCTTGCGGCCCGTGCGACCGGCCGCCACCGTCCTCGCCGTGATCGGTGAAGGGCGCCAGCGCGGCTCGCCGAAGCTCTGTTCGTAAAAGGAGCGGGCCACGTCGAAGCCCACATCGACGCCGACCAGGTCCATGACCTCGAAGGGCCCCATGCGAAACCCGCCGCCCTGGCGCACCGCGCGGTCGATCTCGACCACGCCGGCGATCCGCTCCTGGAGCAGCTTGAGTGCCTCGAGTCCGAACGGCCGGTTACAGCGGTTGACGATAAAGCCCGGCCCGTCGGCGGCGATGATGACGTGCGTGCCCATCGCCTCGCCGACAGCACGGGCCACGGTCACCGCCCGGTCTGAGGTTTCGATGCCGGCCACGACCTCGAGCAGAGGCATGACCGGCGGCGGATTGAAGAAGTGCATCCCGACCACGCGCGCCGGGTCGCCCGCCGCGCTGGCCAGGGCCGTGACGAGCAGCGATGACGTGTTCGTGGCCAGCACGCACTCTTCGCTGACCACTTCGGCCAGTGCCGCAAACAGCTCGCGCTTGAGCTCCAGCCGCTCCGGAGCGGCCTCGATGACCAGCCCGCAGGGGGCCAGGTCGTCAAGGCCGGCGACGGTCTGCAGCGCCGATGACGCATCCTGCGCGTCCGCCGCGCTCCAGCGTCCTCGTTCGGCGCCACGGACGAGCTGGGCGCGGATCCGCTCCGCGCCACGCTCCAGCGCGGCGGCGTCGGGATCGTGCAGCAGGGTGCGGACGCCGGTACGGCAGGCCAGCTGAGCGATTCCCGCGCCCATCGTGCCGGCCCCGACCACGCCGATGGCGCTCGGAAGCGGAGCCGCGCCTGCGGTCGCGGAGACGGCGGGATCACTCATCGGCGCCTTTCGGTCAGGACGGCACGAGGGCGTTGATACCGGTCAGCGCGCGCCCGATGATCAGTTTCTGGATCTGCGAGGTGCCCTCGTAGAGGGTGGTCACGCGGACGTCGCGGAAGTAACGCTCGACGGGATGATCGTCCACGTAGCCGGCGCCTCCGTGGACCTGGATGGCCGTGTTGGCGCACTTGACCGCCGCTTCGGTGGCGTACAGCTTGGCGATCGATGTCTCCGTCGTGCTCGGCTTGCCCGTGTCCTTGAGGCAACCCGCCCGATAGACGAGCATCCGGGCGGCGTCGGTCTCGACCTTCATGTCGGCGATCATCGCCTGCACGAGCTGGAAGCTGGCGATCGGGCGCCCGAACTGCTGACGCTCCTTGGCGTAGTTGACCGACTCCTCGACGCAGCCCTGGCAAATGCCGACACAGCCCGCGGCCACGCTGTAGCGCCCGGAATCGAGCGAGGTCATAGCGACTTTGAACCCGTCGCCGATCTCGCCAAGCAGGGCATCGTCGGGCACCGCGCAGTCGCTGAGCGCGATCGAGGCCGTATCCGAGCCGCGCAGACCCATCTTGTGGTGGATCTCCTGGGGCTGAAAGCCGTCGTTGCCCTCGGTCTCGACCAGAAAGCAGGCCAGCCCGCGGTGTCCCTGTTCCGGATCGGTCTGAGCGAAGATCATCGCCACCTTGGCGTGGTTGCCCAGGGAGATCCACATCTTGGCGCCATTGATGACCCAGCCCGAGTCGGTCTTCTTGGCGCGCGTGCGCTGGTTGGCGGCGTCCGAGCCCGTGTCCGGTTCCGTCAGCCCGAAGCAGCCAAGCCACTCGCCGGAGCACAGCTTGGGGAGATAGCGCTGTTTCTGTTCCTCGGTGCCCCAGCGCAGAATGGCCGAGCAGACGAGCGAGGTCTGGACTGAGATGACCGTTCGCATGGCCGAATCGCCGCGGCCGATCTCCTCCACGATCAACCCATAGGTCAAGTAGTCCAGCCCGGCGCCGCCGTACTCGCGAGGCACGATTGCCCCCAGGTAGCCCTGATCGGCGATCTTGCCCACCAGTTCGAGATCGAAGTGTTCGTTGCGATCGTTCTCCCGGGCCTGCGCGACGATCTCGTTATCGGTAAAGGAGCGAGCCGTCTCGCGGATGAGACGCTGCTCGTCGGTGAGTTCAAAGTCCATGGCGCAGAACCTACACAAGCGTTGTCGGCGCCGAGCCCGCGAGCGCCGGGACCCGGGGACGCGCTGGGAAGTTGCTCACGGCGGGAGGGGGAGGGTTAGACTCGCCGACGGTGGATCCGTTTGTCATCGTGATCCTGGGAGCGCTGGTTGCCCTCGTGCTGTGGGTGTGGCTGCTGGGCAAATACGTGCCCGGCTCGGGCATGGAGCAGCTCGGCCTGCGCTCCGGGCGCCAGATCATGGAGGACCGCGAGGAGCTGGAGGCCGAGGACCTCAGCCAGATGATCGCTGCCCACAACGAGCGACGTAGGCGCCGGGGCAAGAGCGAGATCACCGTGGCTGACATCGAGCAGCAGGTGATGGAGGACTTCGGCGAGCAGCGCCGTCGCCGCGCCGCCTACCAGGCCGACCGGGATCTCGACGAGCTGCTCGAGGCCACCAACGCGCGCCGCCGGGCGCGCGGGCTGCCCGAGCGCACGCGTGAGGAGGTCCAGCGCGAGTTCGGCTCCGGAGGGCAGGCGGAGCCCGCAGCGGACACCGGGCCGCGCGCGGACTCTGGGCCGCGGGCTGCGGACACCGGGCCGCGGGCTGCGGACACCGCACCGCGGGCCGCGGACACCGGGCCGCGGGCCACGGACACCGGGCCGCGGGCCGCGGAGTAACGGCCCCAGCTCGCGTCCGTGGCGCGCTGTCTGATCGTCGGCTGCGGCTGCCGCGGCCTCCTGCTGGCGGCCGAGCTCAAGGCCCGCGGTCACACCGTCCGCGGGACCACGCGCGACGCCTCACGCCGCGATGAGCTCGAAGCGGCCGGTGTCGAGCCGCATATCGGAGATCCCGACCGAGTCGCCACCCTGGCGCCGGCCTTCGACCACACCGGCGTCGCCTGCGTGCTGCTCGGCTCGGCTCAGGGCAGCCCGGAGCACGTCGCCGCGCTGCACGGCACGCGGTTGGACATGCTGCTCGAGCGGATGCTCGACACGACCGTGCGCGGGGTCGTCTACGAGCAGGCCGGCGCGGTCGACCCAGAGGTGCTGGCCGCCGGCGCCAGGCGGGTCCAGTGGGCGTGCGAGCGCTCGCTCATTCCATTCGTACTGCTCGACGTCGACCCGGGCCAGCAGCAGCCGTGGCTGGCCGCGGCCGTCGCCGGCGTTGAGCGGATCCTCAGCTGAGCGTCACGCCGCCGGGTCGCCGTCAGCCGCGATGCCGGCGCTCTGCAGCAGGGGGGCGATGCGGTCGAAGAGATCGGCCAGGATGCGGGCCGTCGCCCCCCAGACGAGCTTCTCTCCGACCATGTAGGTGTCGGTGCGGATGGGCAGTCCGCGGCGGATCAGGCGGCGTCGAGCGTAGCCGGCCAGGACGTCTCTCACCGGCAGCTCCAGCACCTCGGCCACCTCGCGCGGGCTGAGCGTCCAGGCGCGGCCGGGCTTGATCAGACCTACGAACGGGTAGATCGCGTAGCCGGTGGCGATCGTCGGCGTGGGGGCAAGCGCGCCGACCACGTCGACCGCCTCGGGCGGCAGGCCGATCTCCTCGTGGGACTCACGCAACGCGGTGAAGAGAAGATCCTCGTCGGTGGCATCGCGCAGCCCGCCCGGGAATGAGATCTCGCCGGCATGCCGGCTCAGGTTCTCACGGCGCTCGGTGAGGACTCCGTAGAGCTCGCCGTCGTCGACGTACAGGGCCACGAGCACCGCTGCGTCGGTGCCGCCCCGCACGTCGAGCGCGATGGCGTCCGCCGGGCTCAGCAACACTCGCTCGAGCTCCTGACGGACGGCGGGCGGGGTGAGCGGCATGGCGGTCGGCGGGGTGGCTGCGGCCACTTAGGCCAGCGGGTTGAAGAGCAGTCCCGTCCCGACCTTGGGCACGAAGTAGGTCGACTTGGGCGGCATGCTCTCGCCGGCCGCCGCGACCTCGTGGACGCGCTCGATCGGTGTCGGAGCCATGAAGAACGCTGCGTCGTAGCTCGCATCACCGATCAGCTCGAGCGCCTGGGCGAAGTCACGGGCGTAGCCGAGGCCGTTGAGCTCGTCGATGTCGTGGTCGGTCATGCCCAGCGTCGCCTTGAGGATGAGCGCCTCGAGCACGGCGGTGTCGAGCCGGCGGTAGGGCTCGGCGTGATCGGACAGAGCGGCGTCGGCGGTCGCCTGGTCTTTGAGGGTCAGCATGTACGGGCGCTTGAAGTGCGCGTCGATGTAGCCGATCCGGACGCGATCGCCGGCCCCGGGGGCGAGTTGGGCGGGGTCGGCGAGGGCCTCGATCTCGAAGTCGCGGCGCAGTGTGTTGGCCAGGGCCTCGTGCTGATCGGACCTGAGCCCGCGGACGAGACGATGGGTCGGGAACACGGTGAGCCCCGGGTCCTGCAGGGCGACCAAACACATGAGCACGTACCGGTGCGGGCCGTCGCCGCCGATCTCATCCGCGTACACGCGGGCGGTCTCGTAGCGGTGGTGACCGTCGGCGATCAGCAGTTCTGTTCCGGCCAGGGCATCGGCAACGGCGGCGATGGCCGTCTCATCGACGACGCGACCGACATGGTTGATGGTCCCGTCGGCGTCGGTGGTTTGGGCCCACGGCTGCGGGCTGGACAACGCCCGGTCGGCCACGCCGGCCGGGTCGGAGTAGAGCGAGAAGATGGGGGACAGGTTGGCCCGGGTCGCGCGCGTCAGGCGCAGGCGATCCTCCTTGGGCCCGGGATGGGTCCGCTCGTGGGGCCGAATCCGTCCCGCCCCGTAATCCTCCACCCGTACGCGGGCGAAGAAGCCCTTGCGCGTCCGTGCCTGCCCATCGGGGCCCGTGTAGTCCTGAGCCAGCGTCCACAAGGCCGGCTGATCGTCGGCGACGATCACACCCGTGTCGCGCCAGCTCTGCAGCTGGGCGGCGGCGCGCTCATAGCGATCCTCGCCCCCCACCGGCAGGTCGATGCGGACCACGTTGTATGGAGAGCTCGCCTCGAGCCGGGCCCGCTGCTCGGCGTCGATCACGTCGTAGGGCGGCGCAACCACGGGTTGCAGGCCGCCCGTCTGGTCGAGGTCATAGCGCAGTGCGCGCAGGGGCTGGATCTCGGCCATTGCGGTCCGAGGCTACCCGACGCGCACGCGTCATCGCCGCCCGCTCCTCGTCCCGCGCCAGCCCGTCTGTCCGCCCCGGATGCGAACATACGTTCGATCAACCATGACCTACCCCGCCTACCTCCGCGACCGGGCGCGACGGCTTCGGATCGACAACCAACTCACCCTGGACGAGATCGCCGAGCGTCTCGCGCTGTCGCGAGCCACGATCTGGTCCTGGATCTCAGACCTTCCCCTCGCCCGCCCCCGGGCGGCGACCGCCGGGGCCGCCCTGGGCAACGCCGCAATGCAGGCCAAGTACCGCAAGCTGCGCGAGGCCGCCTATGCCCGTGGTCTGGCCGAGTTCGATGTGCTGGCCTTGACCCCCACGTTCAGGGACTTCGTCGTCCTGTACATCGCCGAGGGCTACAAGCGCAACCGAAACGTGGTCTCCGTGTGCAACTCCGACGGCCGCGTGATCTGGCTCGCGGCTCATTGGATGCGGGCGTTCTCCGCCAATCGGTTCGGCTACGCGGTTCAGTATCACGCTGATCAGGACCTGGATGAGCTCCGGCGGCATTGGGGCACGGTGCTCGACATTGATGGCACCGAGATCAGAATGCAGCGAAAGTCCAACAGCGGTCAACTCAAGGGCCGATCATGGCGCTCTGAGTTCGGCGTCCTGACCGTCTCGGTGGGGGACACCCGGTTGCGGGCGCGACTGCAGGGCTGGATCGACCGGATCAAGAGCGAGTGGGGGTAGACTCGCCCATTCGTCACGGGGCGTGGCGTAGCCTGGTAACGCGCAGCCTTTGGGTGGCTGAGATCCCCGGTTCAAATCCGGGCGCCCCGATCATCTCCAGGCTCCGGCGCGCCTTCGCCGCCCCGGAAGCCCGTTCCCCCGGCCTCCGCCTGCCGGGGATCGGCCCGCACCGCTCGACGACCGATGAGAAGCCGCCCCGCCCGCGGTCATAGCGGGTGCACGAGACGATGACCGCCAGAACAGGAGGCTGTGATGGGAAACGTGGTGGTGACCGAGTTCATGTCCTTGGACGGTGTGATCGAGGATCCGGGCGGCTCCGAGGGGACGGCCGCGGGGGGCTGGGCGTTTCACTTCGATCGCGGTGAGGAGGGCGACCGCTTCAAGCAGGAGGAGCTGATGAAGGCTGACGCCCAGCTGCTGGGGCGGGTCACCTACACCGGGTTCGCCCAGGCGTGGCCGGCCAGGAACGGCGACGAGTTTGGCCGGAGGATGAACGAGATGCCCAAGCACGTCGTCAGCGGCGCGCCGCTCGATCCCCAGTGGCAGAACGCCGAGCGTCTCGAGGGCGACCTCGCCGGTGGGGTGCGTGCGCTCAAGGAGCGCTACGAGGGGGACATCCTCATCGCGGGGAGCGCGTCGCTGGTGCGCTCGCTCGGCGATCTGGGTCTTGTCGACGAGTACCGGCTCATGGTCTATCCCGTGGTGCTCGGTGCGGGCCGGCGGCTGTTCGAGGGCGCCTCGCAGCACGCATTGCGCCTCACCAGCTGCCAGCCGGCGGGAGATTGCCTCATTCTCACCTACGCTCCGGCCGAGGTCGCGTAGGATGGCCATTATGGAGCGGACCGTTGATGTCGGCAGCGGGGAGCTCGAGCGCCAGCTCGAAGGACATCGGCGTGAGCTGACCGGCTACTGCTATCGGATGCTCGGTTCGGCGTTCGAGGCCGAGGACGCCGTCCAGGACACGTTTTTGCGGGCGTGGCGGTCGCTTGATCGCTTCGAGGGCCGCTCGGCGTTGCGGTCGTGGCTGTACCGCATCGCGACGAACGTCTGCCTGGACATGATCGCCGGTCGGGCGCGCCGAGCTCGCCCCATGGATCTCGGTCCGGCCGCGGAGCCGGTGGCGGCCAACCTCAACACGCGGGCCGAGGTCACCTGGATTGAGCCGATCCCCGACAGCCTCATCGCCGCCGACGGCGATCCGGCCGAGGTGACGATGACCCGGGAGAGCGTCCGTCTGGCTCTCGTGGCCGCGCTCCAGCACCTGCCCGCACGCCAGCGGGCCGTGCTCATCTTGTGCGAGGTGCTGCGCTGGCGAGCCAAGGAGGTCGCCGAGTTGCTCGACATGAGCGTCGCCTCGGTCAACAGCGCGCTGCAGCGGGCTCGCGCGACTCTCGATTCCGCCGGCATCTCGCCGCTGGACCCGACGGGCGGCAAGCCGGCCGGGCGGGAGCCCGACCCCGAGCTTCTGGCCCGCTATGTCGCGGCCTTCGAGGCCTATGAGATCGATGCGCTGACGGCGCTGATCCGCGAGGACGCCATCCAGTCGATGCCGCCCTATGACATGTGGCTGTCGGGTCGCGAGGACATCTTTGCGTGGTGGTGGGGGCCGGGCATCGGCTGCCGCGGCTCGCGCGTCGTGTCGGCCCCTAGGGCCAACGGCACGGTCGCATTCGGTCAGTACAAGCCGAGCGAGTCGGGGTCAGGCTTTGACCCGTGGGCTCTGCAGGTCGTCGAGTTCGAGGGGGACATGATCCGTGAGCTCACGTTCTTCCTCGATACCGATCGGCTGTTCCCGCTCTTCGGCCTGCCGCCGCGGGTCGAGGCCTAGCGCGCACCCGGCGCCCCCGCCGCGGCCGGCCCGCCGGGGTGCAGCGCCGACGTCAGCCCCATCATCGCGATGAGGCAGGCCAGATCGGCCGGTACGTCATCAAGCCGCAGTGTCCAGCAGCAGCGCCGGGCCGCGACGGCCAGGCGAGCCACGGCGTCAACGGCCACAACATCGATCGCGCCTGCCGTGTGCGCGGCGGCGAGGTTGCAGACGAGGATGCCGGGCGGGCGGCCACGCAGCTCGCGGACCAGCCGGGCCGAGACCCCCGGCAGGTCGTCGCGCTCCACGGGCCAGCGGATGGCGAAGCGGTATACCGGTGGCAGATCGCCCACACCCTGTTTGACCGCCGGTTGCGGCCGAACTCATCGCAGTGGACGATCTCGATGCACGACTGCGACCGACGCGCGTAGTATCACGGCGCCGAAGAGAAGGTCCAGGCGCTGAGGAGAAGGTCCCGAATGAGGCCAGCAGTGGGGTTCCGCGTCAATCGGCGCCATAACGGCGTGGGTCACGGCACCGTGGTCCAGCGCGCTGGTACCGTCGCGCTCGGGCTGCTGATCGCCGGTGGACTCGCCGCCGCGGACGCGTCCGGTGGCCCACACTCCATCGTGATCGGGACCGTGGTGCTGGCGCCGTTCGTCGTCGCGGTGCTCACCGGCCCGCTCGAGACCGCGGTCGTCGCCGCGGTCGCGCTGACGCTCGCGGTGGTGAGCGGAGCCTGGAACCACAACTTCGACAGCGGGGCGTATTACCTGCGCGTGGTGGTCGTCGCGGTCGGTGGGGCCATTTCCGTCCTCGTCGCTCAGACTCGGGAGCGGACTCTGCGTGACAGGCGGCGGTTTGAACTGCTCTCGGCGGCGGCCGACGTGGCCGACGGGCGCCTGACGCTCGAGGAGACCGCCACGCAGCTGTGCGCCCTGGTGGTTCCGGCGTTCGCTGACATCTGCGTGATCGATGTGGTGCACGAGCACGGACTCCGGCGGCTGGCGGCCAAGGTGTCCGGGCCGGATCCCGCTGAGCACGAGGCGCGGCTGCGCCGCCGGCCCCTTCCCATGGGCGCCGAGCCGGGCGTGGGCGCAGCGGTCACCTCCGGCCGCTCGCAGCTGCTGGGCCCGTTCACGGAGGACCTGCTGCAGGCCGTCTCGGCCGATGCGGACGACCTCGCCCTGCTGCGCTCGCTGCGCCTGCGGGCCGCCATCGCCGTCCCGCTGAGCAGTCGCGGGCGCGGGCTCGGCGCGCTGACCCTGCTGGTCACCGCGGACTCCAACCGCACTTTTGCTGCCGAGGACGTGCGGTTCGTCGAGGTGCTGGCCGGGCGGGTGGCCCTCGCCCTCGACAACGCCGGGTTGTTCACCGACCTGCAGACGATGGAGTCACAATTGACCACGGCGCTGGCCAATCTCGCCGAGGCCGTCACGGTGCAGAACCCGCAGGGCAACCTCATCTACGCCAATCAGGCTGCCGCCGACGTGCTCGGTTACGCCTCGCCTCAGGATCTGGTCGCCACGCCGGCGACGGGAATCGTCGGGCAGTTCGAGTCCTTCCGCGAGGATGGCTCCCCGCTACGCCTCACTGACCTTCCGGGGCGGCGGGTGCTGGCCGGGGAGGACCCGGAGCCCCTCGTCCTGCGCATCGTCGATAAGCGCACCGGCGAGCAGCGCTGGCGCATGACGAAGGCCTCCGCGGTGCGAGACGCCAGTGGCCAGGTCAAGATGGTCGTCAACGTGTTCGCCGACATGACGGCGGCCAAGCGGGCCGAGCTCGTCCAGCGGCTCCTGGCGGGGGCCGGGGAGGCGCTGTCGTCGTCGCGGGATCCGCACGACACGCTGCAGCAGCTCGCTGACCTGTGTGTGCCCGAGCTGGCTGACTGGTGCGCGGTCAGCCTGCCCGACGAGCACGGCCGGCTCGTCACGGTCGCCGTTGCCCACACCGATCCCGACAAGGTCGCGCTGGCCCGGCGGGTCGGGCAGCGCTATCCGCCCGCGCTCAACGACTCCAGCGGAGCGGCCCAGGTGTTTCGCGAGCAAACCATCCAGACGGCCAACGACATCACCGATGAGATGCTCGTGGCCGCCGCCCGAGACGACGAGCATCTCGACGCCCTGCGGAGTCTCGGCATGCGTGCCGCCCTCGTCCTGCCGATGGCCAGCGGCGGACGCGCCATCGGGGTGCTGAGCCTGGTCAGCGCGGAGTCCGGGCGGACCTTCGGGGACGAGGACATCAGGCTGGCCAGCGAGCTCGCCCGGCGAGCGGCGACGGCAGTTGAGAACGCCCGCCTCTACACCGAGCGGTCGAATATCGCCCGGACGCTGCAGATGAGCCTGCTCCCCGACGAGGTGCCCGCGATGCCGGGCTGGCGGACGGCGAGCCTCTATCGGCCCGCCGGTGACGAGAACGACGTCGGCGGCGACTTCTATGAAGCCGTGCCGCTCGACGGAGCGTGGATGCTGATCGTCGGCGATGTCACCGGCCGCGGCGCCCCTGCCGCCGCGCTCACCAGCCTGATGCGCCACACCCTGCGCACCGCGGCCACGCTCACCGGCTCCGCCACGCAGGCGTTTGAGAAGCTCAATCGGGACCTGGTGTCCCGATCACAGCTGTCCCTGTGTACGGCGGTCTCCCTCGTGCTCCGCGACGTCGAGGGCTCCGCTCAGGCCGACGTCGTCTGCGCCGGCCATCCCCAGCCCATCCTCGTCCGGGGCGGGGCCGCTGAGCAGATCGGTGAGTACGGCCCGGTCTTGGGCGCCTACATCGATGAGACGTGGGAGGGGCTGACCGTCGACGTCAACCCCGGCGACGTCCTGGTTCTCTACAGCGACGGCTTGATCGATGCCGCCGGCGCCCAGGACCGCTTCGGTCCCGAGCGTCTGGAACAGGCCCTCACCGGTGCCAGCAGCGCGTCTGACGCGGTGGCCCGGATCGAAGAGGCCCTCGCTCATTTCGAGGTCGGCGCTCAGGCCGATGACATCGCCATCCTCGCCGTCGAGCGCATCGCGGTGACGTCGAACGCGTCACGCGGCGGCGCGGGTGGCGCGGCGGGTCAGGCGGCCGAGTCCTCCGTGTCGCCGAGCCGGAATCGCCCCGCGCGGTCCTGACGATCTCGGCCCGCGTGGCGGTCGCCGTCGCCCCCCGGTTCAGGCATCCTCGGAGCGCGGGGCAAAGTGCGTCGGGAACCTCCGCAACAGTCGGGCGAAGACCCCCCTCAACGTGGCCTTCCCGTAGGGGTGCGATCCGTCATACATGGTCAGCACGGCGATCGACACGCGGGCACAGCCCCGCTCGAGCAGGGCGACCTGATGGTCGAGCAATCCCGTCCCGTAACCCCAGCCGCCCTTGAAGTACAGCTTCCATCCGTTCGGGGCCAGCTGGCCGACACCCCAACGATCCTGGGGGGCGATGCTGCGTAGCAGCCGCATCGCGTAGGAGCGATGGCGGGCGGCGACGAAGCCGTCGATGTCCAGGAAGAAACGGGTCTGATCG
>JAXDGI010000261.1:0-9996 GCA_034665145.1 Solirubrobacteraceae bacterium
AGCCGCGCGAGGTGATCCAAGCCTACGTCGATGACCGCACGGGGACCGTCAGCCAGGTGTGGACGGGGTTTCAGGTCGCCTGGTCGATGGCCCGCGGCTATCCGGGCGCCTTCGGACGGCGCTCAAACGCGTTGTATGTGTGGCTGCCGCTATGCCTGTTGTTCCTCGCCCCCTTCGTGCCCTGGCGCCGAGGGCTCGACCCGCGATCGCGCTGGCGCCGCCTGGGCCTGCTGCATCTCGACCTCCTGATGCTGCTCGGCTTCTCGGTCTCCCTTGCGCTGTTCAACAATGCCGACATCGGACTGTCGGTGCCCCTCGTCTACCCGTTCCTGGTCTACCTCCTGGTCCGCATGCTGCTGCTCGCCTTCGGGCGCGGAGTGCCGCGCCGCCCGCTGGAGCTCAACGTTCCGGTCTCATGGTTGCTGAGCGGTGTCGTGTTCCTACTCGGCCTGAGGATCGGCTTGAACATCATGAATTCGAACGTCATTGACGTCGGCTACGCCGGCGTGATCGGCGCCGACAAACTGATCCACGGCCACCTGCTGTACGGACTGTGGCCGCATGACAACGCCTACGGAGACACGTACGGTCCGTTCACCTACTACGCCTACGTGCCCTTCCGACTCATCTTCGGCTGGAGCGGAACCTGGGACGCGCTCCCCGCCGCGCACGCGGCGGCGATCACCTTTGACCTGCTGACCGTCGGCCTGCTCTACCGCCTTGGCCGTCGGCTGCGCGGACCGGGCCTCGGCGTGGTCCTGATGTACGCCTGGGTGGCCTACCCGTTCACGCTCTTCACGTTGAACTCCAACAGCAACGACGCCCTCGTCTCGGCGATGGTTGTGCTGTGCCTGCTGGTCATCAGCTCGGTTCCGGCGCGAGGGGTCGTCGCGGCTCTGGCCGGTCTGACCAAGTTCGCCCCCTTCGCCCTCGCCCCCCTGATGCTGCGTGGCACAGGGCGGCCTCTTCGTGAGCGCGATGTGGCGATCTGGATTGTGGTCTTCGCTCTCACCCTGTTCGTGGCTTTGCAACCGGTGCTGCTCAACGGCGACCTGGATTACCTCTGGCATGACTCGGTCGTCTACCAGGCCGACCGCGTCACCCCGTTCTCCATCTGGGGCCTGTGGGGAGGGCTGCGCTCTCTCCAGGTTCTGCTCGAGGGTGCCGTGGCCGCCCTGGCCGTGCTCGTGGCCGTCGCTCCCAAGCGGCGCGGCCCGGTCGAGGTCGCGGCCCTGGGGGCGGCCGTACTCATCGCTCTCCAGCTGACCGCCAACTACTGGCTGTACCCCTACATCCTGTGGTTCTTTCCGCTCGTCGCCGTGGCGGTGTTCGCCGGGCATCCGGAGCCGCGGCGCCGCTGGGGCACGGACTCAGCCGGTTCGGACTCAGCCGGTTCGGTTCCGACCGCGCCCTCCCCGGGGCCGCTCGCGATTCGGGGCGCGCCCCCGCCGGCGACGGTGACGGCACCGGGCCCGCCGCCGACCTGATCAGGCCAAGTTCACCGGGCCAGGGCCAGGAGGACCTCGAGACCGTGCCGGCTGCCCGGCGGCGTCATCGGCAGCAGCAGCGTGGCGATGCCCAGCGCCAACCCGCCATCGTCGGCCTCGGCGTTGTCGCCGACCATGAGCGTTTCCTGCGCCCCGACACCGAGGGCGCCCAGCGCGGCGGCGAAGATCTCGGCGTGGGGCTTGGCCACCCCGACTTCAAAGGACATGGTCAGGCGCTCGGCCAAGACGCTGAAGCCATGACCGCGCAGAATCGGGCGCAGATCAAAGCCGACATTGCTGATCAGCCCGACTCTCAGGCCCGCCCCGGTGAGTGCGTCCACCACCGTGTCCGCCTCGGCATAGGCCACCCAGCTCTCCGGTCGCAGCAGCTCCTCGTAGAAGGCCCCCGCCAGCGCCGGGCTCGGGGCTGGGACTCCAGAGAGCAGACCCACGTAGGCGCGGCGATGGTTCTCGGCGGATAGATCGCGCCGGGCGTACAGGTCGGCCAGCGCCTCGGGAACCTCGTCTGGATAGGGACCGCCGGCGATTCCTACGCGAGCGTACTCCGCGGCCAGCTCGTCTCGCTCCTGTGTCCCGAGCTGCAGGCCGATCCGCTCCAGGGCCGCGGACATCATCGTCTCGGGGGCGACGGGCATGAACAGCGTGCCGGCAAAGTCGAACAACACCGCCCGGAAACGGTCGCTCATCAGCCCTCACCCGAGTTCGGGCGCCGGTTCGAGCACCGGCTCGATTCCCGTGGCCCGCATCGGCTCCGGGCCCGCTGTGATGAGCACGCCGTTGAGCCAAGGATCCTCGGCCGATGTCTCGAAGCGCACCGGCATCTTGGTGCGCATGGCGGCGATGGCCAGATCGCGCCGGACCCCGATGACCCCGCCGCGCGGGCCGGTCATGCCGACGTCGGTGATGTAGGCCGTGCCCCCGGGCAGAACGCGGGCGTCGTTGGTCGGGACGTGAGTGTGGGTGCCCACCACCGCGGTCACGCGGCCATCGAGATGCCAGCCCATTCCCACCTTTTCGCTGGTCGCCTCGGCGTGCATGTCGACCAGCAGGTGGTCGACGCGGCCCGCCAGGCTCTCCAGCGCGGCGTCGGCCTCCAAGAATGCGGGCCGCCCGGCGTCCATGAACAGGTTTCCCGAGAGGTTGAGTACTCCGAGCCGGATCCCCCCGCGCTCCACGATGCACCAGCCGTGCCCGGGCTGGGTGCGCAGGAAGTTGGCCGGCCGCACAATGCGCTCCTGCTCATCGAGGTAGGCGAAGATCTCGCGCTGCCGGTAGGTGTGGTTGCCGAGCGTGATTGCGTCGACTCCGCCCGCGAACATCTGAGCGGCGATCTTGGGCGTGATCCCGATGCCGCCTGCCGCGTTCTCGCCGTTGACGACGACGAAGTCAGGCGCCAGACGTTCGCGCAACCCGGGCAGCAGCGTGAGCAGGGTGCGCTTGCCCAGGCCGCCGACAATGTCGCCGACGAACAGAATGCGCGTGCTCTTGTCGGCGGTTCCGGTGGTCACTGTGCGCATACTTTCAGCCTGATGCCTTTCCGGGTTCGCAGGCGCGCCCCTGACCCTTCCCCGGAAAGCGGCTCCGGGGGCGCGCCGCCGAGCAGCACCGAAGAGCCCCTGCGGGCTTCTCGGTCCCCGGCTGCGCCGGCACCGGCTCGCGCCGGCCGCGCGGGGCCCGCCACGGCGGGGTCAGACCCATCGGCCGCAACACGCCCGCAACCATCGCCCGCAGCGCGCTCGGAGCCGTCCGGCGAGGCGCCGAGGGCCGGTGACGAGCTCGACATGCGCGCGGTGCCCACCCCGATCGCCCCGGTGGTCGTCCCGCGCTGGGTGCAGATGGTCATGCTGCCGATCTCCTTGCTGGGCCTGTGGGCGCTGGCCCGGGCGGCCGGCTCGGTTCTGCTCATCCTCATCGTGGCCAGCATGGTCGCCCTCATCCTCAATCCGCTGGTGCGTCTGCTCGAGCGCCGGATCCCGCGTGGATTGGCGATCCTCACCGTGTACCTCGGCGGTCTGGCTGTCCTCGTGGCCATCGGCTACCTCCTGGCCAGTCCCGTCAGTACCCAGGTCACGCGTTTTGATCACAACCTGCCCACGATCATCGCCGGCGCCAACCGCGATCTGGCCGATGTCCAGCGCTGGCTCAACCAGCACGGCATCAACGTCCATATCCAGCACCAGGGTCAGACCGCACTGGACACCTTGCAAAAGCAGCTGAGCCAGCGCTCGAGCACGATCGTCACCTTCTCACGCGACCTGCTGTCGGGGATCGTCACGATCGGCTTCGATCTCGTGCTCATCCTCGTCCTGTCGATCTACCTGCTCATCTACGGGCGCCAGATCGGCTCGCTCGTGCGCTCGATCATGCCTCCCGGGGACGGGACCCCTGCGGACGATTACCCGCTGCTCGTCCAGCGGGCGGTGTCGGGCTATGTGCGCGGCCAGTTGCTGTTCAGCCTCATCATGGGCGCCAGCGCGGCGCTGGCGCTGACCGTTTTCGGCCTGCTCGGGATCTTCCCCGACGGCGAGCGCTACGCGGTGTTCCTGGGTGCCTTCTACGGGCTGATGGAGTTCATCCCTTATATCGGGCCGATCATCGGCCCGGTCCCGGCCGTGCTCCTGGCCCTGTTCGAGAACCCGATCAGCGCCGTGTGGGTGATCCTGCTGTTCGTCGCCCTGCAGCAGCTCGAGGGCCACATCGTCGCCCCGCAGGTCTTTCGGATCTCGCTGCGGATCAACCCGATCCTGATCATCCTCGCTCTGCTCATCGGCTATCAGCTCTACGGCATCGCCGGCAGTCTCGTCGCGCTGCCCGTCCTGGCCGTGCTGCGCCAGACGGTCCTCTACCTGCGCCGCCACCTGGTCTTTGAGCCCTGGGGGATGCTGGGCGCCGGCGCCGGCCTCGGGCTGCTCAGCACGGAGTCCGACCGATGTCCGGAGTGCGGCACGCGGACGGCGGACGACGACGCCTTCTGCCGCTCGTGCGGCGCCTCGCTGCGGCCGCGGGTGCATTCTTCCCGGTAATCGCGCTGACCCCGCTCTTCCCTGCGCTGGCCCGGGCGGCGCTGCAGCGGCCCGGTCTCACCGGACCGTTCTGCGGCCGCCCGCCGGCCGCCAGGTGAAGGTGGCCGTCGTTCCCGAGGCCAGCGTCGTCGTAAACGCCTGCTTTCCCTCGCGGACGCTGAAGGTGACCGGCGCCGGCGCCCCGTTGTAGGTGACGAGCGCCTCGCTGCCGTTGGGATTGCGGAAGGCGACATCGTCCAGACCGAAGCTGGCGATGTCCGCGCCCAGGAAGGGATAGGTGTAGTTGACGAAGTTGTTGGAGGCGATCCGGACCGCGCCCGGGCGCACGAAGCGCGCGAGCTGGCCGAGCTGGTAGTAGGTGCGTCCGAGGCGCACGCCGCCGGTGGTCGGGTTGACCGTGACGATCCCCCGGCAGCCCAGACACCCGTAGTTGGGCGGCTGGACCGGTCCGCCCTGCGGGTCCAGCGCGAGGTTCCACAGCTCCACGCCGGTGGCCCATTCGCGCAGGCTGGCGATCTCCAGTTCGGGCACAGGAGAGTTGAGGCCCCCGGGCGCGCACTCGGACTCGATCTCCTCCAGTCCCGGGGCCATGCGATGCACTGCGGCCATCGCCGTCGGGGAGCCGTAGTAGCAATGGGTGGCGAACCCGCCCAGGTCGGGCGCGGCCGCGCTGCTGAGCAGCGCCCCGGCGAATGGCGCCTCACCCGCCCAGTTGCTGTCAAAGGCGAAGATCCGCGTCCGCAGTCCCGCCTGCCGCATCGCGGGGGCAAGGTTGCTGGCGATCAACGTGGCCTCCTGGGGCTCGGTCAGCATCATGCCCGGGTAGGTCGACTGTTGACCCGGCTCGTTCTGAGGGGTGAGGCCCTGGATGGCGACGCCCGCCTGCTGATACGCCTGGAGGAAGCGGACGAGGTATTGGGCCAGCACCCCGTAGTCGGCGGGCAGCAGCGCTCCGGTTCCGGCGGTGTTGGCCATCGAGTCGTTGCTCTTCATCCACCCGGGCGGACTCCACGGGCTGGCCAGGATGAAGGGCCGCTCGGTTAGGGCGATGGCCTGGCGAAGCACGGGGATCACGTAGGCCAGGTCGTGGGCGATCGAGAAGTGGCTTAGCGTGGGGTCGGACTGCCCCGCCGGCATGTCGTCATACGAGTAGGGCGCTCGGCCGGCGGTGAAGTCAGCGGCCCCCACCGGCAGACGGATCAGATTGAGGTTGATCCCGCTGGGTCCGAACAGGTGGCGCAGCAGCCAGGCCCGTGTCCCCGGGCGCAGACGGGTCCCGATCAGCCACGCCGAGCTGTCGGTCAGGGCGCCCCCGGCCCCGCGAAAGGACTGGAAGCGGACGCCGCTGTCGACCCTGATGACCGGGCCGGCCGCAACCGGACGGTTCGAGAAGCGCAGCCCGCGGCCCGCGGTGAGAGCTTGGCGCAGGTCGGGGCTGGTCTGCACGACGCCGACGCGCGGGCCGGAGACGGGAGGCGTCCTGCGCGCGGCCGCGGGGTTCGCCGCGCCGAGGGCGGCCGTCAGCGCGACCACACTCGCAGCGATCAGCCTTTCCCGTAGCCCTCCCACGATCTGCTCTCTCCTCGTCGTTCGCGCCGCGCCGGGGCGCGTCGGGTCAGCGCTGGCCGGTGGTGCGCTGGAACAACACGAAGCAGATGACGGCCACGATCAGGGCGATCACGGGAAGCGTGGCCCCGATGACACCGACGATGGCAAAGATCAGGCCGACGACTCCGATCAGCCCGGCCACTGAGCCGGCGAGCACCAGGCGATAGGCCCGCTGCTCACGTGCGCGCCGTGGGGTGTAGCCGCCGCGTCGATCGAGATTGCTCATCCTGCGAGCAAGCCTATCGACTCCGGTACCGTTGAGGTGAGCATGGCCGAGCCCGAGACCCAGTACCTGCTGCTCTACGAGTACGTGTCAGACATGGCGCAGCGCCGCGGACCGCACCGGACCCCGCATCTCGAGCGCATCACCGCCGAGCGTGAGGCGGGCCACATCGACGCCGCCGGCGCCTTCGATCCGCCCACCGGGGCGGCGATCGTGTTCACGGGCGTGGACCGCGAGCACGTGGAGGCCTTCGCCGCCGGCGACCCTTACCAGAGCGCCGGCTTGATCACCGCCTGGCGAGTCGAGCGCTGGAAGCTGGTCTAAGCCTGGCCCAACGCCTGCCGGACGCCCGCCGGCGGCCGGTATGCTCGAAATTGCTATGCCGTTCCCGCAGACCCGCCTGCGGCGGCTTCGGGCCACCCGCGCGCTGCGCGGGCTGGTTTCCGAGACCCGCCTCCACCCGGCGGACTTCGTCTATCCGATGTTCGTCGCCCATGGGCTCGATCGCCGCGAGCCGATTCAGGCCATGCCCGGCATCGACCGCCTGTCGATCGCCCACGCCGTGGCCGAGGCCGGGGAGGCGCAGTCTCTCGGCCTCCCCGCGGTGTTGCTCTTTGGCCTGCCGGCGGCGAAGGACCCCGAGGGCTCGGGGGCGTGGGACGACGAGGGGATCGTTCAGCTCGCCACCCGAGCGATCAAGGAGGCCCATCCCGAGCTGCTGGTCATCACCGACCTCTGCCTGTGCGAGTACACGAGCCACGGCCACTGCGGGGTGCTCCGCTCAGACGGGGTCGTCGACAACGACGCCACCCTGGATCTGCTCAGTCGCACGGCCGTCTCCCAGGCCCGCGCCGGCGCCGACCTGATCGCGCCCAGCGACATGATGGATGGGCGGGTCGGCCTGATCCGCAGCGCACTCGACGATGAGGGCTATGGCGAGACCCCGATCATGGCCTACTCAGCCAAGTTTGCCTCCGCGTTCTACGGCCCCTTTCGCGAGGCGGCTGATTCCGCCCCCGCCTACGGCGACCGCCGCGGTTACCAGATGGATCCGGCCAATGGTTCCGAGGCGGTTCGCGAGGCCCGGCTCGACGTCGAGGAGGGCGCCGACATCGTCATGGTCAAGCCCGCCCTGCCCTACCTCGACGTGATCCGCCGGATCAAGGACGACACGAGACTGCCCGTCGCCGCCTACAACGTCAGTGGCGAATACTCGATGCTCAAGGCGGCCGTCGCCGCCGGATACCTGGACGAGCGGACCGCGGTGCTCGAGACTTTGACCTCGATCCGCCGTGCCGGAGCCGACATCGTCATCACCTACCACGCGAAGGAGGCTGCGCTGTGGCTCAGCTAGATGCCCGAGGGGCGGCTCCCGTCCGCACGCCCGTACCCAAGCTGCGTAGCCGAAAGCAGGGGGCGGCGATCGCCCTCGACGATCTCGATAGGCGCCTGCTCAACCTCATGCAGGGGCAGTTCCCGATTGCCGCCCGTCCCTACGCCCACGTGGCCAGTGAGGCCGGGATCACTGAGGACGAGGTCCTGCGCCGGGTTCAGCACCTGCTCGACGAGCGCATCATCCGCCAGGTCACTCCGATCTTCGATACTCGGGCCCTGGGCTACTCGAGCATGCTCGTGGCGGCCAAGGTCGATGCCGAGAACCCGTGGCGCGCGGCCAACGTGATCAACGCTCATCCGGGCGTCTCTCACAATTATCTGCGCAACCACGAGTTCAACATCTGGTTCACGATTGCCACCGAGCCTGACTCTCCCCTCGGTCTCGAGGGGACGCTTGAGGTGCTGGCCAAGCTGGCCGGCGCCGAGTCAGTGCGTCAGCTGCCCACGCTCAAGCTGTTCAAGATCCGCATGGATCTCGAGATGGAGGCCGGCACCGAGGTGCTGGCCCAGGCGGCCCAGGCGGCCGAGCCGGCCGAGACCGAGGCCCAGCCCTATGACGAGTTCGACCGGTCTGTCATCCGCGCCACCCAGGGCGACATGCCGGTTATCTCCGAGCCCTACGCGCCCGCCGCGGCCGAGCTCGGGATCCCCCAGGAGCGGCTGCTCGAGCACCTGCACGGCATGCAGGAGCGGCGCCTGCTGCGTCGCGTTGCGGCGATCCTCTTTCACCGCCGGGCCGGCTTCAGCGCCAACGGCATGGGTGTGTGGAACGTGCCCGACGACAGGATCATGGAGCTGGGGATGCGGATGGCCTCCTTCCGCGGGATCTCGCACTGCTACCAGCGCCCCACCTACGCCGACTGGCCCTACTCGGTGTTCACGATGGCCCACGGCCGCTCGAAGGAGGAGTGCGATGCGATCCTCGATGCGATCGCCGCCGATACGGGGATCGGGGACCGCGCCACCCTGTACTCCTCAACCGAGTTCAAGAAGATCCGACTGCTCTACTTCACCGGCGATTACCGCGCCTGGGAACGCGAGCACGCCGGCGTGTGACCGCCCAGCAGGCCGACCGCACCGCGCATTCGTCCCAGCTCTACGCGTGGGCGCAGGGGCTCCTCCCCGGCGGGGTCAATTCCCCAGTCCGGGCGATGCGCTCGATCGGCCGCGAGCCGATCTTCATCAGCTCCGGCCACGGGCCCATGATCCGTGACGTCGACGGCAATGAATACGTCGACTGGGTCTGCTCGTGGGGCCCGCTCATCCTCGGCCACGCCGACCCCGAGGTCGTCGAGGCGGTGTGTCAGGCGGCCGGGCGAGGAACCACCTTCGGCGCCCCCACCAAGGAAGAAATCCAGCTCGCCGAGGCGGTCAGCGGCCGGATCCCGTCGGTGCAGATGCTGCGCATGACCTCCTCGGGCACGGAGGCTGCGATGAGCGCCATCCGCCTCGCCCGCGCAGTGACCGGGCGCGAGAAGATCATCAAGTTCGCCGGCGCCTACCACGGGCACGTGGACGGACTGCTGGCCGAGGCGGGTTCCGGGCTGGCCACCCAGGGCATCCCGGCCAGCCCCGGCGTACCGGCCGCGGCGGCCGCAGCGACGGTAATCGTGCCCTGGAACGATCGCGAGGCGGTGCGCGCCGCCGTCGACCGTCACGAGCCGGCGGCAATCCTGGTCGAGCCGGTGCCGGCCAACATGGGTGTGGTGCCGCCCGAGCCAGGCTTCCTCGAGCTGCTGCGCGATCTCGCCGACGCCTCAGGAGCGCTGCTTGTCTTCGACGAGGTCATCACCGGGTTCCGCGTGGCCCGCGGCGGCGCGCAGGATTACTTCAGCGTGCTGCCGGATCTGACCATCATGGGCAAGATCATTGGGGGCGGACTGCCCGCCGCCGCCTACGGCGGCCCGCGGGAGCTGATGGAGCGCATCGCCCCGGCCGGCGACGTGTACCAGGCCGGCACGCTGTCGGGCAACCCCCTGGCCGTCGCCGCCGCGCTGGTCACGCTGCGCCGGCTCAACGATGCCGCTTACGCGCAGCTGACGGACACCACTCGGGCCCTGGCCGGCGGGATGCGCGAGGCCGCCGACGAATCGGGCGTGCCGGTCCAGATCAAGAGCCTGCCCGGGCTGATGACCGTCTTCTTCACCTCCGCGTCGATCCACGACTACGCCGGAGCGGCGGGCTGCGATGTCGATGCCCACGCGGTGTGGTGTCGCGAGATGCTCGCCCGGGACGTGGG
>JAXDGI010000262.1:0-41826 GCA_034665145.1 Solirubrobacteraceae bacterium
GTGATCGCTTCCGCGGCCCGGAACATGGCGTAGACCAGCGGCGAAGCGTGGCCCTTGGAGAAGATCAGATGGTCGTTATTGGGATTGTCGGGCGTGTCGTAGTCGTAATGCAGATAGCGCGCCATGAGCACGGCCATCAGGTCGGCGGCCGACATCGAGGACGTCGGGTGACCGGAGGAGGCCGCGGCGGCGGCCCGGATGGAGTCGATCCGCAGGCGCTGCGCGAGCTGGTGGATTTCCTCGTTGTTCATGGGGTCACCTCGGGACGAGAGCAAAGTGTTCGGATGTTGTCTGCTCGCCGACGGCTGCGGCCAAACCTCGCCGCAATCAGCGAAACACCGACGCTACCGCAGGATTACCGCCTTGCACTCGCACGGGCGTACGATTAAGCGCGTGACTGCACTCGGGATGACGCTTCTGGTAGTCGGAGCCGTCGTTGCCGTGTCCGAGGCCCACTTCCCCGCTCACGGAATCGCCGGCGCTCTCGGCGTGCTGGCCATGGCCCTCGGCGCCGTGCTGGTCATCAGCGGCCTGGGCGCCGGGCTGCTCGTGGCGCTGCTCGCCGGCGGGGCGCTGGCCGGCTCCGGGGCGGGTCTGGTCACGCTCGCGGTCAAGCAGGGTCTGGGGGTCCGCCGACGCCGAGTCAAGGGCGGCGCCGAAGGCCTGATCGGCCATCTCGGCGTGGTGCGGGCCTGGAATGGCCGCAGCGGCAACGTCGCCCTGGACGGAGCGCTGTGGCAGGCTCGCGAATCGCTGGGGGTCGATGAGGAACCCGCCGAGTTGCACGCCGGCGATCCCGTCGTGGTCGAGCGCCTGAACGGCCTCACTCTGTGCGTGCGCCGAGCCGAGGAATGGGAGCTTCTGTGATCACCGCGATCGTCATCGTCATCGTTGTCCTGCTGCTGATCGGGTTCAGCGCGTTGGCCAGCTCGGTGCGCGTGCTGCGCGAGTACGAGCGTGGCGTGGTGTTCCGCTTGGGCCGGCTGATGGAGCAGCGCGGGCCGGGGTTGCAGCTGCTCATCCCCTCAATCGACCGGATGGTGCGGATCAGCCTGCGCACGGTCACACTGGGCGTGCCCCCCCAGGAGATCATCACCCGCGACAACATCCCCGCGCGCGTGACCGCCGTGGCCTACTACCGGGTGATCGACCCGGGCCGGGCGGTGACCGAGGTCGAGGACTTCGGCGCCGCCACCCTCCAGATCGCCCAGACCACGCTGCGCTCGACCCTCGGCAACGTCGACCTCGACACGCTCCTGTCCGAGCGCGAGCATCTCAACGCGTCGCTGCAGCAGGTGATCGATACCCAGACCGAGCCATGGGGGATCAAGGTCACCAACGTCGAGATCAAGGACGTGGAGATCCCCGAGCGGATGCAGCACGCGATCGCCCGCCAGGCCGAGGCCGAGCGCGAGCGGCGGGCCAAGATCATCAACGCCGAGGGGGAGTTTCAGGCCGCGGCCAAGCTTGGCGACGCCGCCGATGTGATCGGGCGTAACCCGGTCACCCTGCAGCTCCGTTACCTCCAGACCCTGCGCGAGATCGGCGGCAGCCAGAACTCGACCATCGTGTTCCCGATGCCGATCGACCTGATGCGACCGATGCTCGAGGCCATTTCGGGCCCAGCCGGTACCGCGGCCGCCGAGACCGCGCATGAGCAGGCCGACGCCGAGCTCGAGGCGGCCGCGCGCAAGGGGGAGCTGGGTCCGGGCGCCGGCGTGGGCGGGAACGGCGTCGCCGCCAGCCAGCCCGCCGCCGCCGAGCCAGAGCCGAGCTAGCCGCGCCGAGCGGTGATCGCGTAGCCCTCGACGGCCACCGTGCCGCGGAGGACGCGCATGACCAGGTGATTGACGCGTGAACGTCGCACCGGCGCGCGGAAGATGACCCGGCGGGTACGCCGGCGGGTCGCGTGCAGACGAATTGTTCGGGTCCGTCCGTTGAAGGTGATGAGGACCACACCGCCGGCCTGCGAGCGCTCGCCGATGATGGCCAGCGAGCCCCCGACATAACGCAGGCGGAAGCCGGCGCCACGGGTCGAGCTGGAGATCGCCCGGCCCTGCCAGGCGCCACGCACCCGGTGCACCCGCCAGCCACAGGTGTAGTGGCCGCCCGCCGGGCGCACCCCGGTGGGCACGAGCGTCGTCGCGGTCGCCGGCGAACTCGACTGCCCGGCCACGTTAGCGGCGGTGACCCTGAAGGCGTAGGTGTGACCGAGCGCGCCGCGGAAGGTCAGCCGGGTCCGGTGGGTGGCGGCCAGCGTTCGCCAGCGCGGGTGCTTGACGCTGCGGTCGCGGACCTCGACCCGGTAGGAGGCCAGCGCGGTCCCGCCGGCGGTGGTGGCACTCCAGCTCACCGGAACCCGTGCGCGGGTGGACCGGCTGGAGGCCAGGTTCGGGGCGTTGGCCCGAGCCTTCGGGGCGGCGGCCCCGCACGGTCGGTTATAGAGGTCGGGGCCGAACCTCGTCTCGCCTGGCAGCCCGGCGTAGCCGAGGTGGGAGAGCCCGAAGACGTCCTCGACGCTGCCCAGCATCGAGTAATGGTTGTAGGCGGTCTGGGTGACGGTGCCGGGGGCGATGCAGGGGGAGAGCAGGACCGCCCCGGTCTTGCCGCCCCCGGGGCCGTTGATGCCCGGCAACGGACTCCCCGGCCCGGGGATCTCGCCGCAGCACGAGGTCGCATCGCTGGTCGAGGCCTCGTCGAAGATGATCATGAGCAGCCCGTCCTGGCGGAAGCTGGGCGTACCGGTGATCCGGGGCACCCACGTCTTGAGAAAGGCATCGGCCGAGGTCAGGCCGCCGGGCTGTCCGTTGGCGCACGGCGCGTCATGGCCGTCGTGACACAAATTGGGGGTGACGAAGGAGTAGTTGGCCCCGCCGCCGGGTGAGGCCAGATCCTGGGGCAGGGCGCTGAGATTGACGACGTGGGTGTCGCACAGGGTGGTGTCGTCGATGATCGAGTGGAAGTAGACGAACGGGTCGTGGCGAGTGGCGTACTGGTCGGTCGCGGTGGCCTTCTGCGTGTTGTCGCCGGCGTTGATCCCGGGATGTGCGCACACGCTCGCCTCACGCGTGGGGTCGGCCCCCATGTCCTCGTTGTAGGAGCGCCAGGTGTAGCCGGCCGCGGTCAGCTGCGAGGTGACCGTCGGCACGGAGCCCGGGTACACGCAGCCGGTCCCCTGCGCCTGGCCGTCGGCGCCGACCGTGCCCGGAGTGAAATCGGTGAAGTTCTGGCAGTCGGCCTGGGTCTGGGCGTTGGGGGCCTGGCCGCTGATCATGGCGATGTAGTTGTCGTTGCTCTGGTGCCCGATCCCGAAGTAATCGGGCACGTAGGCGCCCTGGGCGGGCAACGTCTTGGCTAAATAGGGGGCCGGCGAGTTGGGGCCGAAGGTGGTCGCGGCGTTCTCGTTCTCGAGCACGATCACGTAGACGTGGCGGATCGGCGGTGCGGCGGCCGCTCCGGCCGGGCTGATCAGGCCCGCGCCCAGCAGGACGAGCACCAGCCCCAGACCGGCCCGCGACCTCACAACGAAACCCCGGCTCCGCAGGCTGCCACTCCGCGCCGGCGAGCGCGGCTCAACGCGCGCCGGCGTCGGGCCACGAGGCGCCGGTCGCGAGTGCGCGCGGCGCGAGTGTGGGCGCGACGCAGGGACCGCTGGGCGGTCCGCAGCGAGCGCAGGCCGCGGTCATAGGCGCGCCCGGCGGTCGTACAGGCAACGGTGACGTCGGTGGTCACCGACTCATCGCTGGCGTAGACGCGGTGTGCCCCCGTGTCCTCCAGGTAGCTGCACACGCTTCGGGTTCCGTAGGCGACGGGGCGCCCGGAGCCTGACGCACCGCCCGAATAGGCCTTTCCCACGGTGGGCGGGGGGGCCAGCGGCGCGTTGACGAGGGTGACGCCGCTCGTCGTCTCAAAGCTGGCGCCGCACTCGGGGGCAAGCTTGACCTTGACCCGCAGCGGACCGTCGGCGGTGTCGAGCACGCCGGGATCCGCCCTGACCGACACCTTGACCCGCAGCGGTACGCCCAGGCGGGCAATCGGCGTCACGCCGACGTTCATCGTCACGGGCGTGAAGCTGTCGGCCCGGGCCACCGCGGCGATTGAGATGGCCATCAGCGTGGCGCTGAGCGCCACCAGCCGGGCACGCGGACGGATCACGGGCGCTTGGCCACCATGGACGGATGCCGAAACATGGTGGCCGCGGTGGCCGGCTCGTAATGGAAGCCGAGGCGCTCGAGGTACCCGCTCGTCACCAGGTTCTGCAGATCGTGGGGCTTGGGCCGCCGGGCGGCGCGACGCTGGGCCGCGCGCTCCTGGGCGCGCACCAGCGGCGAGGGCAGGGTGACCGGGGGCGGTGAGCCGAGCACGGTCCCAACGCCGACCCCGGCACCGCCGCTGCCGACGGGCAACGTGCCGCTGCAGGCGGAGGCGATCACGTGAGCCGGGCTCGGCAACGAGGGGGGCGTGAACCGAGGCGACCCGAAGTCAAAGGCGGCGGCGATGTTGTTGGCATACAGGTCGCGCGGGGTCAGCGGGGGCAGCCCGTAGCGGTAGCGGATCATCTTCAGGATCGACTCAAAGCCGTACACCGAGTGGTCGACGTGCCCGCGCCGGGCGTAGGGTGAGACCACGACGGCCGGGATGCGGAAGCCCATCTGTCCGAAGTCCTTGTTGAGGTCGCGGCTCGTGCGCAGGTCGGGGACCCGAGGGGGTACGACGTGATCAAAAAAGCCGCCCCACTCGTCGTAGACGATGAAGAGCGCGCCGCGCTTGTACTGCGGGGACTCCATGAAGGCGTGAACGATGTCGGCCACGAAGGCCTGTCCGACGCGGACGTCGCCGTGGGGATGTTCGTCACCCGATGTGCCCTGGTCCTCGCCGTTGAAGGAAGGGTCGACGAACGACAGGGCCGGCAGCGTTCCCGCGGCAGCCTGCTCATAGAAGGACTGGACCTGGCTCGAGCGCTTGAGGCCCGCAGTCCCCCACAGGGCCGAGACGGGGATGTCGGTGTAGAAGTACTGGTTGGAGACGCCGACTTTGGACAGGGAGGAGAAGATCGTCGTGTCGGGAAAGCCGTTGCCCGACGGCGTCGAATTGTCGGTTTTGCCGTAGGACTGGGCCGCGTGCATGTACTCCCGGTTGGGGTAGGTGGATGACAGCACCGAGCAGAAGAAGCGGTCGAAGGCCGTGAAGGCCCGGGCGACGTGCGGGGTGAAGGGCAGATCGTCCTGCGTGTAGTAGCCAATCGAGAAGACGTCCGAGGCCGCCTTGAGAAAGCCATCCATGCGCCCGCCGTCGAGCTCGGTGCGTCCCCCCTGCCAGGAGTGGTCGGGGTCGAGATAGGCGCAACCCTGGAAGTCGGTGCGCAGGCGGTGCGTGGCGAACTTGTGCCCGGCCGGGTCGGTGTACTCCAGACCGGCCTGGCGTCCGTCCGCTCCGGGCAGCCAGCCCAGGTAGTGGTCAAAGGAGCGGTTCTCCATCATCAGCACGACAAAGGTGTCGATGGGCATGTTGCGGGGCGAGGGCAGCTTCACCTGGCGCTGGCGCCGGGCGGCCTCGGCGACCAGCGTGTCGGGATCGAGGACCAGCCCCATGGAGGCGCCCAGGCCCGCGGTGACGGCCGTGCGCTTGAGAAAATCTCGCCGGGTGTGGAAGGCCTCGGGAGCGACCGTCCCCAGGCGCTCGGCCTCGACTGGATCCCTGAGATCACGCATCGGTCCGGATCCTAGGTATTCGCACTCGGGGGCGTGAGAAGGATTTGTGAACGGGAGGGACGGTGGGGCGCCTTCTAAGCTCGATGGCCACGATGGCCATTCGCTCCGACATCCGCAATATCGCAATCATCGCCCACGTCGACCACGGCAAGACTACGCTCGTTGACGCCCTGCTGTGGCAGTCCGGGGCCTTCCGCGACAACCAGTCCGTCAACGAACGCGTGATGGATTCGATGGACCTCGAACGCGAGAAGGGCATCACGATCCTGGCCAAGAACACGGCTATCCGCTACGGGGACGTGAAGCTCAACATCGTCGATACCCCCGGTCACGCCGACTTCGGAGGTGAAGTGGAGCGAGGCCTGACGATGGTCGATGGGGTCCTCCTCCTCGTCGACGCCAGCGAGGGCCCTCTCCCCCAGACGCGCTTTGTTTTGCGCAAGGCGCTCGAGCGCCGGCTGCCGGTCATCCTCGTCGTCAACAAGGTCGACCGGCCCGACGCGCGTATCGGCGAGGTCGTCGACGAGGTGTATGAGCTGTTCTTGGATCTCGACGCCGACGAGGAGCAGATCGAGTTCCCCATCATCTACACCAACGCCAAGGCGGGCCAGGCCTCGCT
Source organism: Solirubrobacteraceae bacterium (assembly GCA_034665145.1). Taxonomy (GTDB): domain Bacteria; phylum Actinomycetota; class Thermoleophilia; order Solirubrobacterales; family Solirubrobacteraceae; genus Palsa-465. The sequence continues at coordinate 6,331 of JAXDGI010000262.1, forward strand.
CCATGAGGGATTCGATCCCACCCAACCCATGAGCCTGCAGCCCCTCCTCGATCTGCTCGTGGAGCACGTACCCGCCCCCGAGTACGAGCCGGGTCATCCGCTGCAGGCCCACGTGACCAACCTCGATGCCTCGCCCTACGTGGGTCGGCTGGCCATCTGCCGCGTGCGCCAGGGCACGATCCGGCGCGGTGAGACGGTGGGCTGGAGTCGCAGCGACGGCTCGGTCGCGCGCGTGAAGGTGTCCGAGCTGTACGTGACCGAGGCGCTGGATCGTGTCGAGGCCGAGTCGGCCTCGGCCGGGGAGATCATCTCGGTGGCCGGCATTCCCGACATCACGATCGGCGAGACGCTGACCGACGCCGAGGATCCGCGGCCGCTGCCCGTCATCACGGTCGACGAGCCGTCCCTGTCGGTGACCGTCGGGATCAACTCCAGCCCGCTGGCCGGCCAGGACGGCACGCTCCTGACCGCCAGCCAGGTCAAGGCACGGCTCGAGCGCGAGTTGATCGGCAACGTGTCGCTGCGGATCAACGAGACCGAGCGTCCCGAGGTGTGGGAGGTCCAGGGCCGCGGCGAGCTCGCCCTGGCCGTGCTCGTCGAGCTGATGCGCCGCGAGGGCTTTGAGCTCACCGTCGGCAAGCCCCAGGTGGTCACCCGCGAGATCGACGGACGCGCCCACGAACCGGTCGAGCGGATGAGCGTCGATACGCCCGAGGAGTATGTCGGTGTCATCACCCAGCTGCTCGCCCTGCGCAAGGGCCGCATGGAGCAGATGGTCAACCACGGCACCGGCTGGGTGCGCATGGAGTACGTGGTTCCGGCCCGGGGGCTGATCGGCTTCCGCACCGAGTTCCTCACCGAGACGCGCGGCACCGGGCTGGTCCATCACGTGTTCGACCGCTGGGAGCCGTGGCACGGTGAGCTGCGCACCCGCCCGACCGGCAGTCTCGTCGCCGACCGGCGCGGCACGGTGGCCGCCTTCGCGCTGTTCAACCTCCAGGAGCGTGGCACGCTGTTCGTCGAGCCGGGCGACGAGGTGTACGAGGGGATGATCGTGGGCGAGAATTCGCGGGCGGAGGATCTCGACGTCAACGCGGTCAAGGAGAAGCATCTGACCAACATCCGCTCGTCAACCGCCGACGAGCTCGTCCGCCTCGTTCCCAAGCGTGAGCTGTCCCTCGATCAGGCGCTGGAGTTCCTGCGCGCGGACGAGTGCGTCGAGGTCACCCCCCAGGCTGTCCGGCTGCGCAAGGTGGCCCTGGACAAGAACTCGCGGGTCAAACTGGCCCGCGCCGCCGCGCGCGCGTAGCCCACCGACGGTGCAGCTCGTAGATGGTGATGGCCGCGCCGGCGGTCATCGGAGCGGCCATGGGCAGCGTGTAGCGCCCGGCGTACGTGCTCAGTGCGGCCGGAATGAGGATCAACGTAAAGCCGCCGACCCCGAACAGGAGCACCCCGGCGCGGGCGCGGCGGGGACCGAAGAACAGTCCGACCAGGACGAGCGCCGTGGTGATGAAGAGCAGCGTGGCGCCGAAGCGGATCACGCGCGAGATGTCGTGCAGCAGGACCAGACCCCAATGGCGCGGATGCACGGCAAAGGGCCGGTAGTAGATCTCCAGGTCCTTGTGCAGCGCGGCCGCGAACACGCTGGTGGAGAGAAAGTCCAGCTGAGGATCCAGCCCGGTCGAGCCCTTGAGCCGGGACGGCAGCGATCCGGGCAGGTAGTAGCTGCGCAGGTAGCTCCACGTCGTGCGCAGGAAGTCCAGCGGCTGAGCTTCAAGCCCCCGGCGGGCCCAGCCACCGACCAGATCGTCATGGGACGAGAAGGTTCCGAACAGGCGCACGGCCGGCGACTGCGGGGTGAACATGTAGTTGTAGGCGGCGGGCCGCTGTGACGGAGGGATGCTCTGGCACAGCCGCCGGGTCCCCGGTGGAGGCGTGAAGTCCCGGCAGTCGGCGAACTGGGCCACCCGCCCGTAGAGGTACCACCCCGGTGAGGGGCTGACGGCAAACCGGTGGCCGTAGGCCTGGTTGGCAAAGGCGAAGGCGAGCAGGCCGACGGCCACGGCGCCGCACACGGCGACGGCCGCGCGCACATGCTCGCGCCAGCGGCATCCTGGCGACGGCCCGTGGACGAGCAGCGTGAGCGCAACCACCCCCACGAGCGGAGCCGCGGCACTGCGGATCATGACCGCGACCGCGAGAGCGAGGCCGCACGACAACGGCCAGCGCCACCAGGGCACCGGAGCCTGCAGGGATCGCACGGCCGCATACAGGCCGACGGCAATGGCCAGCACCACCCAGACCTCGGACATGATCGAGTGCTCGAGGAAGATCTGGTCGGGATCGAGGAGCACGATGGCCGCCGCCAGCAGCCCGGGCCACGAGGACCCGGTCAGCCGCCGCAGCGCCGCCCAGAAGAGGACCGCCGAGGCCACCCCGACGGCGTGTTGGATAAGGACCGTGAAGGCGATCTGGCGGGTCACGTGGCCGAGCGCGGCGACGATCAGCCCGTAGCCGGCCGAATGCTGGAAATCGAGGAAGGGGTTGGCGGTAAAACGCTGGTAGCCGTCCTCGAGGATGGGGGTTACCGGCCACCAGCTGATCACGGCCACGGCCCGCAGAGCCAGGCCGACAACGATCAACCCGAGCAGGGTCCGCCGGGCCGCGTCGAGGCCGCGGACGGCGCAAATCAGGCGGGCAGGGCCGATTTGAGCGCGGTCCAGACTTCTCGCGCCATGCCCATCCCGATGTGGCTGGCCTCCACCTCCACAAGGGTCGCGGCCGGGTCCAGGCATGCCTCCCAGCGGACCACCTCGTCGCTGCGGGAGTAGAAGGAGATGAATTCCACCGTCTTGGGGAAGGGCGCCTGCATCGCCGTCCGCACGCCGGCGCAGCACTGGCCGCGAACGCAATCGAGTGAGAACATTCCCGGCAGGCCCAGCGTGCCCAGGACGCCCACGGTGGCAATCGACGGCCACACCCGGGGCTTGACCGCCAGCTGATCCAGTAGTGGCGATCCAAGCGTCACCAGCGCGCTGATCAGGTCGGGACGGAGCACGGCCAGGGCCCGCCCGATGCTTCCGCCCCGGCTCTGACCGACAAGCAAGGCCGGCTGCCCCGTCTCGGCCACGGCTCGCTCCAACCGGACCTCCAGATCAGCGATGGTCCGCTGCATGCATGCTGTGTTCCAGGTGATTCCGCTGCGAGCCAGTCGAAAGCCACCGGTGCGAAGCCAGAGCGCCATGCGGGTCAGACTGGCGTCCCCGGCCATGAAACCTGGAATCAGCATCACCGGCCGCCCCTCCCCGGACGGCGGCACCGGCCAGCCGCTCTGATCACGAGTGGACAGCCATTCGCGCAGCACCCGCGGCGGCGGCGAGACCAGCGGCAATCCGAACCGTGGGACGGCGGCGTCCGTGCTCACGGCCGGGAGCCTACCGGGCCGGCCCCCGGGTCCGGCCGGATCGTGCAGACGAGGTGGAGCGGCGGCCGCCGAGCCGCATGAGCGGCCGCTCGAGCAGGTAGAAGCTCGCCGCGGCACAGAGCAGCGAGACGACCAGCCCGCCAACCGTCACGATCACGTAGCGCAACCCGATCCCGTGGTCGAGGAGAAAGCGGTTGAGCTGGGCAATGACGATCGAGTGATAGAGGTAGAAGGCGTAGGAGATCAGACCGATCCAGGCCAGGAGCCGCGCGCCGAGGACCCGGCGCACGGGCCCATCCCCGGTCTCTGCGAACACCGCCGGCAGCAGGAGAAAGAAGGCCACCAGGCCGTAGAGGGCGTGGGTCACCACCGCAACGAAGGTGAACCCGAGCGAGCCGGTGGCGTGAGCGAGCTCATGCAGAGCAGCGAACAGGACCAGGGCGACCATCCAGGACAGCGCCGGCCAGGAGCGCCGGCGAACGCCCAGCTCCGAGAAGCGCGCCGCCCAGCGCCCCCCGACGCTGGCCAGCGCCAGCGTCATCCCGAGGGCAAACCAGAAGAACGTCCCGGCTAGCGTCGACACCTTGGCCAAGTCGAAGATGGAGCTGAAGTGGGCCCGGTAGGCGAGGGAGGCCAGCGCCAGCAGGGCCACCAGGGCGAAGTCTCCAGCCAGCGAGCCCCGCCACAGCCTGGCGGCGACGAAGGCGAAGCACGGCAGCGCGGCGTAGAAGGTGACCTCGATGCACAGCGTCCAGGCGACGCCAATTCCGCCGCCGAGCGTGTTGAAGCGATAGATCTGGCCGAAGCCGTAGAAGATCCACCAGTTCTGACCATTCACCCCGCTGACCATGCCCAGGACGAGGAGGAGCGAGAGCGCCACCCAGTAGGCGGGCACGATCCGCAGGACACGGCGGCGCGCGTAGCCGACCACTGAGAGAGAGCGCCCGCGGCGCGCGGTCAGAAACGGCCGGTAGAGCAGAAAGCCCGAGATGAGAAAGAAGATCGCCACGCCCTCGTCGGCGACCTGAGTGGCCAGAACGAATCGCGCGGGGTGGGCAGCGAGCGTGGTGGTGCCGGTCACGGTATGGCCGGCGAATACGCACAGGGCAGCTATGGCCCGCAGGGAATCGAACAGCGGAAATCGAGGATTACCGGGGGGCGGTGTGAGGTTGGGCGCCACCACCGACCGGGGAGGGGTGGCTTCGTCGCGCCCGGGCGCCGTCCGCTCGCCGCGGGTCGCAGACACAGACCCGAGAATACGTTCTCGGCGGCGGCCGCGGCGCGTCACCACGGGCTCGGCCAGGCGGTAAGCTCAGGCCGCGTGGGCAGCCCAGCCGAGATCTCGTGGCACAAGGGTGAGGCCGCCTCGGGCACCCCGGCGCCCGCCGCCAAGGTGGTGGTGGTCATGCCCGCCCGCAACGCCGCCCGGACACTGGAGCAGACGGTGTCGGCGATTCCCACCGATGTCGTTTCGGAGATCATCCTCGTCGACGACAAGTCGACCGACGAAACCCTTGAGGTGGCGCGGCGGCTTCCGCTGCATCTGATCTGGCACCCCCACAACGTCGGCTACGGCGGCAATCAAAAGACCTGTTACCTGGAGGCGCTGCAGCGCGGGGCTGAGGTGGTGGTGATGCTCCACCCCGACGGGCAGTACGAGCCGGCGCTGATCCCCCGCATGGTCGAGCCGATCCTGCGCGGTGAGGCCGACATGGTGCTCGGCTCGCGGCTGTCCGAGCCCGGCGTGTGGAAGCGCAGCGGCATGCCGCGGTACAAGTTCGTGGCCAACCGCGGCCTGACGCTGATCGAGAACGCGATCCTCAGGACCCACTTCAGCGAACTGCACACCGGCTATCGCGCCTACTCGCGTGAGCTGCTGCTCACCGTGCCGTTCCTGCGCAACTCGATCGACTTCGTGTTCGACTCGGAGATGGTCATGCAGGCGGTGCATTTCGGGTTCCGGATCGTCGAGGTTCCGGCGCGCACCCGCTACTTCCCCGAGGCCTCCTCGGCGTCGGCGGCGCAGTCGATCATCTACGGCATCAAGACGCTCGGCGCGGCCGCCCAGCTGATGCTCCACCGTCGCGGCGTGGTCAGGTCCCGGAAGTTCGTACCCTGACCCCCGCTCGCGCGATGAGCTCTCTGCTCAACAACGCTCGCGTCCAGACCCCCCCAGCTCGGGCCGGCTCGCTGTCCGTTCCCGTTGAGCTGATCACCGTCGTGCTGCTGACCGCGGTCGCCCTGGCCCTGCGCGCCAGCCAGCTGCATCAGTCCGTGGGCGGCGATGAGATCTTCACCTACCAGGACGTCGTCGGACGCAGCTTGCACTCGGTGCTGACCACCGTCCACACCGGGGGCGAGAACTCTCCGCCGCTGTTCTTCCTGCTCGCCTGGGCCACGGCCAAGCTCGGAGACCCCAGCGTGTGGATACGCCTGCCCTCCCTGCTCGCCGGGACGGCGTCGGTCCCGCTGGCCTATGTCCTGGGCCGCGAGACGGTGGGCAGGACCGCCGGGCTGATCGCCGCCCTGATCATGGCCATTGCGCCATTTGCCGTCTTCTACGGTGTCGAGGCCCGGCCCTACGCGCTGATGATCTTCCTCGTCAGCCTCAGCACGCTGGCCCTGTTGCGCGCCGTGCGCCCCGGCGCCAGCCGCTGGTGGTGGGTCCTGTACGCGCTCGCCGCCGCGGCGGCGGCCTACACGCACTACACCTGCATCTTCGTGCTCGCGCTGCAGGGCCTGTGGTCAGTCTGGGTGTGCCGGCAGCGAATCGCGGCGCTGATGGCCAATCTGGCCATCGTCATTCTCTATCTGCCCTGGCTGCCCCAGCTGCGCGGAAAGTCGCTGGCGGTGATCGGGGACCTGTACCCGCTCGGCGCGCATCGGGTGCTGACCGATCTGCTGCGCCCCATCGGCGGTCACCCCGCGGCGCCGCTCCGAGCGATCCCCACCATCCCGGGCCTGATCGCCCTGGGGCTGTGCGTCCTGGCCGGGGTAGTGGCCCTCGTCATCGATCTGCGGCGATCCCCGCCGTCCGGGTGGCGCGCCCGGCTGCCCCAGCACCTGCCCCTGATCATCGGGCTCACCCTGGCCACTCCCGTCGGGCTGCTGCTCTACAGCCTGCTGTTCACCGACCTGTGGCTCCCGCGCGGGCTATCGGCCTCGATCCCAGCCGCCGCCCTGTTGGTCGGCGCACTGCTCGCCGCGCTGCCCGTGAGGCTGACCGCCCTGGCCGCAGCGGTGGTGGCCGTTGTGCTGGCGACTGGCACGATGCGCAGCTTCGACGCCGTCTACAGCCGCGGGCCGTATCGGGCCATCGCCGCCCGCCTGGACCGGACTGCCGGGCCACGTTCTCCCATCTACCTGCTCTCCCTGGAGGGAGCCCTGGCCCTGCCCGAGCAGGCCCACCAACCCCACACCTTCGTCCCCAACCTGCCCACGATGTGGAAGGACACCCCCGTCGGCGGTCGCGCCTACCTGGTCCTGGATGAGGCCCTCGCCCATCTGATTCTGCACACCCAGAACGGAGTGACTCACCCCGGGAATTTCACCCTGCTCTCCAGCACCCGTTACGGTGGCGCCCTGGCCACCAGCCTGCTGGTCTACCGGCGAACCGCACGCTGAGCCGGCGCAGCGTCGTCGCTAGCGGGTCGCATAGACGGTCACGCAGCCGAAGCGCCTGACCGCGGGCGCCGCCGTGGCCAGCGCGCTGGCCAGGCCCGGGGGCGAGTGGCACTCGGCGATCACGAAGGCGGCCTTGGACCTGCGCAGGATCGCGCGGCGCCGGCGGCCGGTCGGGTCGCGAAGGGCGGGATCGAAGAAGGCGCCGGCGGCGGGGACGTCGAGGTGCGACTGCCAGGCCGGATGGCCGGCATAGACGGTTCGCCCGGTCAGTCCCGGGATGGCCATCGACACAAACCATGGAGCAAGGACTCCGCCGCGGCGGGGCGTCCGGTTCAGGTAGGCGACCGCTGCAGCCTGGTCATCGGTCAACGACAATTGCTGGCGGTCGAGCGCGCCGACCAGCGTGTTCCGCAGGCTGTCGCGGGCGCCCTGGGCGTGGAGAACAGCGGCCGGAACGCACCCGGCGGCGATCGCGGCCACAGCGAGACCCTGAGCCACTCGGGGGCGCACGCGCAGGGCACCCCGCAGCCGGCTCCATCCCCGGACGGCGAGCACGGCCAGCGGCAGCGTGACCCCGGCGAGAGCGTGGGGGGGAAATTGAGGGACGAGCAGGTACACCCCGGCGCAGGCCACCGGCCACAGGAGCAACATCCATTCCCCGTCCTCGCGCGGGCGCCGGCACCCCGCAGCGGCGAACGCGATCAGCGGCGCGAACGAGGCCGCAAGCGCCCACCAGGGTGCGGTGCCAACACCGGCGAGCTGGGCCTGGAAAGCGCTCCACCAGGGATCGAACCGGGCCAGGGCCACGCCGTAGATCAGCGGCAGGACCGTGCCCGCGACCGGCACCACGAGCACGGCCAGACGCCGGCGTGACGGTCGGCGCAGCCAGACGGCGCCGAGAATGGCCAGCAGGATCACCGCCTGCCAGGGATGAAGCCACGCCACCAGCAGCCCGGCGAGGGCGACCAGAGCCATCCGCGAGCGGTCGATGGGCGCGCTGACCTCGGCGCCGGAGAGCAACCGCTCGCTGCCGAGCAGGAAGACCGGCATCAGCCCAATGGCAATCGCCGTGTGGTCAAACCCCCACAGGTTCAGCGCTGACGTCGCGTCGTCGGTGGTGAGGGTCAGCGCAAGACGATGGGCGCTGGACAGATGGCCGGTCCAGCTGGCCACGGCCGAAACCGGGCTCTCGTAGAACAGGGCCAGGATCAGCGCAGCAGTGGCCGCCCACCGACCGCGGAGCATCCGGCGTACGTAGGCGGCGAAACCCAGGAACAGCACGAGCAGGGCGACCGGCTTCCAGATCAGGTAGGCGAGCTGGACGCTGAGACCGAGGCGCCACAGCAGCCCGGAAATCAGATACATCGGCTGCACGTAGTCATGCGGCGTTCCGCCGATCACCCACAGGTCTGAGGCCAGCAGATGGCTGCCTTCGTCCCTGATCCAGGCCAGATACTGGAACTGGTCAAAGAAGTCAGCGCCGTTGGCGCCGGTCAGGACCCCGCCGTTGATGACGACGTAGACGGTGATCGCGACCAGCGGCGCGAAGGCCCAGATCGTCAGGACCGCGAACGTCGCCGCGTCGCCGCGAATCAGCCCCGCAGACCGGGTGAGCAGCCCGCGCACCGTGGAACCCGGCGTCAAGCCTTGTCGCAGATCGCCACTAGGTCCATCGCCCGCTCCAGCTCCAGCTCGGACAGCCAGAAATCCTCCGGCTCGATGTCCAGCGCACCGGGGCGGGGCGTGGCCCGGTCGGCGCGCAGCCGCCAATCGTACAGCCGCTGTCGCAGACGTCGCGGGATCAGGCGGCGCAGCCGCAGCGGATCGCGCGCCAGCAGCCGGTCAAGCTCGCGGCGCTCCTCGTCATAGATGGCGCGATAGCGGGCGGACGCGTCGATGCCGCGCACGCTCACCGCGGCGAAGAACGGTGCGCAGAGGTCGCGCAGCTGGCTCGCGTCGTACTCGATGTAGTGGTAGGGATCGATGATCTCGTCGGGCCGCCCGAAGGTGAGCCGGTTGGGCGTGACGAAGATCGCCCGGCCGCCGGGGGCCAGCACCCGGACGACCTCGCGCAGTGCGCGCTGGGGATCGGGGACGTGCTCCAGGGACTGGACGGAGAGGACGGACCCGAACGAGTGGTCGGCCAGTGGCAGCTCGCGCATATCGGCGGCAACCGTCTCGCGGTCCTGGTCGGCCAGGGCGGCGGGGTCAAGATCGACGCCCACGGTCGGGCGGGGAGACAGCTCGCGGTAGGAGTGACCAACGCCGCAGCCGAGGTCGAGCACCGGCCCGCCGGGGAGCAGCGACGCGCACAGGCGATAGGCGGCGACGTGGCGCTGGAAGGTCGGGTTGAAGCCGGCGTCGGCGGTGCTGACCCGCTCGCCGGTGATCATTTCCGGGCCTCGACGTACACGGTCCCCCCGGCCCGGGCGGCGATCTCGGCCACCGCCAGCAGGGCCGCCACCGGCGCCAGGGCACAGGCGGCGAGCAACACGGCCACGCGCCGCGGGCCGGCGCTGGGCCGCTCCCGGGCCTCGGAGCGCCGGATGGCGCTGTAGAGATCGGGATGACCGGGCAGCTGCGCCGCCATCCCGTGCAGCCAGCCGAAGAGGATCTGCCCCCCGCGCCAGTAACTCACGCGCTCGAGCGTGAGCCCCCGCTCGCGCACTCCGGCCTGAAGGGCCGACGCCGGCACATGGACCAGGTGGCGCGGAAGATCGAGGTGCAGCCAGCGTCGCCCCAGGCTGCGGGCCTGCCAGCTGGAGAGGTTGGGCACCGCGATGGCCACGACGCCGCCGGGGGCCAGCAGCTCCACGGCCCGGTCCAGGGCCGCCGCCGGCCGGGGCAGGTGCTCGAGGGAGTGCCAGAAGACGACGGCCGCCCACTCTCCGGAACGTTCGTGGAAGTCCTCGATCTCCCGGTCGAGCACGCCATCGGTGCCGGAGACTCGCTCGAGCCCGACGGCCTCTCGCCCGCGGGCGCGCAGGGCCCGCAGCAGAGAGCCATCGCCCGCGCCGACGTCGAGCACCGGGCCCGCCGGGGCGATGCGATCCAGCCGCCGGGCCAGGGTCCCGCGCGAGAGGGCGAGCAGGCGATCCCCGCCGGCCGAGAAGCGCCCCTCCGGCGGCCGGTAGCGGACGTAGGCCTGCTCGAGCTCGGCCGGACTCGGCACGGGATAGGTGGTGGCCGCCCCGCAGGCCGGGCAGCTGGCCAGACCGGCATCGGCCGGAAAGGCCTCAGCGCCACACCAGGCGCAGGGCACCGCGTCCGCACGTGACGCCGAGGCCGGCTCACTCATCGTCGACGGCACGTCGACAGACTAACGCCCGCTGGCTCAGTGCAGCTGCGACGGATGCCCCCCGGCCTGCGGCCCGCGGAAGGGACGCTTGGGTATGGCCGCTTCGATCGCCTGCCGGCTCCGGGACGGCATCCGGCGCCGCGCCACCAGGGCCGCGGGAAGCATGGGAAGGGCCATGACCAGCCCGCGCAGGTGGGCGCCCAGACGCCCTTCGCGCAGCGCGTGCCAGCCCCAGCTGAGCTGCCGGTAGGCCACGAAGGGCAGCCAGCGCAGGGGAAAGGCCTTGGCCACGAGAACCACCGTGTTGCGGGTGACCAGGAACTGATGGCCTCCGCTCAGCTCCCGGGAGGAGCCCTCGCCCGCGTGAAGCGCGACGGCCGGCTCATAGCGGCATGTCCAGCCGGCCAGGCGCAGTCGGAGAGCCAGGTCGACGTCTTCCAGATAGGCGAAGTAGCGTTCGTCGAAGCCGCCCACCGAGAGCACGGCGCCGCGGCGGTAGAGCGCCGCGCCGGCGCACGCGCCGAAGACCTCCCCGGGCTCATCCCAGCGCCCGTCGTCGCGCATGAAGCGCCCGCGCTGTTCACAGGCCCCGTCGCGGCGCAGAACATCACCCGCGTCATACACCCGGGTCGGGTCAGCCAGCGAGAGCATCTTGCAGGCCACCGCGGCCGCCTGCGGATCGGCCAGGAGGGCCTGGGACATGCACGCCAGCCAGCCTGAGTCCAGGACGACGTCGGTGTTGATCAACGCCACCTGCTCAGTCTCGGCGGCGGCCAGCCCCCGGTTGGCGGCGTGGGCGAAGCCGGTGTTCTCACCCAGCTCCACCACGCGGATCTGGGGATGCTCCGCGCGCAGGTACTCGAGCGAACCGTCGGTCGAGCCATTGTCGACCACGATCACCGCCCGTGGGGCGAGCCGCTGGGCGACCAGCGCCTGTAGGCAGCCGGGCAGCCATTGGCGGCCATTCCAGTTCGGGATCACCACGGTGACCCCCGGGCTCGCCCTCATGGCCCCTTCCGTCCACCGAGCGGGGTAATCGACGATGATCCCAAGGCGATGATCGGACGCGCCGTGGCCATCTCAGCCGCCATCCTGCTCTGTGCCTGGTTTGTCCTGGGCGCCACCCAGGCCCATGATCTCAGCCGCGCCACGGCGATCGTGCAGAATCCCGGCCCGCTCACCTCGGCCCAGGCGGCGCGCGTGGACTCGCTGTTGAGCGGCGCATCGACGCTCAATCCCGACCGGACGATCGAGCTGCTCCGCGGCATCGTGGCTCAGGACCGCAACCACCCCGCGCGCGCTGTGCAAATCTTCACCCAGGTCACGCGCGAGGAACCGATGAATCTCGACGCCTGGGTGTACCTGGCCCAAGCCGCCTTGAGCGACAAAGCCCTGGTCCATCGGGCGGTGGTCCAGATCGGCATCCTCGACGGGGGCGTGGGACCCCAGCGCTGAGCGCCGGGGCGGGCCCAGCCCGCTCACGCCCGCACACGCGCGCGACCCAGCACAGAGACGAGTCTGGCCATCAGCTCGGGACCCAGCGACTGGTCCCAGTCACTGCTCCAGTGCACCTGGCTGCCCTCCAGCCGGCGGGCCACATCGGAGGCGCCCGCCGTCGCCGCCTTAAGGCCCGCAACGATACCGGTGATCGTCGGCGCCACCGTGATCAGGTTGGGTGAGATGGCCGCCATCGCCGCCGCCGTCTTGTTCTCAAAGCTCGTCGTCACGGTGAGCAGGCCGGCCGCGGCCATCTCGATCGGGACCAGGCTCGGATGCGGGGTGTACATGAGGGCCAGCCCGACGTCGTGGCGGCCGAGGAGCTCGCTGTAGGAATCCTGATCAGAGCGGGGCAGCAGGGTGAGCTCAGCTCCGGCGCCCAAGGGTAGAGCGCCACCCCGGCCCACGGTCCCGATGCCGTGCAGCTCCCACCCGTCGGCGAACACCCCCGCGCGGACGGCGCGGGCCAGCGCCAGCACCCCCAGCTCGAACATGTTGCGCGCGGCGTGGGCCTCGGGTCGGGCGTAGAAGAGCAGCCGGCGCGGAGCCCGCTGGGCCAGCGCCTGGGCCGGCGGGGACCGGACCGGGGTGATCGCGTTCTCAAACGCCGCCGACTGCTCGTCGCCGGACGACTCGCCGGCGCTGTAGACGCCGATGCCGTGACGGCGGAAATAGTCGCGCAGCAGCTCACTGCTGAACAGGGCGAAATGGGGAAACTCGTATGACTCCGCGGCCAGCGCGGCGAAGGTGCCCATGGCGAAGGTGAAGGGCTCGTACTCCTGGATCAGGTAGAGAAACCGGTCGGCCTCCACCGCCGCGAGGGCATCATCGGCGATGTGGGCCGTCCACCACGTCGTGGCGATGAACGTGTCCTGCGGGCTGATCGCGATGGACGTGGCCTGACGCCCGAACGCCACCTCGACGCGCTCGAACAGGCCCGCCAAGCCGCGGTAGCCCTCCAGAGCGGCCTTCCAGCCCGGAGGCAGGGGCTCCACCGGGTCGACGGTGACGATCCGGACGCGTAGACCTTGCTCGACGAGCCGGCGGGCCAGGTTGAGCTTGGCGATGTAGCCGCCGAAGAAATGCTTGAGATCGATCGTGGGCAGCAGCAGGTTGACCCGGGTGGGCGTCCCCCGCACCACGGTCCAGCGCAGCGGAGCGATCTTGTCGGCCACCACCGCGACCCTCTCGTCCAGACCCGCACGTCCGGGCTCCGCCACCAGGGACGGCGGCGGCAGGGCGTCGAGACGCAGCCGGCGGCGCGGACGCTGGCCGGCGCCGATGGCGACCAGGCGCCGCCAGAGCAGCGCATAGAACAGCATCCATTCGGCGCCCAGCGTCTGCGGCGTGCCCACCAGGTCCCGCGCGCCGCGCAGCCCGAGGGCGAGCAGGGGGCGGGGCGAGCGGTCGGCGGCGGCAAAGCGATCCAGGGCGCGGCGCTTGGAGCGCGACATGCGCGAGGCGCAGCGAAGCTCGAGCACGGTGGCGAACTGAGCCAGGCGACAGACGTCGGAGAAGTAGTGAAGGCGCCAGAGCCGGATCCGTTCGCGCAGGGCGCGCTGATGCGTCAACCGGTGCCCGAGCGAGGTCATCCGGTTGGCGGCGGCGTGACCCAGCGAGGCGTTGCCGTGCTGGACGTAGTCATACAGCGGCCGATCGACGTAGGCGATTTCGCCGATGGCCAGCGCGTTCAGGCCGATCCAGTGGTCGTGGAAATGGGCGAACTGATACGGCGGGAAGGGCAGCGCGTAGTCCAGCAGCTCGCGGCGCAGCAGCGACGCCGCGCCGGTGACCGCGTTGGCGACCAGCAACGAGAGCAGATCGGTGTGGTTGTTCGCCCGCGTGTTCCACCACGTCGCGGAGATCAGCTCGCCCTCGCGGGTGACGACCCGGGCATCGCTGTAGACGAGCTGCGCGTCGCCGATCGACCCGAGAAGGACCTCGAGCTTGTCGGGGTGCCAGTGGTCGTCCTGATCGGCCATGGCCACGAACTCGGCGTCGGAGCCGACCAGGGACAGCGCGCGCTCGAAGTTGCGATAGAAGCCCAGCCGCTGCCCCGAGCGCGAGAGGACAAAGCGCGGGTCGCCGGCAACGGCCGATGCGAGCTGGGCGTAGGAACGCGGGCTCGAGCAGTCGTCGCTGATCACGCAGATCCAGTTGGCATGGCTCTGGGCGCGGATGGAGGCGAGCTGCCGCTCGAGCAGATCGCGCGGTGGGTTGTAGGTGGCCATGCAGATGGCCACCCGGGGTGAGCCGACCGGGCCAGGCCAGGGCGGGCAGACCGGCTCGGGCGCCCCGACGACGGGGATCCGGGCCAGCTCGGACTGAGCCTCGCGCCCGTCCTCCAGACACGCGCGCAGCGTCAGCTCCAGCCGGGAGCCGGGGGCGGCGGGTCCGATCGTGACCAGGCCCCAGAAACCACTGCCGTAGCTGTGCAGCAGCGGATCCTCCTCTGAATCCGGATCGTGGCTGATCCTGTCGCTGCGGAACGGGTCGAGTGTGGGGTGCAGGGCGCGAAAGGGATCGAGCCGGGGCATTCCGCTGGCTGCCACCGGCTGGGGCTCGCCGTTGAGCACGAAGCACAGCTCGCGGACGCGGGCCTCGGGGCTGAAGCACCAACCGCAGATGAACAGTGCGGTCCCGGCACCGACGGCGAGCTCTGAGGGCAGCTCAGCCTCGAGAGCAACGTGGAGCGTGGCCGTCGGCATGCGGCCAAGCGTAGTCAGCACTCAGCTAACGTGGCCGGCCGTGAGCCACGAGCCGGCCGGGATGACCAGCGACCCTGCGCCGATTGACATCGACGCGTTCTGGCGGGCCATCCGCGCCCGCCACCCCGGGCTGCGTGAGGCGCTGGTGGCCGACGCCCGTATGACCGCCCTGCACCGGGGCGAGCGCTTCGAGTTCCGCTCAGCCGCGGACACGGTCGTCCAGATTCTGCGCCTGGCCTGGGTCAGTGACGCGTTCCTGGGCCAGGCCCTCTACCGGGCCAAGGCCCGGATGCAGGCACGGGGCATTCCTATCCTGCCCCGGCTGGCTCACCGCCTGGCCATGGTGGTCGCCCAGATCTCGATCGGCGATCCGGTCGTGATCGCGCCCGGCGTGTACATCATCCACGGGCAGTTCGTGGCCGACGGGCTGGTGGAGATCGGCGCGGGCGCAGTGATCGCCCCATTTGTCACCGTCGGCCTGCGGGCGGGCAACGTGCAGGGGGCGACGATCGAGGACAACGTCAGCCTCGGCACGGGCGCCAAGGTGATCGGCGCGGTGACAATCGGCGCCGGCGCGCAGATCGGCGCCAACGCGGTGGTCATTGACGACGTCCCCCCTGGCGCCGCTGTGATGGGAGTTCCGGCCCGCCCGCGCGCCTCGCGCGGACCGGAGGCGGTAGTAGATTGACGCGCATGTGGACACTCAAGCGCAAGCGGGAAAAGCTCGATGCCAACGGGGCCACCGCCGTGGTCCAGCCGACCCGGCGGGCCGCGGGCCAGCCCAGTGACAGCCACCTCGGCGAGGCTGAACTGGCCACCGAGGTCGAACGGCTCACGACGCTCAATCGCCAGTCGCCCAAGCGCGATCACGAGCGCCGCCTGCTCGAGCTTCGCCACCAGCTGGGCATCCGCCGGGTCGGCAAGCCCGGGGCGGTCGCCCATCCCGAGCCGGACATCGCCGGCCTGCCCACGGTCGAGTCGGGGCTACCGGAAATCGACGCCGCCGACGTGACCCCCGAGCTGCTGCGGGCCGGCATCCTGCGCGACGGCTGCCTGCTCGTGCGGGGGCTGATCGACCGCCAGGTGGCGCTGGGCTTCGCCGCCCAGATCGACCGTGCCTTTACCGAGCGCGAGGCCGGTGACAACGGCGGGCGGCCCGCCGACGGCTACTACGAGGAGTTCGAGCCCGAGGCGGGTTGCGGTCAGCCCATCGCCCGGGAGTGGATCAAGATGGGCGGGGGCGTCCTCGCCGTCGACACCCCGATGCTGACCTTCGAGATGATGGAGATGTTCGAGCAGGCCGGGCTGCCCGCGCTCGTGCGGGGCTACTTGGGCGAGGCGCCGCTGATCTCGGCGCAAAAGACGACGCTGCGCAAGGCCGATCCGTCGGTACCCGGCGCGTGGCACCAGGACGGTGCCTTCATGGGTCAGGTGCGGGCGCTGAACCTGTGGCTCTCGCTGTCGCGCTGCGGCGATGAATCCCCGGGGCTGGACATCGTCCCCCGCCGCCTCGATGAGTTCGTCCGAGCGGGCACCGACGAGGCCATGCTCGACTATCAGGTCTCCCAGCGGGCGGCCGAGACCGCGGCCGGCGACCGGCCCATTGTCCGTCCCATCTTCGAGCCCGGGGACGCGCTGTTCTTCGATGACCTGTGCCTGCACAAGACGGGATCTGATCCGGCCATGGCCAAGCCGCGCTACGCGATCGAGAACTGGTTCTTCGGGGGCTCGGCCTTCCCGACCGAGTACGCACCCGTCGCGGTCTGAACACGCCTCGGCCACTCGTCATCCGGAACCGATGAAGTTATTCCGACGCAGCCCAGTCCAGACCCGACCGCTCGGCGGCCTCGCCTTCCCGTCAGCCACCAGCGCAGCCACGGCCGCCGACCACCCGTCAGCCACCGGCGCAGCTCCGGCCGCCGACCGGGAGTACACCGGGACCGAGGCCGAGCTGCACGAGGAGATCGCCACGCTGCGCGCGGCCAACCAGGCCAAGGCCGACCCGGCGATCGAGCGGCGGCTGCTGTGGTTGCGCCATCTGGCGGGCATTCGTACCCTGGAGCAGGTCGGAGTCGAGCCCGAGCCCAAGCACCCCGCGCCCGACGAGGCCGCACTACCGGCCTATGCCGGCGCCCCACCGGCCGTGTCGGTCGATCAGCTCACGCCCGGGCTCCTGCGAGCGGGGATCCTGCGCGACGGCTGCCTGCTCGTCCGGGGACTGGTCGGCCGCGAACCTGCCCTGGACTTCGCGGCCGAGATCGAGCGCGCCTTCCTCGAGCGCGATCGCTTCGACGCGGGCAGCCTGGCCGCCGACGGCTACTACGAGGAGTTCACTCCTCACAGCCGCTTTGACCCCTATCTCGGCCGTCCGTGGATCAAGATGGGTGGGGGGGTGTACGCCGCTGACTCCCCGAAATTGAGTTTTGCCATGGTGGAGATGTTCCACGCAGCCGGACTGCCCGACCTGGTCGGCGGCTATCTGGGCGAGACGCCGTTGATCTCGGTCCACAAGTCGACGCTGCGCAAGGCTGATCCGTCGGTGCCCGGAGCCTGGCACCAGGACGGAGCCTTCATGGGGCCAACCCGCTCGTTGAACCTGTGGCTGTCGCTCTCGCGCTGCGGGGACGAGGCGCCCGGTCTGGACATCGTGCCCATCCGCCTGGACGGATACGTGACCACCAAGACTGAAGAGGCGACGCTGGACATGCAGGTCTCCCAGACCAAGGCCGAGCAGGCGGCAGGCGAGCGCGGCGTCCTACGGCCGATCTTCGGACCCGGCGACGCGCTCTTCTTCGATGAGCTGTTCCTGCATCAGACCGGCTCGGACCCGACCATGCCCAGGCCTCGCTACGCGTTGGAGAGCTGGTTTTTCGGCGGCTCGAAGTTTCCCTCCGCCTACGCGCCGATCGCGGTCCGCTAGTCGTGAGTCGGAAATTCGTGAGCAGCCTCGGGAGCGGCTGGGCGTGGCTGACCGACGGCGATGACCCGAGTCGTCCTGGTGGTCCGGCGGGGTCATCGCCATCAGTCAGGCGCGTCCAGACGCCGCGAGACTGCCACCGAATTTGTGACTCGGGACACTCGGCCGGTTGAGCAACGAGCCCGAGACTCCCCCGCTGCAGCTGGAGCCCCAGGACAGCCCCGGGCATCCACTGGCGCCGTGGTTCGGACTCGCCCGGGCCGAGCGGCGGAGCCACCGCGCGTCTTCGCCCGCCCCCCGTCGTCGTCCTCGTCGTCGTCGTCGTCGCCGGGCGATCATCACCATGGTCCACAACGAGCCGATATTCCTACCACTGTGGTTGGGCTATTACTCGCGCTGGTTCGCGCCCGCGGACATCTACGTTCTCGACAATGACAGCACCGACGGGTCGACCCGGCGCGACGGGTTCGTCCGGATTCCGGCGCCCCGCGACCGCGTGGACGCGCTGTGGACGCTCGAAACCATTCAGGCCCTCCAGCACGAGCTGATTGACCGCTACGACATCGTGGTCGTGACCGACGTCGATGAGTTCGTGGCGCCGGTCCCAGGGCTGGGCGATCTCGGTGACTACCTGGACAAGTTCGATGAGGAGTGGGTCAACTGCCTGGGCTACGAGCTGCTCCACCTCAAGGACAGCGAGCCGGTGCTCGACCCGACGCGGCCGATTCTCAGCCAGCGCCACCACTGGTTTGCCAATGACGCCTACGACAAGGCCGCGCTGACCACCGTCCCGCTCACCTGGAGGGCCGGGTTTCACGGCCGGGCCGACTTCCAGTTCAAGCTCGATCCCGACCTGCGCCTCATCCACCTGCACCGCATGGACTACGCGATCTGCCGTCAGCGCCATGAGACGCGCCGCGGACGCCGCTACGCCCAGCGCGACCGCGAGGAACAGTGGGCATTGCACAATCAGATCACCGAGGCCGCCGAGTTCGAGCGCTGGTTCTTTGAGGACAGCTGCTTCGAGGGCCTGGAGATCAAGCTCGAGGAAATTCCGCCGGCATGGCGAGACGTGTTTTGAGATCCCCCTGGCCCAACGGCGGCGAGATGGTCGCCTGGCTGCGCCGCGGATGGGACCGGGTCCGGCTGCCCGAGGCGGCCTCGGGACAGGATCAATGGCAGCGCGTGACCCTCAACCAGGCCGTCAGCCAGCACCTCGATTCGCTGCAACCAGCGCGGCTGAGCGCGGCCGAGATCAGCGGCGACGCGCAGGCGACCAGACCCTGGCGCAGCTTCACCAGCCTCAACTTCCCCGAGTTTGACCTGTGCGCGCCGCTGCAAGGGCGCGAGCTTTACGACGTGGTGATCTGCGAGCAGGTGATCGAGCACGTCGTCGACCCGGTCAAGGCGGCAGAGAACCTGTACGGCCTGTGCGCGCCGGGCGGCCACGTGATCGTGTCGGCGCCGTTTCTGATCCGCGTCCACGAGCTGCCCGCCTACGGCATGGGCGACTACTGGCGCTTCACGCCCCGCGGCCTGAGGACGCTGCTTGAGCGGGCCAGATTGACCGTGGACCGAGTGGACGCGTGGGGGAACCGGAGCTGCATCGCCGGCAACTTCGACGTCTGGCCAAGCTACCGGCGCTGGCACTCACTGCGCAACGAGCCCGACCTCCCGGTCCAGGTGTGGGCGTTCGCCCGCAGGCCGGCGGAAAACTAGAATCGCCCGGCTTTCTTTCCGGACTCCAGCGACGAGGCGAGCAACCATGTGGAAAGGCAACGAGGTCTCGGTGGTGCTCATGACGTACGCCGAGCGCGACTCGATCCGCGACGTGATCGAGGGGTTCTTCGCGACCGGGGTCGTCGACGAGGTGCTGGTCGTTGACAACAACGCCGAGCCCGGGACCCGGGAGGAGGTCGCTCAGACGCGGGCTCGGCTCGTCCACGAGCCCCAGCAGGGCTACGGTCACGCCACCCGCCGAGGTCTGCTCGAGGCCCGCGGGGACATGATCGTCCTCTCCGAGCCCGACGGCACCTTCCTTCCCCAGGACATCATCAAGCTGCTGGTCTACAGCGAACACTGCGATGTCGTGTTCGGCACCCGCACCACCCAGGTGCTGATCTGGGAGGACGCCAACATGGCCGACTTCCTGCGCTGGGGCAATTGGGCGGTGGCCAAGTTGATCGAGCTGCTGTTCAACACTCGCCATCTCAGCGACGTCGGCTGCACCTACCGGCTCCTGCGCCGGGAGGTCGCTGACTTCATCGGCCAGCGAATGACGGTCGGAGGCAATCACGCCGGCACGGAGATCATGCTGCTGACCATCGCCTCCGGAGCCCGTTTCATCGAGGTGCCGGTCAACTACCTACCGCGGGTGGGGGTCTCCTCGGTGACCGGCAAACGGCTGGCGGCAATCAGCGTGGGACTGCGCATGATCGAGTTGGTCCTGCGCTTTCGCCGCGCGACCCCACGGCACATCAAGCGAGCGCCGGCGCTGGTCGCCTCGCGTCCGCTCAGCCATGACCGGGAGCATGACCAACTCCCATTTTGACGTCATCGCCCACGAGTACGACGTCTCGCTGCCCGCGCATGTCGTAGAGCACTACCTGCGCAAGCGCACAGCGTTCGTGGTCACCCATTGCCCGCCGGGGCGGGCGCTTGACGTGGGGTGCGGGACCGGCGTGCTCGCCGAGCGGCTGGCCGGGGCCGGCTATGCCATGACCGGCGTCGACCCGTCCGAAGGGATGCTCGACGTGCTGCGCCGGCGAACGGCCACCGTGAAGGCCGTCCACGGATCGGGCACGGCGCTGCCCTTCCCCGACGGCTCCTTCGACCTGGCGCTGACGGTGGCCGTCATGCACCACATCGCCGATCCGGCCGACGTTCGCGCGACGCTGGCGGAGATGACCCGCGTGATCCGGCCCGGCGGCTACGTTCTGATCTGGGATCACAATCCCCGCAACCCCTACTGGAGTTCGCTCATGTCCCGGGTCCCGCAGGACACCGGCGAGGAGCGGCTCATCGGCGAGGAGGAGGTGCTCGCCGGCCTGACCGCCGCGGGGGCGCGGATCATGCTGTCTACGCAGCGGGGGCTGGTTCCCGATTTCACGCCGCCGGCCGCTCTCAAGCTGGCGGCGGCGATCGAACGCGCAGTCGAGCGCCGGTCACTGCTGCGCCGCTACGCGGCCCACAACGTGATCCTGGCCACGAAATAGCTCGCCTCAGCGGCGGCGGTCCAGCTGGACCACGACCAGGCCTCGCGCCGCCCGGCGGATGGGCCGCAGGGCAAAGCGCCGGTCCAGCCCGTCGAGAATCCACTGCAATTGTGCGCTACTCCCGGCTCGCGCATGACGCAGGACATAGTCGGCCGGGCGATCGCGCAACCGGCGCACGTCGCGCAGCGCCGTCTCGTCGACCAGGGCCCGCGCCCCCGGCCGCAGGTGGGCGATCTCGGCCCTGATCCGGGGCAGCCAGACCGACGAAACGAACACGTCCTGGCTGGGATCCCCGATGAACAGAGCGTTGAACCGCCGGGCGCGCATCGCGATCTCGATACCCAGGTCGGGGGACGAGGGCAGGAGAATGAGAACGTGCCGGCCGGGGAGGAAACGATCCACCAGCCGCTGCCCCTCAGGCGCCCGGGGATCGACCGGCGGCGGGTGCCAGAGGCGGCTGACCGCGGCAGCCAGCCCGCCTCCGGGAGGGAGGTGGGCGAGAGCCGAGCGCGAGAAGCGCGGAGCGATGGCGGGCCACGCGGCGGCGAGCAACACAACCGAGAGGGCGAGGGCAAAGCCAAGGCCCCCGAGGCGTATGAGCGGCGGCCCCTCGCCGAGCAGCAGACTGAGCCACAGAACGCCGGCGATCAGGAGGGGGAGGGACGTGAAGAGCAGCAGGTAGGTCGAGGAGCGATTGTCGATGTAGCTAAAGGAGGCGATCGCGTAGGCCGTGGATCCGGCCAGGGCAATCAGCGCCGCGGGATGGGCCCGGGCCAGCGCGGGGGCGCGACGGGCCAGGAGCACCACCCCCGCCGCTGAGGCAAACTCGGCCCCGGCCACCGCCAGGCCCGGGGGCCACGGCGAGAACCCGTAGGTGATCGAGCCCTCCTTTCCGCCGAGCAACAGGGCCCGCAGATAGGCCAGATACTGCGTCCAGTCCGGCAGCCGGCCGGTCACGGCGAGGGTCACCGAGGCCAGCAGCAGGTGGGCGCAGAGGATCGCCACGACGGCGAGCCCGGCCGGGCGCAGGAGCCAGCGTCGAGGCCGCTGGCCGCCGAGCAGCCACCACCGGGTCAGTGAAACCGCCGCGAAGGTCAGAGCCGTGTAGCCAAAGGCCTCCAGCGCCCAGATCGATGACACGGCCAGCGCGACCAGTGCGGCCAGGTGAGCGGCACGGGCCCGGTGCGGCCAGCGGGCGCCGAGCACGGAGGCCGAGACCAGGACGATCGGCAGCCCGAAGCGGAGCGGACCCTCCTCCGGCAGCGCGCCGACCGAATAGGGCTGGTTGTAGAGCAGTACGACCACGGCCAGCGCCATCGCCGCCGCGGCGAGAAGGCGACCCACGCCGGCGATCCTCAGCACGGAGTAGGCGACGATGTAGACCAGCCCGGTGAGCAGGCCGTCCAGCAGCCCGAAGGTGCCATAACCGATCGGCGCCAGGTGAAACCACGCGGCGACGAAGTAGAGCAGTCCGACGCCGTACTGCGAGGCGGGGACGTTGACCAGCACCGCCCCGCCGCCCAGCAGCTGGTTGGCGGGACCGAGAATCCAGTCCTGCTGAAACTGAATCACGCCCGGCGGGAAGTAGGCGTTGGGAAGCCCCCCGGAAACCTGGAAGACGACCAGGTCACAGGCGGAGAGCAGGAGGAGAACGACGGCCGCCACGTCCCAGGCGCCGCCCAGTAGCACCGGGGCGCGCAGGCGCAGGCCTCCGCGGGTGGCCAGCGTGGCCACGCCCAGGATGATGACGGCGGCGATCGCGCCCAGCCCCAGCGCCTCCGCGCCCAGCCCGGCCAGGCGAGTGGTGCAGAGCAGGACGCCGAGCACGAGGGCGCCGGCCAGGACCGCCGTTGCGGATTGCGCCCGCGCCAGCCGGGCCAGGGGCTCGCGAAGACCGGCGCTCCCGGCTCGGGCCAGCACGGCCCCGGCCCAAACCAGCCAGAGCAGCTCGCCGACGAGCAGCGTACCCAGCCCGTCCCCCCAGGGCGCAAGGGCCGACAGCCTGACGGCGATCAGCACCGCAGCATCGGCGGCGACCATGGCCGCGGCCAGTGCCGAGACCGCGCCCGGGGGCGCGACGGCGGCGATCCGGTCCAACCGGCGCGGGACGGCGAACACGGCCACCGGGAGGACGACGGCGAACGCGGTCACATAGAGAAACGTCTTGGCACTCTGGTTCTGGATGATCAGGTCGGTGGCCAGAGATCCGCTGCCGGGGGGATGGACCACGAGCAGCAGCGCTGACATGAGGGCCAGAAAGAACCCCCCGGCCAGCGTCACGGTGACGGCCAGCGAGGCCGCGAACCCGGCGCCCTCGCCCTCGGGAGCCTGGGGATGAGCCGTCCTGGCGACCGCGGAGGCCTGGGGGGTGGGAACGCCGGCGGCCACGTCAGGGGCGAGACGAGCCAGGGCGGCCGTACACGACGACCGGGACAAACTGAAACCGTCGGGTCTGGAGCCGCCGGTAGCGGGCGGCCGCAGGAGGGGAGCCGGTGGCTTGGGCGGCCAGGCTGGTCGCGTGCGACGAGCCGCCGACGACGAACACCCGCCCCGCGGGCCTGACCTGGGCGATGGCCAGTGCGATCGCGCTGCTCACCGACTGGTAGGGATCACGCAGCGTGAACGGGTGGTCACGCTCCTGGGGCGCGCCGGCGCGGACGATGGGCAGAGGACGGGTCAGGGCCACGTCGAGGCCGGTGAGTGGGCCCGGACTGAGATCGCCCGTCTCATCCAGGACGACGTCGCCAGGCCGGGCGCTGGCCTCCAGGAAGCCGGCCGCCCCCTGGTAATCGGGCCGCTGATAGCGGGCGCTGACCATCAGCGCAGCGCCCAGACCAAGCGCAGTCGTAACCATGACCGCGACGGCAATCCCCACGCGCGAGCCGGCCGAGAGCAGGATGGCTGCGACCACCAGCGCCAGCTCGGGCCACGACGCGGCCAGGTTGCGCAGCCCGAAGATGTGCGTGCTGACAGCGCTGATCGCACCCTCGGCCACCGGCGTGACCAGCAACAGGATGATGAGCAGCACCAGACGGTCATCACGGCGCCGTGAGCTGAGCCCCGGCAGCCTGGGACGGGCACCCCGGAAGCGCACCAGCCATCCGCCGGCGGCGAGCAGGCCGGCGGCGGCCAGCAGCACGAGGGCCGGTGTTCCCGGTATCTGGGTCAGCCGAGCCAGGCCGCCGTAGGGGTAGCCGATCGTCCAATGGGTGAAGGCCTCCCAGACAGCGGCGACGCTGAAGGGCGAGAGGTCAGAGAGAATGGTCAGCGTCGGGGACTGAAGCTCGTTGACGAAGCCCGGCAGCCAGGGCAGCGTCCCGACAGCCGCCCCCACGGTGGCCAGCAGGGCCGGACGACGAACCTCGGGATGCGCCCCCAGGACCCACAGAAGCTGGGCGCCGAGCACGAACAGACATGTGTTGTGCGTCCAGAAGGCCAGCGACGCGCAGGCCGCGTAGAGCATCCACCAGCGCCGCCGCCCCGTGTCGATGGCGAGCAGCATGCCCAGCGTGGACCCGACGACGAGCAGCATCATCACCGCGTAGGCCCGAGCCTCGGTCGAGTAATAGATCATGAACGGCGAGACGGTCGTGAGCGCCGCGGCCACGACCCCCGGCGCACGGCCGACGGTCCGGCGACCCAGCATGTAGACGAGGGGAATGGTCAGCGTTCCCGCGATCAGTGAGGGGAGCCGCAGCAGTAGCGGCGAGTGGCCGAGCTGGACCGTCAACCACGAGGCGACGAAGGACAACGGCGGCGTGATCTCAGCGTGCTTGACCGGTGCGGTGCCATAGATCAACGACAGGACCTGGTGCAGCCCGTGGGTGGCCACGATCCAGTAGGTCGAGAGCTCATCGGCAAACAGCGACTCGCGGGCCACGAGAATCCGGATCATCAACCCGACCACGGTCATGACCAGCACGGCGAGCCCGGCTGGGCGCGTGAGCGCGGTCAGCGGCCTCGTCCGCGGTGTGGCACCGGCGGCTCCCGCCGCGCGGGCCTCAGCGAGCTGGGGAACGGCCATCCGGCCCAGACTGTATCCGCGCTGTCGCCGAGCTGCTTGGCTGCCGACACCGGGTGTTAGCCTCAATTCCGCGCGCCCGCCATCACCTCTGGCGGGCGTCAGCATCGTCCATGACGGCCTCGATCACGACCGATGACGCAGCGGCGCGGCCGTCCCGAGCCGCCAAGGCGACGCGGGCCGGAGCGGCCGCGGGGCCCGTGGTGCTCGAGGCCCGCGGAGTCAGCAAGACCTTCCTGGTGCCCGACCAGCGCCTGGACACGCTCAAGGAGCGCCTCACCCATCCGCTGAGAAAGATCCAGACACGCGAGCTCCACGCGCTGCGCGACGTGTCCTTTGAGGTGCACAAGGGCGAGTTCTTCGGGATCGTCGGACGCAACGGCTCGGGCAAGAGCACGCTGCTGAAGATCATGGCCAGCATCTACCGACCCGATCGGGGCAGGGTGCGGATGGCCGGCCGGGTCGCGCCCTTCATCGAGCTCGGGGTGGGCTTCAACCCCGAGATGACCGCCCGGGAGAACGTGGTCCTCAACGGGGTGCTGTTCGGCCTGACCCGCCGGGAGGCCCAGCGGCGCGTGGACGCGGTGATCGAGTTCGCCGAGCTCGAGGACTTCCTGGACCTCAAGCTCAAGAATTACTCCTCGGGCATGATGGTCCGGCTCGCCTTCTCGGTCATGGTCCAGGCCGATGCCGACATCATGCTTATCGACGAGGTGCTGGCCGTCGGGGACGCATCCTTTGCCCAGAAATGCATGGACGTCTTCTACGAGCGCCGGCGGCGGGGCCGGACGATCGTCCTGGTCACCCACGACATGGCCACGGTACAGTCGCTGTGTCATCGCGCGATCGTGCTGCATGACGGGGCGCTGGAGTACGCCGGCGAGCCCGAGGACGCCGCCCTGCGGTACTTCAGGCTGAACTTCGGCGGTCACGCCACCGCCGATCCGCCCCGGCCGGTCGGCGACAGGCCGGTGGCGGAGGCAGAGATCAATGGCCGTGTCGTCCGCGCCCAACTGCTCGACGACCAGGGCGAGGGAATCGAGAACGTTGAGCAGGGCAAGCCGCTGTCTCTGGACATCGTGCTCGAGGCCGCCCGCGAGCTTGACCGCCCGATCTTCGTGCTCCACGTGCTCAACGCCGACGGCGACATCGTGTTCGGGATCGAGCGCAAGCTCGCCGAACTGGTGACCGAGGGTCAGCGTGTTGCGCTGGGCGGGGAAATCGAGAACCTGCTGGTGCCCGGGCGCTACTCGATCGACTGCTGGATCCGTCGCGACCGGGAGTCGGGCGACATGGTCGTCCAGGGGCTGCGGGTGACCCATTTCGTCGTCTACGGGACCGCTCCACGGCATGGAATGGTCTCCGTGCCCAACACCGTCCGCCCGCGATCACTTCCGGTTGAGGCTGATGAGCGTCCAGGCCACTGACCTCGTGCTGCGCGATGTCCCGGGGCCCTCTGCCCTGGGCGGCGGCTGGCGGCGCTCGCTGGAGCTGCTCTATCTGATTGCCGTGACCGAGTTCAAGAAGACCTACTTCGGAACCGTGCTCGGCTACCTGTGGTCGCTGGCCCGGCCGCTGATGCTGTTCGCGGTCCTCGTGACCGTGTTCACCAGGATCCTGCGGCTGGACACGGTGCCGCACTACTCGGTGCTGCTGCTGATGAACATCGTCCTGTTCGGCTTCTTTCAGGAGGCCACGGTGATTGCGGTCGGTTCGGTCGTCGGTCAGGAGGCGATCGTGCGCAAGACCCAGTTTCCGCGCCTTGTCATCCCGCTGGCGGTGGTCATGACCGCGCTGTTCAACCTGATGCTCAACCTGATCGTGGTCGTCATCTTCCTGCTCGCCTTCGGCGTCTCCCCGGAGTGGACGTGGCTGCTGTTCCCGATCATCCTGATCATGTTGATCGTGCTCACCACGGCGGTCTCGATGATCGTCGCGTCGCTCTATCCGCGCTACCGCGACGTGGCCATCATCTGGACGGTGTTCTCAACGGTGCTCTTCTACGCCACGCCGATCATGTACGCCATCGACCGTCTCGCCGGCCACCACACGCTGCGTCAGGTGATCCTGCTCAACCCGCTGGCGCCGATCTTTGAGCTGGCCCGCAAGTGGATCATCCAGCCCAGCGCGCCCGGTCCGGTGGCGGCGGCGGGAGGGTGGCCCGAGGCGCTGGCCCCGGTGGCCATCTACCTGGCCATCTGCGTGTTCGCGGTATGGATCTTCCGCCGCGAGGCGCCGCGGATCGCCGAGGCGCTGTGAGCATCGCGGGCTGACCCGGACGGAGGCCGGCCCGGGCTCGATCGCCAGCTGACCCGGACGGAGGCTGGCCCGGGCTCGGGTTCAGGGCCGCCGCTACACTGCCCGACGCATGACGGCCACAGACGCCGACTTCGATCCCTATCTGCACGACCCGCTGCGATGGGGTGCCTCGATGGTCCACCACTCGACGGTGCTGCTGGCCTGCCTGAACGCCGTACAGGCCAGGTCGGTGGCCGAAGTCGGTGCGTATGCCGGGGACCTCACGCGGGTCCTGGTGCATTGGGCGGCCGACTGCGGCGGTGCGGTCGTGGCCATCGATCCCGCGCCCCAACCCGCCCTGGTGGCGATGAGCAGCGAGCGGCCGGAGCTCGAGCTCGTCCGCGAGACCAGCCTGGCCGCGCTCGCCGAGATCGAGCTGGCCGACGTGATCGTCCTCGACGGCGATCACAACTACTACACGGTGGCCGAGGAGCTGCGCCTGATCGGAGAGCGGGCCGCGGGTCCCGGCCTGCCGCTGCTGCTCTTTCACGACGTCTGCTGGCCCCACGGCCGGCGTGATGACTACTTCGATTCCGCGCAGATCCCCGAGGACTTCCGCCAGCCCCTGATCCCCGATGGCCTGGGCATCCACCCGGACGATCCCGGTGCCCGGCGCGGCGGCCTTCCCTATCCGCGCTCGGCCGCCCAGGAGGGCGGGGCCCGCAACGGGGTGCTGACCGCCGTCGAGGACTTCGTGGACGCCTCCGATGAGCTGGAGCTGGCCATCGTGCCGGCGTTCTTCGGCTTCGGGGCGGTATGGCACCGCCAGGCGCCCTGGGCCCGGGACGTGGCCGAGATCCTCAAGCCGCTGGACGGCAATCCCCTGCTGGCCCGGATGGAGCACAACCGCATCTCCCACATCGCCGAGGAGCACGCCCTGCGCAGCCGCCTGTGGGATCAGCAGGAGCGTCAGACCCGTCAGGAGCAGCTGCTGCGCAGGATGCTTGAGTCAAGCGCGTTCGCGGTGGCCGAGCGTCTGTCCCAGCTCCGTGTCCGCGCTCGCATCGCCCCCGGCCAGTCCGTGATCTCCCGCGCCGAGATCCGGCGCGCGCTCGAGGATTAGGCCGAGAGCCGGTCCACGTCGCCCGCCTGCGCACGGTCGCGACGCCATTTGTTGATCCGCCGCAGGGGCTCGGTGAGCCGCCAGCCGGGGGTGCTCGTCACGTCACGCAGCGACTGCTCCAGACCCGCGAGCCGGGCCTCATAGCCCAGCTGCCTGAAGTAGGTGACGGCTCGCGCACACTCCCGCTCGGCCTCCGCGCGGCGCGCCCATAACCGGCCGGCCTCGCCGGCCTGACCGCCATCCTCAGCGCCGGTGGGGTCCGGCAGGGTGGCCCTCCACTTCCGCGCCACGGCGATGTGGGACTCGACCCACAGCTCCCGGTCGCTGACGATGTCGAGCGAGCGATGCTCGCGGACGCGCAGGTCGGCTGTGAGGACCTTGCGTCCCGCGGCCCGCGCCTGGCGGCAGAGATCGACGTCGTAGCCGTGACCGAGAGGCAGCTGCTCATCAAAACGGAGGTTGCGCACCGCCCACGGCGAGAGGGCCAGCAGGAAACCGTCGACGGCCTCGACCTCGGCCGGAGCCGGTCCCGGTGTCGTCCAGGAGAACGCCGGGAAGCTTCCCCCGCCGAAATCGGTATAGACGCTGGTCACCTTCCCACAGCTGACCTGGCCCTCCCACCAGGCAATGCTCCCCACCCCGGTCGCGCCGGCGCAGCCGATGACCGCCACGTCCGGATCGACCAGCGCCCGACGCAGCTTGCTGGCCAACTCGCGGTCGGCGATTTCGGCGTGGGGATGGACAATGACCAGCGCCTCGAGGTCGTCCCGCTGGCCCGCGGCGTCGAGCAGCAGGTTGTAGCTGCGGGCGAGCGTGTCCATCGCCGCGAGGATCAGCAGCTGGGAGTCAGGCTCCGCGGCGAGCCGGAGGCCCGGACCGGCGTAGCGGAGGTAGGCGTCGGGCTCGCTGACTGAGCAGCCGAAGGCGATCATCGCGCGCGCGCCCGCCGGCGCTGCCACAGGCGAAGCGGAGCGGTCACCTTCCAGGAAATGCTCGAGGTTGTCTCGGCCAGGGCGCCCTCGAGTTCCCGCACCCGAGCTTCGAAGCGGAGCCCGTTGGCGTGGTCCAGCAGCCGAGCCGCATCGCGCACGGCCTCGGCCCGCAGCGCGCGTTCCTCCCAGGTCCCGGCCCCCTGCCCGATCCCCGGCAGCACCCCGTCCCACTTCTCCGCCACCTTGATATGGGCGTCGATCCACGGCTCTGGATCATCGAAGGGCTGCAAGGAGTGATGGTGAACGGCGCGAAATTCAGACGTCACGACCTTGCGACCGGCGGCCCGGACCTGCAGGCAGAAGTCGAGGTCGTAGCCGTGGAATTGGCCCAGGGACTCGTCGAAGCGCACGTTGCGCACGACCCATGGGGCCAGGACGAGGAGGAAGCCGTCCAGGGTGTCCACCTCGCCGGTCCGCGCGTAAGGCGGCGCGTCTCCCCAGGCCCAGGAGAAGGCGGGCAGGTCTCCGCCGCCGTGGTCCTCATAGCGATGCATGAACGACGCCGCCGAGACCGATCCCTCCCACCAGGCGATGCTCCGCACCCCCACCGCGCCCACGCAACCGACGAGGCCCACATCTGGATCGCCCAGCGAGGCGCGGATCCGGCGACAGAAGTCGTGATCGACGATCTCGGTGTCCTGATGGACCAGCACGAGAGCCTCGAGATCGTCGCGCTGGGCGGCACGTTCGATGAGCGCGTTGTAGCTGGCACAGATCGAGCCGATCGACGCTTGCGCCCAGACCTCGGAGTCGGGCTCGGCCGCGCGGCCGATCCCCACCTCAGCGGCGGCCCGGTAGACCTCTGGTTTGGTGATCGCACATCCGAACCCGATCACTCAACGCCGTCCACGAGGCGTGATCTGCAGCGACAGTGAAGGGAAAGCACGGCTGGATATTAATCCGCGTCTGCGGCCACCGGAGTGCGGCCCGGCCCGGACCCCGGCGGCGCCGTACGTGCCAGCAGGGTACCGGCCAGGACCATGGCGATGAGGGTCACGGCGGGCATCTGCCAGTCCCAATCGAGGGGAGCGTGG
Source organism: Solirubrobacteraceae bacterium (assembly GCA_034665145.1). Taxonomy (GTDB): domain Bacteria; phylum Actinomycetota; class Thermoleophilia; order Solirubrobacterales; family Solirubrobacteraceae; genus Palsa-465. Next base: position 36,425 of record JAXDGI010000262.1, read on the forward strand.
GCAAAGTAGGCGACCAGGCCGGCCACCGGCCCGGCGGCCACAGGGCCCTGCCGCAGCGCGCGGGCGGCGGCGAGCGCCAGCCCGACCAGGAACACCGCCAGCAGGGCGAGCCCCACGATGCCCAGCTCGGCCAACACCTGCAGCGGCAGAGAATGGGCGTCTTGGGCGAACTCGGCCACCGTCCGCCAGCGCAGCCAGTAGACGCTCCAGCCGCCGGCCCCCACGCCGTGCACGGGTTCGCGAGCAAACGCGCGTAGCGCGACGTCCCAGTAGGCGTAACGGTTGCTCTGGAGCGTGACCAGGCGGGTGGCGCCACCCGATAGCGGCTGGGACACGGTGCTGCGCTCGTGGGCGCCGACGGCGATGGCCAGGGCCAGGCCGGCGCAGATCACCGCGACGGCGAACACCGGCGCCCGACGCGGGAGCTTCAGCGCCCCGGGTTGCTCACGGCCGATCAGGAGCAGCTGGCCCAGCGCCGCGGCCACACCTATGAGCACGAGCAAGACGAGCCCGATCGCCCCCTGGCGCTCGCGCGTGCCCAGGGCGCCCTGCAGCGACGTGACGCCTCCAAACGGGGCGGCGGCCACGGCGGCAAGCAGCCCGGCCATGACACAGATTCCTGCCGCCCGCAGCTGCTCACGTCGTGCGGCGGCGATGATCAACGCGACCAGACCGGCAGCGCAGGCAAACAGTGCGCCCCGCGAGAACGACACGTACAGGCCCATCCCTAGCGGCCCCGCGGCCGCCGCCGCCAGGCCGCGCAGCCAGGGCCGTCGCGCCGCATCGCCGGCCACCCGCGCGCACAGCACCAGGCCAATCGCCGCCACCTCGCCCATCGTGTTCCAGTAGGTCAGCGGCTCCTCGAGCCGGCCCTGGGCGCTGAGCGAGCGGGAGAAGTGCAGCAGCCCGGGGAGCAGCCGCTCTGACAGCCCGTAGCCGATGACCACCAGGGTTCCGGCCGCCAGAACCGGATCGACCAGGCGGCCCGGGCGGTCTCCGAACAGCATCGCCGCTCCGACCAGCGCCCCGAGGTAGAGCACCACGATCTGTCCGGCGTGATAGGCGTTGCCGGCCAGCGGCGCCCACAGGATCGACAGCAGGGTCCACGCCCCCAAGAGGGCGAGGCCGCCGATGGTGACGGCGGCCGGGCGGCCCCGGGGCAGGCGGGCGCCGGCCACAGCGGCGATGAGGACCCCCAGCCACGCGAGCGCGCCGGCCCAGGCCCGGGGACCATCGAAGTAGCCCCCGGCGAAGAAGGCCAGCGCGGTGGGACCCGCCAGCGCCAGAACCCGGGCGGCAGTGAGAGCGGTGGCTCGCACTGGCTAGCGGTGTGGATCCCGGGCGGCGCGGCGGACCAGTCGGGTGGAGGGCAGCGGCTGGCGCCCGCCCGGCCCGAGCACAGCGCCGTGGGCGTGGGCCGCCTCGACCTCCCGGCTCAACCCCTGGCGAAAGGCGTGGCGCCCGAAGCGCTGAGCGTGACGAACGAGCACCTCCGGGTCGACCGCCTCGTCGTCGAACGCGAGCACGGCCTCGGCCAGCTCCTTCGGGCCGCCGGTCCAGAAACAGCCCGTGACCCCGTCGATGATCGTCTCAAGGACACCACCGGCTGCCCGGGCTATGACAGGACGGCCCGCCGCCTGGGACTCGACTGCAGCGATCCCGAACTCCTCTACCGAGGTCACGATCAAGGCACGGGCGCTCTCGATGAGCTGGGCGACCTCCGCGTCGGTGCGGCGGCCAACCAGCCTGACCGTCGGGCCGGCCAGGCGCTGCAGCCGCCGCGCTTGAGGACCGTCGCCAATGACGACCAGGGGGAGGCGCAGACGGTTAAAGGCCGCGATGGCGACATCGATCTGCTTGTGGGCCATGAGCTCAGAGACGATCAGGTAATGCTCGTGGACCGGCCCGGGTGTGAAGCGCTCGGTGTTCACCGGCGGGTGCACGATCGCCGCGTCACGTCCGAAATAGGCCCGGATCCGGGCCTGCGTGATGCGCGAGTTGGCCACGTAGCGGTTGGTCCGCTGGGCGGCGATCCAGTCCCACTGGCGCCAGCGGCGAAACGCGCCGCGCAGAAACGCCCGGGTCAGCGGATCGCGCCGAGCCAGGGTCTGCTCGCGGTCGTTCCAGGCGTAGCGAAACGGGTTGTGGCAGTAGCTGACGTGGACGGTGTCCGCCTCGCAGAGCACCGCGTGCGCCCAGGCCGACGAGCTGGACACGACGAGGTCATAGCCACTGAGGTCAAACGACTCGATCGCGGCCGGATACAGGGGAAGCAACGCGCGAAAGGTTCGCGCCGAGGGGCGCAGCCGCTGGAGAAAGGAGGTGTACACGTTGCGCTGGGCAAAGCGCCCCTCGGTTCCCTCCTGGTCGTAGACCGCGGTGTAGATGTCAGCCTCAGGCCACATCTCGCACAGCTCCAGAAACACCCGCTCCGCGCCGCGGACGTCGAGCAGAAAATCGTGGATCAGAGCAACGCGTGGTGCCTGGATGCCGGTGGAATTCCACTTCCGCACCGGCGGCAGTCTACGCGGGCCACCCGTCCCGAAGGGGGTCGCGGGAGCCGCGCGCCGGAACCGTTAACCGCGACATAATCAGCCCGCCCCGCCGCCTTGTCCCGTCCCGCTCCGTTCCCGCCGGCCCCGCGCCGCTGCGGCGCGGCTCCACCCGTGCTGACCAGAATTCTGTCCGTCACGCATTCGATTCCGGCCAATCGTTGGGGAGGTGACCGTTGAGGCGGGGGCGCCGGCGCGCGGCCCTCGCGGCCGCCGTGCTCACCGCGGCGTTGACGGTCGTCGGGCTGGGCCTGGCTCTGCGCTCCGATCCCGAGCCGCCGACCCGCAGTGCGCCACCCCCACCCCCGGCGAGCTCCTCCTCGGCCTCGACCACGACGAGCAAGCCCTCCTCGGCCTCGACCACCGCCCCGCTGCCCCCGCCGGTGAGCCCGCCACGGCCGGGGCGGCCTGCGCCCTCCGGTGAGGAGTTCGGAGCCAACGTCAACCTCCTCTTCAACGGCCACGGGCCGCCGGCGGCCACGATCGCCACCCAGCTGCGGGCGCTGCGTGCCACCGGAGCCACGGTCGCCCGCAGTGATGCCTTCTGGGAGGCGACTGAGCCGACGGCGCCCGCCGGGGGGCGTCACAACTACCTCTGGGCCTTTGACGATCAGATCGCCGCCGCGCTGGCCGCGGCCGGCCTGCGCTGGATCCCCGTGCTCGATTACACCGCACCCTGGGCGCAGTCGATCCCCGGCCAGGACCATTCGCCGCCGCGGTCGGCCGCCGATTACGCCGCCTACGCCGAGGCGTTCGCCGCCCGCTACGGCCCCGGCGGCGCGTTCTGGGGCCTGCGCCCGGACCTGCCTGCACTCCCGGTGCGGACCTACGAGATCTGGAACGAGCCCGACAACGGCACGTTCTGGACCCCGCAGCCCGACGCGGCAGCCTACGCGGGCCTGTACGCCGCGGCGCGCAACGGAATCGACGCGGTCGATCCGTCGGCCCGGGTCATCATCGGCGGCCTGACCAAGCTGTCGAGCTTCCTGCCCGCCATGCTGGCGGCGGCCCCCGCGCTGCGCGGGCACATCGACGGGGTCGGCGTGCATCCCTACGGAGCGCCTCCCGTGGCGCTGGCCCGCGTCCGGACCGGCCGGGCGGCATTGCGGCGGCTGGGCCTGGGCGAGGTGCCGCTCTACGCGACCGAGTTCGGCTGGAGCACCCGGCCCGCCGGGACGCTCGATTACGTCCCGGCCGCCCGGCGGCCGAGCTACATCCTAAGGACGCTGGCCGAGCTCGATCACGCCCGCTGCGGATTGGCCGACGCCCTCATCTATACCTGGTACTCCCCGGAGCAGGACCCCTCCGACAGCCAGCAGTGGTACGGCCTCAGCAGCACCACCGGAGCCGCAAGGCCGGACACCGCCGCCCTGACCTTCGCGCTGCACGCCGCCCGCCCGGCGGGCACGCCGGGACCGTGCTGACCGTCGCCCTCGGTCAGTGCTTGCAGCTCGTGGCGGTGTCGCCCTTGGCGCGGCAGCGCTCGATGGCGAGCGCACCGGTCTTGAATGCCTTGAGGGCGGGCTTGACGCGAACCTGGCCGCCGCTGGTCAGCCGCTGCAGCCCCGCGAAGGAGAACACCGGGTCGCCACGCCGCTCGGCGTCGACCCAGGTGTAGTAATAGAAGCCGGCCAGCCGGAGCCGGGTGCGCCACTGTGCGGCCAGCGTCAGGATGCCGGCCACATTGCGGGCCTGCCCCTTCTCGGTGGTGCTGAAGTCCCCCTTCTGGCGGGTCTGGCCCTTGGCTGAGGGCCAGCTCACCTCGGTGGCCAGCAACGGCTTGCGCCCGTCGTGGTAATGGGCCATTACCCGGCGGGTGAGGCGCCAGTAGAGGATGACGTTGGCCGGCGTGGCCGTGAACCCGTTGACCGAGACGACATCGAACAGGTTGCGCGCCCCGGCCCGCTTGTAGATGTCGCCCAGCGCGCTCCAGGCGAAATTGGTCAGCGCTCCGAGTACGACCTTGGCCTTCGGATCGGCCGACTTGATCCCGTCGTGGGCCGCCTTGAGCAGGGCCACGTAGGCCTTGGCGAACGGCTGAGGCCAGTAGGCGGAGATGTTGGGCTCGTTCCAGATCTGCCACATGCGAACCGGCACCTTCGCAAGCGTCGGATTGCTGGTCCAGAAGGTTCCGTGAGGCCCGTACCGCTGGACCATCGCGGCCGCGAATTCTCCGAAGGGCTTGGTCTGATCAGGAATCGATATGCCCGCCGACTGAGGCCGGGCATCCCATGACGGCGCGTAGAGCAGCGTGGGCAGAACCGTCAGCCCGTGGGCGGCGGCATCGCCAACGATCTGGTCGGTGACTGAGTAGTCGATCGGACGGCCGTCGGGGCCGGGAACGAACTCGCCCTGGCGGTCGGCGGGAACGTCGGCCATGCTCGCGTACGGCTGGGCCGCCGCCCAGTTGAACGCCACGCGAATGCTCTGCACGCCGTCGCTGACCATGCTGGTCATCTGATTGCCCAGGTTCAGGGGAGACGTAGGGTCAAACAGCGGCCCATCGATGTCCATCCCGACGAAGCCCTGAGGTACGGCGGGCGGCCGCGCCTTGGCCTTGGCTCGGGCCACGGCCGGGTGGGGGCCGGCCAGGGCCACGATCAGCGCAAACGCGGCCACGAGTGCCCCGAGCAGGGCTCGGGGCAAGCGGGCGCGAACAGCGAGTACGGGCATCAGCATAAAAACAGCTCCCGACCGAGAAGGTTGCGAAAACCGGCCGGCTGGTGTCGTGAGTCGGAAATTCGTGAGCAGCCTCGGGAGTGGCTGGGCGTGGCTGGCCGACGGCGATGACCCAAGTCGTACTGGTGGTCCGGCGGGGTCATCGCCGTCAGTCAGGCGCGTCCAGACGCC
>JAXDGI010000263.1:0-2754 GCA_034665145.1 Solirubrobacteraceae bacterium
ACCGCGCACGCGCCGTCGGAGATCTGGGAGGAGGAGCCGGCGGTGTGAATCCCGTCCGGTTGCATCACCGCCTTGAGCTGCGCGAGAGCCCCGGCGTTGGTCTCCCGCATCCCCTCGTCGCGGGCGATGGTGCGCACGCCGCCATTCGGTCTGCCCTCCGAGTCGAGCTCCGGGGCCTCGACCGCGAGCACCTGCGCGTCGAAGCGGCCCTCGGCCCATGCCCGAGCCGCGCGCCGGTGCGAGGTCAGCGCCAGCTGATCGGCCTCCTCACGGCTCACTCCCCAGGTCGCCGCGATCCGCTCCGCCGCCTCGAACTGGGAGGTGAACGCGTGATGCTCGAAATAGCTCTTGGGGATGGGGCGGCCGTAGCCGAGCTCCTTGCGGAAGTTGGCCCCGATGGGCAGCCGGCTCATCACCTCGACGCCACAGCCGACGGCGATGTCGACGACGCCGCTCGCGACCAGGGCGGCGGCGAGACCCGCCGCCTGCTGCGAGGAGCCGCACTGAGTGTCGACGGTGGTGGCCGCGACCCGGGTGGGCAGGCCTGCAGCGAGCCAGGCGGTGCGGGTGACGTTGAACGACTGCTCGCCGACCTGGGTGACGCAGCCGCCCACCACCTGGCCGACGGCATCCGGCTCGACGCCGGCGCGCCTCAGCAGCTCGAGCTGGGCGCGACCCAGCAGCTCGGCAGGGTGGACGCCGGCCAGGCCGCCGCCACGCCGCCCCACGGCGGTGCGGACCGCCTCGACGATCACGGTTTCTCTCATGGACAAAATTATAGAGTAATAGACCAGTAGGACGCCTTCTGAAGATCGTGCCGTCCCGGGGCGCCCAGATACGCGTACTCGATAGTTGACATATAGAGTATCGTCGGCTAGGGTACGGAGCGGCAGGGTTCCGGAAATTTCGAGGCCGGAACCGCCGGACCTTGGGAGGCCAGAGAAGAGATGGTGAGAAGCACGCAGCAGGCCTGGGAACAGGAAAAGGAACCAACGGTGTCACGGGGTTGGGATTATCGATGGCAGCAGGTGTTCGCCCTCAGCGGCGGGGCGGGCGTGGTCCTCTGTCTGCTGGCGTGGGAGGTTTTCTGGCCTCAGCCGCCGGACTTTGCCATGTCGGGGACTCAGACCGCGCACTACTATGCGAGCCACCAGCACGGCATGTTGATCGGAATCACGCTGTCCGCGATCGGTATGCCGTTCCTGATCGCGTGGACGATCCAGCTCGGTGCGATGCTCCGCCGGCTCGAGGGCGGCTCGGGCCTGGTGGCGATTGTCGCCACGGTCGGGACCGTCTCGATCCCGATCCTGCTGGCGTTCGACTGTGCCGTCTGGGCCGTGGCGGCGTACCGGCCCGAGGTGACCAGCCCAGACGTCACCCGCGCGTTCAGTGATCTCGGATGGATCTCCTCGATGTTGATCTGGCCGCCACTCGCCGCGGGCATGGCCCTGACCGGGGTCATCATCTTCAGAACCCGACGGAAGGTCGGTGCTTTCCCGGCATGGGCCGGTTGGCTCAGCTACCTCGCGGCAATCGTGGAGCCGGGCCAGGCGGTCATCATCTTTTACAAGAGCGGGCCGTTCGCGCCGAACGGAGCCTTGAGCTGGTACCTGGCGGTGTTCACCTGGGGACCGTGGATCGTGTTCCTGAGCATTCACATGGCGAGGATGCTTGCCCGGCAACACCGCATCGGATCCGAGGACCGCGGAAGCGCGCTGAGCGTCGCCGCTGCTGGTTGAGGTGTCGTCTGCCGGGTGAGGGCAGCCCAAGGACCGGCGCGGGTTACCCCGCGCCGGTCCTTGCTCATTAAGTGCCAATACTATATAGTTGATGACTAGAGTAATAGTCCGCGAGCTCGAGGACCCAGCACGATGACCGACGCCGCCGAAGCCCTCATGCCCGAGGCCAGCCTCACCGCGGAGCTCATCGAGAGCATGCGAGCCCGGGCAGGTACGGAGCTGCGCATCGAGCACTCGATCTTCAACGAGGTGGCCACCCGGCTGGCCGCGGTCAAGTTCGCCGACGGCATCGGTGACATCAACCCACTCTGGACGGACCCCGAGCACGCCCTGCGCTCGCCCTACCGGGGGCCGGTGGCTCCGCCCACCTTCGTCATCGGCTGCTTCTCGGGGATCCAGTTCGGCTGGCCGGGGCTGGGCTCCTTCCACTCCTCGACACGGATCCGCTTCCACCGCCCGGTGTACTGGCACGACACCATCACGCCGACCTGCCGCTACGTCGGCTTCGACGGTCCCAAGCGCAGCGCCTTCGCCGACCAGATGGTCATCGACCACTTCGCCAACCGCTACACCAACCAGCTCGGCGAGCTGGTGGCCGAGATCGACTGGGACGTCCTCAACTTCGAGCGCGGCACCGCGCGCGACCGCAACGGCAACGGCAGCCGGCCCGAGGTCCCCCACCGCTGGAGCGAGGAGGAGGTGGCTGCCATCGAGGCCCGGGTGCGCGCCGAGCAGCCACGCGGGTGGCGGGCGCGCTTCTTCGAGGACGTGGCCGTGGGCGACGAGGTCGACGCGCTCACCCAGGGCCCCGTCGGCCTGACCGACGAGATCGCCTTCCTCGCCGGCGGCGGGGCGCCCATCCCGCGTCTGGCCGCCCACGCCGCCGCCCTTCAGGCGTATCAGCGGCACCCCGACTGGAGCTTCCGCGATCCCGAGACCGGAGCCCAGGAGCCGATCTACTCGGTGCACTACAACCGGCAGGCGGCCAACGCCATGGGGGTCGCCTACCCGTACG
>JAXDGI010000264.1:0-7938 GCA_034665145.1 Solirubrobacteraceae bacterium
GCCGGTGATCGCCACCGCCCTTGTCGCCGGCGGCCTGCTGGCCTTCGCCCTTTCCTTTGACGAGGTCATCGTCACCACGTTCACCGCCGGGGCTCAGAACACGCTCCCCCTGTGGATCTTCGGCAACATCCGGCTGGGCCAGCAGCTCCCCCAGGTCAACGTCGTCGTGCTCCTCGTCCTGCTCATCACCGTCCTTCCGGTGTCCCTGGCTCAACGGCTGACCCGGGATACCGGTGTCGTCCGGGGCACGGCCGGACCGGCGCCGGGCCCCGCCGTCGTGGCGGCCGCCCCTTAGTGTCCGGAGCCGGAGATTCGTGACCAGGCTCGGGGGCCCGGTCGCGGGCTACTTCACGCTGGCCAGGATCTCGTTCGCGGCCCGGGCGCCCTCGCTGGCGCCACCCTCCATGAAGCCCTGGAAGTCCTGTGAGCAGTGTTCGCCGGCGAAGTGGATCGGGCCCTGAGCCGCCTTCTCATAGCCGCTGAACTGGGTGTACTGGCCGACCCGCCAATAGGAGTAGGAGCAGTTGAAATTGGGGTCCTGGAACGGGGTGGAGAGGACGGCGCGGCCGTTGTAGTGCGACGTGAGCCCCGGAAACACCGTCTCGACCTGCTTGAGAAACGCCTGTGCGTAGCTTGCCACCTGCGGGTTGTTCGACGCGTTGGAATACGGCGTGCTCGGCGAGAATGCTCCCGCCACGCTGCCCCCTGTGTAGTTGACGAGGATGCCGGTCGTGCCGGCCTGGGCTCGGGTGCTGTCCCAGGTGTTCTGGAAGCCGATGTCGGTGTAGACGTCTCCGTTGGAGATGCCCCACGGGCCCGACCCGTTCCAGTAGCGGCTGTCGAACTGGAGCGCCAGCTTGGCGTTGCGGCCTGAGCCGAGCTGGGTGATCGCCGTCTGCTTGAGCGAGTCAAAGCCCGCCTTGGCGTAATTGAGCGTGCGGAGGACCGAGAAACTCATGCACAGGATGACCTGGTCAAAGACCGACGCCTTCGGCGAGCCGTCGAAGGTCAGGCTGACGGTGCCGTCGCTGTTGCGCGCGACGGTGTTCATCCGCGCGCCGGTGTTGATGGTGACCAGACCGGTGCCTTTCAGGTAGGAGGCCATCGTCTCGGGCAGACGCTGGTTGCCGCCGTTGATGTGGAAGCGCTCGTCAGAGGCACCGTAGATCTGGAAATTGCCTGGCTTGGCCTTGTACCCCAGCAGGTAGATGATGTTCAACGAGGACTGGTCGGTCGTGTCGGCGCCGTACTCCTGGTTGTAGGCCGAGTCCAGTAGGCGTCCGAACCGGGAGCCGTGGCCGCCGGGCACATACTGCTCGATCCAGTCGTAGAGCGACAGCTGGTCGAAGTTGTATCCCGCCTGTGTGTAGCTGTTGTAGAGCGTGGGGTAACTGGTCGCCTGGACCTGTCCCTGCAGGGTGTTGTGAACGGGCTGGAAGTCGTTGGATGCCTGGGTGTAGCTGTAGTAGCCGTTCAGGAAGTAATACGTCTCCGTGCTGGCGTTGGGCTGCGCGGCCAGCACATCGTCCGCAGTCAGGTTGAACCGTTTGACGAGGGTCAGGATCGTCTTGTGGTTGCTGTCGATGAACTCGCCGCAGTACTCGGTCACCTGACCCTGGAAGTAGTTGTCGCCGCCGACCACAAGCGGGCTGTCAGAGTGCATGCGGCCGCCCAGGCGGTTGCTGGACTCGAACACGGTGGAGGCGATCCCGCTGTCGGCCAGGGTCAGCGCGGCGTTGAGGCCGGCAATGCCGCCCCCGACGATGGCGATGCGCTGACGTGTTGACGCGCGTGCGGCGCGCGGCAGCAACATCGAGCCGCCGACGACGAGTGCTCCGGCCGCCCCGGAGCGCTTGACGAAGTCGCGGCGGGAGATCCGTGCCTGCTCAGGCGTGATGCCCAGCCGGTCAGCGTCGCGATGGTCTTGGGCGAGCTCAGCCAGGGCACGCAGGAGCGGGGTGCGGGGCATACGACCAGCCTTTCGTGGTGGGTTGCGCGGATCGTCACGCGCGAGGTGAGGGCAACCTAATCCGAAACACGAATGGATGTGACGAAAATTGGACTAATCGGACAATATGGTGAGTGTCAATGGCCCGGGTGTCCTCCGGCGGACTGGATGTCAGACGCAGAGCGTGCCTGTCTATGGCCTTAGGGACCACGAGCAGGCGTTACTGCGTGCCGTATGGCGCTGGTGCCGGTTCTGCCGGAAGGATCTACGAGGCACCATCGTCTTAGCGGCGTAGGACGTCCTACCGTCCCTGTGCACCGAAGGGAACCAGATGAAACGATGCGCCCCGCGGTTAGGGCTCCGGGTCGGGCCGTGCCCAGGCCTCCCGGCCTGACTCAGTCCTCACGCTCCGCACGGCCGGACCGGTGCCGGGCACGGGCGTGATGATGCCGGGAGTGATGGCGGCTACGCCCGTGCCGGCGATGCTTGCGATGGTGGCTGGCCTTACGGTGATGGCGGCGGTGCGGGGCCGTCGTCGCGGGCGGCAGGCCCGCGGTGGCGGGAAGATAGACCGGCTGGCCCGGCTCTCCGGTCGCCAGCGCGAGGATGACCTGGTTGCCCGGGGTGCCGGCGAAGTACGACTGGTTGGCGATCAGCAGTTCGCTGCCCAAGAACGCGACGCCTGACGGGGAGTCAAACGGTACCGAGGAGTTATTCGCGCCCGTGTACTGCTGCCCGAAGCGGGCCACTTCCTGTCCGGACGAGCTGAGCTCGACGATCTGATTGGAGGCGCCGACCAGGGCCACGTAGATATTCCCCGACCGGGCCAGCGCGCATCCATCGGGTGCGTCGCCAGGTCCGCTCTCCCATAGCTGGTGCAGTGGGCCGGGACCCCCGCCGGGCGTGATCGTCACGGTGTACAGCTTGCCCGTCGTTGGGTTGAGGCCGCCGAGCCCACCGTTGGAGGCCTGGTCGAAGAGGAGGGTGTGGCCGTCGGGAAGCATCGTGACGCACGCGGTCCCGAACGGACCACCGTCCAGCCGCCGGTCGGCGAGCCAGATCCGGGCGGGTCCGCCACCGGGTGGGATGCGCCAGATGACGGCCTGCTGGTAATCGGTCACATACAGGCTGCCGTCTGCGCCCCAGGCCGCGTAGTCGGGCATCGGGGCTTGATCGAGGGTGGAAGGCGAGCACGGCGTACCCGAGGGAGACGACGAACACAGGGGCAGGTCGGGCACGCTCGAGTACAGAGTCTGGCCACCCGTCGCGGGATCCAGCCGGATGATCCGCCCGCTGGTCTTGTCGAGGAGCAGCAGCCGTCCGCGGGCGTCGTTGGCGGCGACCTGGACTCCGTGCGGCCTGGAGAGATCCTGACCCCCGACGGTGTACGTGTGCACGAGCTCCCCCGTGAGCGAGTACGCGAACACCTTGGAGGGGACGGAATCACCCTTGGGGTCATCGTAGGAACCCTCGTAGACGCGATTGGCGACGACGTGGGGGAGAGCAGGGTATCCCGGGGCGGGCACCGGCGCGAAGACGCTCACGCTGCCGCGCGTGTCCGCCGACGCGCTGCTGGCGCCGGCGGTCCCGCTGGCCAGTACAGCGAACACGGCGATCATCGTGTGGAGCGTGACGCGTCTCATCGCTGGGGTTCACCGAGCCGCACAGTCAGGTACGCGGCGAGCATCGTCTCGCTCTCCTCCAGCACCCATGGATCCCCGCTGGGGGCGACGCGAAAGGCCTCGCGGAGCAGGCCATCGCCGGCGACCACGACCATCCGCGCGGCCGCGGCGCGTACGTCGGGGTCGACCTGAGGCCAATGGACGGCGAAGATTCGCGTGATCGAGACGGCGATTGCGGTGCGCGTGGGGCGGGTGATCTCGCGCACGCGCTCGGTGCGTAGACCCCCGAACCAGAGGGCCAAAAAGCCCGGACGGGCGCGGAACCCGGCGGCCAGCGCCTGCAGCACGGTAGCGACCGGCCCGCTCAGCGGGTCGCACTCATCGGCCTCGGCCACTCCCGCCACCAGGTCCTCGAAGTCGCTCCAGTAGCGCAGCGCCAGCGCCTCCACGATCGCCTCCTTATCGACGAAGTAGTGGTACACGGAGCCGACCGGGACGCCGGCCGCGGTGGCGATCCGGGCGACGGTGAAAGCCGGCGCTCCTTCGCGGGAGAGGATCCCATCGGCGGCGTCGAGGACCCTGCCGAGCCGCTCGCGACTGCGCGCCTGGCGTGGCACGTTGCGCAGCTGGGTAGCGAAATCGGAAGGGGAGCCGCCCTCGGTTGAGCCAAAGGAACCTGAATAAGAACTCATATTCAAGTTCATGTTACTCTACCCGCGTGAAACGTCGCCCGTTACTGCGAGATGAGCGTCAACGTGTCGCGGCGGCGGCCCGCCAGCTCGCCGCCACGGGTCTCGTGGTTGGGACGGCCGGCAATGTCTCCGAGCGGGCCGGAGAGCTCGTGGCGGTTACGCCGACCGGTGCCGTCCTGGCTGAGCTGGACCCCGAGGACGTGGCCGTCGTTGAGCTCGATGGCGGTCAGGTCGGCGGCAACCTGCGGCCCACGTCTGAGCTCGATCTGCATCTCGGTCTCTACCGCCGCTACGACGCCTGTGGCGTCGTTCACGTTCATCCGCCCATGAGCACTGCCCTCGCCTGCGTCATCGACGAGCTTCCGGTTGTGCATTACCAGATGCTGGCCCTCGGCGGGTCGGTCCGGGTGGCGGCCTACGAGACGTTTGGTTCGCTCGAGCTGGCTGAGGCCACGCTCACTGCTCTCGAGGGCCGCGTCGCGGCCCTGATGGCCAACCACGGAGCGATCGTCTATGGCGCCAGCCTGAGCGATGCCGTGGCCAACACCGAGCTGCTCGAATGGGCCTGCACGCTCTACTGGCGCGCCGCGTCGCTCGGAACCCCGCGCACACTTGACGAGGACGAGCAGGCCGCCGTCGTCGAGGCCGTGGTCGCCCGGGCCTACGGCACGACCCAGGTTCGGGACGAGCAATGAGGGTCATCACCCTTGGGGTCCACGTGGTCGATGTCCTGGCTCGTCCGGTGACGGAGATCCCCGAGGGTCAGGGGGGCACGCTCCTCGAGGAGATCCGGATCACCGCCGCCGGGTCGGCCGGTGGCACAGCGATCACGCTGGCCAAGCTTGGCGCCGAGGTGGCCAGTGCCGGGGCGATCGGGACCGATGCCCTAGGCGACGTGCTGCTTGATCTGCTCGGGCGTGCCGGCGTCGACACAGAGTTGCTCGTGCGCCGCGATGAGGTGCAGACCTCGGCCAGCGTGCTTCCGATCCGACCCGACGGCTCGCGACCCGCCCTGCACGTGGTCGGGGCCAACGCCACGTACTCGGCGGCAGACGCGCCGTGGGCAGCGATCGAGAAGGCCACCCACCTGCACCTGGGCGCGCCTGAGTTCATGGGGGGGGAGGCGGCCGCCGAGATCCTCGCCTTCGCCCGCCGTCACGGCGTCGTCACCTCGGCCGACTTGCTCGCGCCTGGCGACCAGGCGGCGTCTGTCCTGGATTGGATCGCCCCCGCCTTCGAGCATCTCGACTATCTGCTGCCCAATGACGATCAGGTGCTGGGCCTGTCCGGCGCCGACGAGCTCGTGGCCGGCTGCCAGATCCTGCTTGACCGAGGCGTGGGTTGCATCGCCGTCACCCGCGGGGCGGAGGGGGCGGTCGTCGTCGACCCGCACGGCGTCGAGCCGGTGCCCGCCTTCGCCGTCGGCGTCGTCGATACGACCGGCTGCGGGGATGCCTTCTCCGCCGGTTTTCTGCGCGGACTGGACCTCGGACGCACCCGTCCGGCGGCGGCGACATTGGGCTGTGCCTGTGCTGGCCTTGTCGCCACCGGCCTGGGCTCAGACCACGGAACTTTCGACCTGTCGACCGTCGACGCGTTCATCGCGCAGACGCCCACTCTGCCCACGACCAGGAGACCGTCTCTGACATGACTGACGATTCGCATCGCGACCAGCCCGAGATCACCCGTCGGCGTTTCGTCGCCGGAACCCTCGTCACCGGCGCCGCCCTGGCCGTACCGGCCTCCGCCGCCGCGGAGGTGGAGGAACACAAGCACAAGGCCAAGCACAAGAAGGCCAAGCCCAAGAAGAAGCACCGGGCAGCCAGGACGCACAAAGCGGACGTGGTCGTCGTGGGCGCGGGCTTCGCCGGTCTGACCGCGGCCCGCAACCTGGTCGGCGCGGGTAAATCGGTCATCGTGCTCGAGGCGCGCGACCGCGTGGGGGGCCGCGTCTGGAATCACGACCTCGGGGGCGGGCAGGTCTCCGAACGCGGCGGCACGTTCGTCGGCCCCACCCAGGACCGGCTCATGGCGCTGGCCCAGCACATGGGCGTCGGCACGTTTGACGTCTACGACAATGGCCAGGCCGTCTATGTTGCTGACGGCAACCGCTCGACCTACAGCGACACCGGTCCGCTCGGCACCGCTCCGCCCGATCCGACCACGCTGGCGGAGGTCACCGCGAATATCGCGCTTCTGGACCAGATGGCGTCCTCGATCGATGTAAATGCTCCCTGGCAGGCAGCGAACGCGGCCACGTACGACGGGCAGACGCTCGAGACATTCGTGGACCAGCACAGCAAAAGTCCGCGCTTCAAGGAGCTGGTGGCCGCGGCCACACGGCCCATCTTCGGCGCCGAGCCCCGCGAGCTCTCGCTGCTCTTCACTCTGTTCTACATCGCGTCCTCGGGCAACGAGAAGAACCCAGGCACGTTTGAGCGCAACTTCGACACCCGCGGCGGCGCGCAGCAGTCGCGCTTCATCGGCGGCTCGGCGCTGATCGGGCTCAAGGTGGCGCAGGCGCTGGCCCACCGCGTGGTCCTGAGTTCGCCGGTCCGCCGGATCGAACAGGGCGCCTCGGGGGTGACGGTCGTCTCGGACAAGATGACGGTGAGCGCCAAGCGCGTCATCGTGGCCGTGCCGCCCACGCTGGCCGGCCGGATCGACTACGAGCCGATCCTCCCCTTCGAGCGCGACCAGCTCATGCAACGGTACGGCCAGGGCACGCTGACCAAGGTCGCCGCCGTCTATAACCGTCCTTTCTGGCGCGACGCCGGCCTCACCGGGAGTGCGCTTGACACGGGCGGCCCGGTCAGCGCCACCTTCGACGACTCGCCGCCAAGCGGATCGCCCGGTGTCGTCTTCGGCTTCGTCGGCGGCGACAACGCCCGCAAATACAACACCATGTCGCCCGCGGACCGTAGCTCCGCGGTGCTCTCCCAGTTCGCCACCTTCTTCGGCCCTCAGGCCAAGAGCCCCGTGGCCTACTTCGACACGAGTTGGAGCGGCGAGCAGTGGACCCGGGGCTGTCCGGTCGGCATCCCCAGCATGGGTACCCTGCTGGCCTACGGTCCGTGGATCCGTCAGCCCGTCGGGCGCATCCACTGGGCCGGCACCGAGACCTCGATGTACTGGAACGGCTACATGGACGGCGCGGTTCGCTCGGGGGAGCGAACGACGCTCGAGGTGCTGAACGCCCTTTGATCGGCGCGCGATGAGCGTCACGCCGCGAGATCGCTCGGCGCAGTAAGGATCGGACGGAACTCGAGCCGGTCAGACGGTGTGCACGGTGCTCACCTCAAACCAGACGGTGGTCTCGTCATGGTGCGTCACGCCCCAGCCTTGGGCTGCCTTCTCCAGAAGATAAAGGCCATATCCGCCGCCGACCTGGGCCGGATCACGCGGTCTCGGTGTAAAGCCGCTGCCCTGGTCGGTGACTTCGACGCGGATGTAATCCGGATACGCGTGTGCCGAGAAGCCGATGCTCTCTGTCGGTGTCGCGTCGGGATGGGTCACCGCGTTGGTGACGACCTCCGAGACGAGCAACATCAGCGTCGACAAGGCCGTACTGCCGACGTCTCTGCCCTCGCAGAAGCCGACGATTGCCGCCCGCGCCACAGCGGGTGCTTCCGAGCTCTGCTCGAGAGCGAGGCTGAGCACCGCCGCCGGTTCCTCG
>JAXDGI010000265.1:0-12646 GCA_034665145.1 Solirubrobacteraceae bacterium
GAAGTGCTGGACGACGATCCCGATCAGGAAGAGGCTTAGGCATGCCCCAGCCCAACATGCAGCAGCTGCTCAAGCAGGCCCAGAAGATGCAAGAGGACATGATGAAGGCCCAGGAGTCGCTCAAGGACGAGGTGGTCGAGGCCTCGGCGGGCGGCGGCATGGTCACCGTGCAGGTCACCGGCGATCAAGTCGTCAAGTCGATCAAGATCGATCCGCAGGCCGTCGACCCTGACGACGTCGAGCTGCTCGCCGACATGGTCCTGGCCGCCGTCAACGAGGGGCTGCGCTCCGCCCAGGAGCTGGCCGCGAGCAAGATGGGCAACATCACCGGCGGCTTGGGCGGCGGGCTCGGCCTGCCCGGTCTCTAGGCCCAGGGCCGCCCGGCTCGCCCGTCTCCTGACCAGCACACGTGTACGCACCTCCCGTCCAACGGCTGATCACCGAGCTGTCCAAGCTCCCCGGAGTCGGTGGCCGCACCGCGCAGCGGCTCACCTTCCATCTGCTCCGGGCCAGCGAGGAGGAGGCCGGCGCGCTGGCCGACGCGATCCGGGAGGTCAAGGCTCGGATCGGGCTGTGCGAGGTGTGCTTTAACCTCGCCGACGGGCCCCGCTGCCGGATCTGCACCGACGAGCGCCGGGATGCCGAGCTCATCTGCGTCGTCGAGGAACCCTCCGACGTGATCTCGATCGAGCGCACCCACGAGTTCGCCGGGCGCTACCACGTGCTCGGGGGCGCGCTGTCGCCCATTGACGGGATCGATCCCGAAGACCTGAAGATCGCCGAGCTCTACGCCCGGGCTGAGGCCGATCACGTGCGCGAGGTGGTGATCGCCACCAACCCGACCACCACGGGGGAGGCGTCGGCGCTGCACATCGCCGACGGGCTGCGCCAGCGCCTGCCCGAACTCGTGGTCACCCGGCTGGCCAGCGGCCTGCCCGTGGGCGCCGATCTCGAGTACGCCGACGAGCTCACGCTGGGCCGGGCCCTGGTCGGCCGTCGCTCCCTCTGACCTCATAACCTTCACCGCCGTGCAGCCGGACGACTCACGCAATGCCCGATCGAACGAGGCTGGATGCCGAGTGGGCGCGACGCGTGAGACCGTGGTCATGAAGTTCGGTGGCACCTCCGTTGCCGACGCCGAGAGGATCAAACGCGCCGCTCGCCGGATCGTCGCCCAGCGCGAGTCGGGAAAGCGCGTGGTCGCGGTGCTGTCCGCGCGCGGGAAGACCACCGATGAGCTGATCGCGATGGCCGAGGAGGTTTCGCCCTATCCGGACCGGCGTGAGATGGACATGCTGCTGTCGACTGGCGAGCGGATCTCGTGCGCACTGTGTGCGATGGCCATCAACGACCTCGGTCACCGGGCGATCTCGCTCACCGGCTCCCAAGCCGGGATCGTCACCGACACCTCGCACACGAAGGCCCGCATCCTCGACGTGCGGGCCAACCGCATCGCCGAGGCCCTCGATGAGGATTTGATTGTGCTGGTGGCCGGCTTTCAGGGCGTCTCGACGAGCCGCGACGTGACCACGCTGGGCCGCGGCGGCTCCGACACGACCGCCGTGGCCGTGGCCGCCGCGCTCAACGCCGAGGTGTGCGAGATCTACACCGATGTCGCCGGCGTGTTCAGCGCCGACCCGCGGATCGTGCCCAATGCCCGCAAGCTCCCCCAGGTCAGCTTTGAGGAAATGCTCGAGATGGCCGCCTCCGGGGCCAAGGTGCTGCAGCTGCGCTCCGTTGAGTACGCCCGGACCCACGGTGTGCGCATCCACTGCCGCTCCAGCTTCGATCCCAGCCCCGGTACCTTTGTGCTCGGAGAAGACGAGACCATGGAACACCCTCTGATCACCGCCGTCACCCACTCGACCGACGAGGCCCGGATCACCCTGATCGGGGTGCCCGACCGTCCGGGCGCGGCGGCCGCAATCTTCACCGCGTTGGCCGAGGCCAACTGCAATGTCGACACGATCATTCAGAACGAGCCGCGGGAGGAGGGCCGCGAGGCTGAGGTGTCGTTCACTATCGGGACCGAGGACGTGCGCGCCGCGCAGGACGCGCTGGAACCCGTGCGGACGGAGCTCGGCGTCGGTCAGATCGACACCGACCACGAGATCGGCAAGGTCTCGATCGTCGGGGCCGGCATGCGCTCCCATCCCGGCGTGGCCGCCAAGGTGTTCTCGACCCTGGCCGAGGAGGGGATCAACATCGAGATGATCTCGACGTCGCCGATCAAGATCTCCTGCATCATCCGGGCCGACCACGTGCCCCAGGCCGTGCAGGCGCTCCACACCGCCTTTGACCTCGGCGCGGACGCCATTGCGCTCGAGCAGGGTCCGCGATGACCCAGCCAGGCCGGGCGCGCGTGGCCGTGGTCGGCGCCACCGGCGTAGTGGGCCGCACGATGCTTGCGCTGCTGCGCGAGCGCCGATTCCCGGCGGACGAGCTGGTCCTGTTCGCCTCGGCCCGGTCGGCCGGCCAGGAGATCGACGGGCGCACCGTGCAGCGGCTCGACGACGACGCCGACCTCGACGGCTTCGACATCGCGCTGTTCTCGGCCGGGGCGGGCACGTCTCGAGAATGGGCGCCGAAGTTCGCCCAGCGCGGAACGGCGGTGATCGACAACTCCTCAGCCTTCCGGCGCGACCCCGAGGTGCCCCTGGTCGTGTCCGAGGTCAACCCGCATGCGCTCAAGGATCACCACGGGCTGATCGCCAACCCCAACTGCTCGACCATGCAGCTGATGGTCGCCCTGGCGCCGATCCACCGTGCGGTGGGGCTCGAGCGGCTGATCGTCTCCACGTATCAGTCGGTGTCGGGGACCGGGCGCGAGGCCCTGGCCGAGCTCGACGCGCAGGTCCGTGCATCAGTAAACGGCGAGCCGCTGCCCCCGCCTTACATCTACCCCGACCACATTGGCTTCAACGTGATCGGAGCGGCGGGATCGTTTCCGGACGGCGATGATCACACCGACGAGGAGCGCAAGATGATGTTCGAGACGCGCAAGATCCTTGAGGACGACGACATCGGGATCGCCGTGACCTGCGTGCGGGTGCCGGTTCGCGTCTGCCACTCGGAGTCAGTCAACCTGCAGACCCGGGACCCGATCAGCCCCGAGCGGGTGCGGGAACTGCTCAGCTCGGCCCCCGGCCTGATCCTGGACGACGTGCCCAGCCCGCTGCGCGCCGAGGGCCGCGACGAGGTGTTCGTCGGCCGCATCCGCCGGGACGAATCACATCCGCGCGCGCTGTCGATGTGGGTGGTCTCCGACAACCTGCGCAAGGGGGCGGCCACCAACGCGGTCCAGATCGCCGAGCTGCTCGTGGCCAACGGGGCGAGCGCGTCCATTGCCGCCTGAAGACCTCTACGCGGTGATGCGCAACGCGCCGTCGACGCGGCGCTTCAGGTCCGACCCCGTTCCCCGCGAGCTGCTCGAGCGGGTGCTCGACAACGCGCGCTTTGCTCCCAGCGGCGGCAACCGGCAGGGATGGCGGGTGATCGTCATCGCCGACGCGGACATGCGCCGCCGGTTGCGCGAGCTCTACGCCGAGCCGTGGGACCGCTACATGGACCAGACCGGCGGCCGGGCGGCCCTGGACGCCGGTCCCGCGAGCGGGTTGTCACCGGCGCGGCTGCGCTCGTTGCAGGCCGCCGATGACTACGCCCATCACTTTGACGAGGTCCCCGTGCATCTCGTCGTCTGCGTCGAGCTGTCCGCGCTGGCCATCACCGACTCGGAGCTTGACCGCCCCAGCATCGTCGGGGGCGCCTCGATCTACCCGTTTGTCCACAACATCCTGTTGGGCCTGCGCAACGAGGGCCTCGGCGCCGCATTCACGACCCTGCTCGTGCCGGCCGAGCCTCAGGTCCGCAAGCTTTTGGGCATTCCCGACGGCGTGGCCATGGCCGGACACATCGCGGTTGGCTACCGGGCCAACCCGTGGCCCCGGCAGCTCTCGCGCGAGCCGGTGAGCGACTTCGCCTTCGCCGAGCGCTATGGCGAGCGCTGGTAGCCGCCGCGCTGCTCCGCCCTCCGCCGCGCGCTCATGGCTCGGGCCGGCCTCAGGCCGAGGACCGCGGCTCGCGCCGGCCTCAGGCCGAGGACCGCAGCTCGCGCCGGGAGCTCACGCCGAGCTTGCGGTAGATGTTGCGGGCGTGCGTGCGGACGGTCTCCACCCCGACGTGGAGGGCAGCGGCGATCTCGGCGTTGGAGCTCCCGGTCTGGAGCAGGCCGAGGACGTCGGCCTCGCGGACGGTGAGCGGCGTGGGGCCCGACGGGCTGTGATCATCATCAACATCGGCAGGCAGCACATGCATGCCTCGGGAGGCGAGGTAGATGGCGTGCAGGACATCGCGGGCGTCGGTGCTCTTGGCCAGACAGGCGGTGGCGCCGAAGCCCAGAAGCTGCCGGCACTCGACGGCAGATGGATTGTCGGCCAGGACAACCAGTCGCGTTTCCGGGAAGCGCTCGTGCAGGTCGCGCAGCTCGGCGGGGCTGGTCAAGGAGCCGAGATTGAGGATGGCCACGTCGATACGCCCATCGAGCAGGGCCTGATCGAGGCGGTCCTGAGGGACGGCCGTGGCGATCAAGCGCACCCTGTCGTCCTCCTCGATCAGCGATTGCAGGCCCAGGCTGACGATGTCCTCGAACTCGGCCACCGCAACATCGATCGGCTCGCGGCCGGTCAGGGTCATGCCCGCAGCCTTCCCGCTGCCAACGCCAGACTAACCGCGGCGGGTGAGGGTCGGGTCACCCATTTGCCTCACCCACCTCCCCCGAATTTCCCCCCGCTGAGGGGAAGAGGGTGGCGGCGCGACCGGTCATGATGCGCATTGCACACCTGCGCGTCCGCGCCCCGGCGCGTAGATGGCGGCCCGTAGGGACGGGCAACGGGAGGCGAGGGCGTGAGGCTGACAGGCCTCACGCTCTCGTTATGTAGGGTCAGACAGAGCCGCTCGAGCTTCCGGTCGACCGGAAGGACGTGCGCGGGCTGACCCGGAGCCGCTCAGGCGGCAGCCCCGCTTGCCGCCACGACCGAGCTTGACCAGTCGATCACCGACGTGGGCCTGACCACGTGCTTGCTCATCCCCAGTTCCTTGGGCGCGAGCCCGAGGGCCAAGCCGACCATCTGGGGGAGATGGAGGACCGGCAGGCCGAGATCGCGGCCGGCGACGCGCGCGGCGGCCGGCTGTTGGAGGTCGAGGTTGAGGTGGCACAGCGGACAGGGCACGACCAGGCAGTCGGCATCGGCGTCGATCGCGTCACCGAGATGCCGGCCGGCCATCTTCAGCGAGGCCTCCTTGTTCATGGTGATGATCGGGAATCCGCAGCACTTGTAGACGCCCGCGTAATCGATCACGGTGCCGCCCAGAGCCTCGATGACCATGTGCATGTAGCGGTCACGTGGGCGCTCCTCGTCCACGCCGAGGCGGTCAACGGGGCGGACGATGTAGCAACCGTAGAAGGGACCCACCTTGAGATCAGTCAGAGGCCGCCTGACCTTGGCCTTGAGGGCGTCCAGGCCCAGTTCCTCGACCAGGTACCAGAGGAAGTTCTTGTTGGTCAGGCCCTTCTCGTAGGAGAGGCCCTCGTCCGACAGGTTCTCGTTGATGTGATCGCGGTACTCGGTGTTGGCATCCAGGCGCTGCTGACACTCGGACTGTGCGCCCTGGCAGGTCGAGCAGATGTTCATCATCAGCGCGCCGTCGGTGCGCTGGGCCAGGGCGAAGGTGCGCGCGTTCAGGGTGTCGGCCAGCTCCTGGTTGTGCTCGGCGATGACGCCCGCGCCGCAGCAGGCGGCACGATCGAGTTCGATCAGCTCGATGTCGAGCAGAGGGGCGACCTTGGCCATCGAGCCGTGCAGCTCAGGGGTGAACCCCCGGCTGACGCAGCCGGGCCAGTAGGCGACTTTCATCAGTTCTCGCTTTCGCTCGGACCCGGCTCTCCCTGCCCGTCGGGTCCCGGGAAGGTCGGTGACTTGTCGGCCGGAGCCGAGTCGGACGCGTCGGCTGAAGCCGTGTCGGGCTCCGCGCTCTCGGTGACCGAGGGCGGCTTCTGCACCGGGGTGGTCTCCACCGGATCGTCCTCATAACCGCTCACATAGAGGTTCAGCTCGATGCGCTCCTCACGGCCCTCGACCGTTGAGTAGATCCGCTTCAGTGACGCCAGGTCGCGCTTGGGCAGCTTGTGCCCCATCAGGGCGATCTTGGGACTGACCTTGCCGCGGACAACTCCGAGGACGATCGAGGACAGGGAGGAAACGAGCTCCTTGCCCGCGGCGGGGTGGAACTTGCCAAACCACGAGTTGCCCCCGTAGCTGCGTGGGAGCAGCTCGGCCTCGTTGAGCAGGCCATAGTCGCGGACCAGACCCACGAAGGCGTCCTCGTGGCGGTGGCCGTTGTTGTTGTCGACGATCTTGTGGTCAGAGCCGGCCTTGCGACGCAAGCGCATGATCTGACTCATCGGGTCCACGCCCTTGGGGCAGGCGTCGATGCAGTTGAAGCAGTGGGTGCAGTCGTAGATGCCGTGCTCGTCCTGACTCAAATCGTTGAGCCGGTCGAAGTGCTCAGCGTCCCGCGGATCACCGACGAAGCGGTAGGCCTTGGCCAACGCGGCCGGGCCGACGAACAGCGGGTCGATCTCCATCGACAGACAATCTGAGACGCAGGCGCCGCACTGAATGCAGGCCATCGTCTGGGTCACGTCGACCATGTTCTCGTGAGGCACGATGTACTCGCGCTCGGGCACCGGCTCCTGGTTGATCAGAAACGGCGTGACGCGCTGGATCTTCTTCCAGTGCACCGCGTCCATGTCCACGATCAGGTCCCGGATGACCGGCATGTTCCCCATCGGCTCGACGGTGATGACGCGAGGGGGGGTGAGGTCGCCGTCGGCCTCATCCTCGGGGTTCCAGCCCACGCCGTGGGTGCGCGCGGCCGCCTCGTCGAGGTGGGTGTTGCAGGCAAGGCCGGGCTTGCCGTTCATGCGCACGCCGCACGAGCCGCAGATCGCCTGCTGACAGGAGCAGCGAATACCGACCGATCCGTCGACCTCGTCGCGGACCTTGAGGATCGCGTCAAGAACGGAGGCGGTTGGCGCAAGGTCGAGCTGGTGCTCGTCCCAGTAGGCGGCTTCGCCCGACTGGGGGTCAAAGCGGCGGATCTTCAGCGTGTACTCAGCCATCGGAACTAGTACGTCCTTTCCTGGGGCTCCCACTTGGTGATCGTCACCGGGCTGTAGCTCACCTTGGGCACGTCGTCGCCGTTGACGGCGATGTCGATGTGCTTGAGCCACTCCTCGTCCTTGCGCTCCGGGAAGTCGGTGCGGAACTGGGCCCCGCGCGACTCCTTTCGCTCCAGGGCGCCGACGACGGTCGCCTCGGCTACGTCGAGCATGTAGCCGAGTTCGATGGCGCCGATCACGTCCTGGTTGAACACGGTGCCCCGGTCGTCGATGTTGGCCCTGGGCGCCTCCTCCTTGAGCCGGCGCACGATCTCGTGGGCCTTCAGCAGCCCATCCTCGTCGCGGAACACGGCCACGTAGCGGTTCATCGTGTCGCCGAGCTCGTCCTTGATCGAGGACACACGGCGCCCGCCCTCGGGTCGATCAATGATCCCCTGGATGTTGGCCTGCGTGTCGTTGAGGCGGCTGATCGGTGAGCTGGGCATGGAGCGATGCAGCGCCTGCTGCGCCGCGTGCTCACCGGAGCGCCGGCCGAAGATCAGCGTGTCGAGCAGCGAGTTGGCACCGAGACGGTTCCCCCCGTGGACCGACACGCAGGCCACCTCGCCCGCCGCGTACAGGCCGGGGATCGTGGTCTGACCGTCGACGTCGGTCTTGACCCCGCCCATGATGTAGTGCTGGCCGGGGTGGATGTGGATCGGCTCGCGGGTGATGTCAACGCCGGCGAAGTCGCGCCCGATGTTGACGATCTCGCGCAGCGCCTCGAGAACCCGGCGCTTGGGAACCTTGGTGATGTCGAGAGCCACCGTGCCGTCCGGGAAGCCGTTGCCCTCGTTGATCTCGGTCTGCTCGGCGCGCGAGACGACATCGCGAGAGGCCAGCTCGAGCTTGTTGGGGGCGTACTTCTCCATGAAGCGCTCACCCTTGGCGTTAAATAGCTGAGCACCCTCGCCGCGGGCGCCCTCGGTGATGAGCAGCCCGTTGCCGGCCAGCGTCGTCGGGTGGTACTGGATCATCTCCATGTCCATCAGACGGGCGCCGATGCGGTAGGCCTGGGCGATGCCGTCACCGGTGACGATCAGGCCATTGGTGGTCGGCCGATAGGCCTGCCCGGCGCCGCCGGAGGCCAGGATGACCGTCTTGGCATCGAACAGCTGCAGCTCGCCGTCGCGCAGATTGCGGCAGATCGCCCCGACGCAGCGGCCCTCGTCGTCCTGGAGCAGGTCGGTGGTGAACCACTCCTCGTAGCGATCGATCTGCTCGGAGTACTTCATGAGCTGCTCGTAGAGCACATGCAAGATCGCGTGGCCGGTGATGTCGGCCACGTAGTAGGTGCGGGCGGCCGAGGCCCCACCGAAGGCGCGCGTGCCGAGGTGGCCGGTCTCGTTGCGGTGAAAGGTGACCCCGGCGTGCTCGAGCCAGAGAATCTCATTTGGTGCCTCGCGGCACATGATCTCGATGGCGTCCTGGTCACCGAGGTAGTCCGACCCCTTGATCGTGTCGAAAGCGTGGGACTCCCAGGTATCCTCGGGGTTCAGCGCGGCGTTGATCCCGCCCGCGGCGGCCACCGAGTGCGAGCGCACCGGATGGACCTTGGAGATGATCGCGACCGTCGCGCCGGTCTGGGCCGCGGCCAGCGCCGCCCGCTGGCCAGCGAGTCCGGCGCCGATGATGAGCACGTCATGAGAGGGCACTCCCAGCAATATAAATGAGCCGCCTGGTCAGGTCCCTTGCGGTCGCCGCCGCCGTCAGCGGTGAGACACCGCCCCAGCGGCCATCATGCGGTCGGTGTCGACGTGAACGCCGACTGCAGTGCCCGCCGCACTTGCTCGACGGTCACCACGCCCTGCAACACGCCATCGCCGTCGACGGCCACCAGCGCGCCGAGCCTCCCCAGGGACTCCGAGCCCAGCAGCTCAGCGATCGGCCGGTCGGCGTCAACGTGCCACCCGCCCGGCAGCTCGGGATCCAGGATCGAGCCCACCGTGAGCCAACCCTCCCCGGCGTCGGCGCAGGCCTGGGCGCGCTCCCGGCGCACGATGCCGGTAACCCGATTCCCCTGGCTGACGACCGGAAACCAGTCCCAGCCGTAGCGCAGGAAGTACTCCTCGAGGGCGGGCGTGATCGCCATGGAGTCGGGGATGGCCACGGGATGGTCATCCATGATGTCGGCGACGCGCACACCGTCGATCCGCTCGTTGAAGTCAGTCTGCAGGATCGCGCCTCGGGCTGATTGGCCCAGCAGGTAGGACAGGGCGATCAGCCACAGCCAGGTCACATCGCCGAGCGAGATCAGGCCCCACACGCCGATGCCGGCCAGCACGATGGCAAAGCCCTGGCCGAGCTTGGCTGCGACCCGCGTGGCGGTGCCCTTCTTCCCGGTCACCCGCCAGACCACCGAGCGGGCCATGCGTCCGCCGTCGAGCGGGAAGGCGGGCACGAGGTTAAACAGCAGTAGCAGGAGGTTCATCGGCACCAACCAGCTCAGGCACAGGAGGACCGGAGTGATCGTGATGTCGCTCTCCAGCAGCACTGCGTGGTACAGCCGGTGAGTACCGACGAGGGCAACGTCGACACTCAGACCGACTACGATCACCCCCAGTGTCGCCAACGGGCCCGCGACGGCAATCTTGAAGTCCTCCCCGGGTGTAGCCGCATCACGACTCATGTGGGTCAGGCCACCGAAGAGGAATAGATCGATCCGTTTGACGCCGATGCCGAGACGACGTGCGACGAGTGCGTGACCCAATTCGTGCACTATGAGTGACGCGAACAGGAGCAGGACGCTGACCACCGTGGTTGTATAGGCGACTGCGTCAGAGCTGTGCAGGGTGGCCCGGAAGGGCCCGGAAAGCACGAATATGAGCAGGAACAGGATGAGAAACCAGCTGGCATCGACTCCGATCCGAAACCCGAAGATGTCCATCAGCTTGATCGAAGTTGACCGCCTCACCATGCGGCAATGGTCGCATAGGTATCGACTGTCCCTCCTGGCCTGCGGGCGCTGGGCGTGAGTACCTCGCTCGAGCAGCTGCGCGAGCGGATGGCCCAGCTGTCGGATCTCCGTTCGGTTTCGGCCCTGGCCCATTGGGATCAGCAGACCAAGATGCCGCCGCACGGAGCCCCGAGCCGGGCGGAGTCACTGGCCACGCTCCAGCGCCTCTCACACGAGCTGTTCATCGATGATCAGACGGGACGGCTGCTCGCGGGTGCCGAGGCCGAGACGGCGGGAGACGAGTACGACTCCGACAATGCCTGCCTGGTGCGGCTGATCCGCCGCCAGTGGGACAAGGCCCGCCGGGTGCCGACCGAACTGGCGGCGGAAATGGCTCGGGCGGCCTCGATGGGACAGGAGGCCTGGGTGGCCGCCCGCGAGGCCTCCAACTTCCGTGCCTTCGCCCCGTATCTGGAACGCAATTACGAGCTGGCCCGCCGATACGTCGCGTGCCACGCGGGCCACGACGACTACGAGTGCGCCTACGACGTGTTGCTCGATGACTACGAGCCAGAGATGAAGACGCGCACGGTCGCGGCCCTGTTCGCGGAGCTGCGCAACGACCTCGTGCCGCTCATCTCACGCCTGAGCAGCGAGGCCGCGCGCGTTGACGACAGCATGCTCTACGGGCAATTTCCCGCCGACCGTCAGCGCCCGCTCGTCAATGAGGCGGTGGCCATGATGGGCTTTGATCCCACGGGCTGGCGCCTGGATGACACCGTCCACCCCTTTGCGATCCGGATCGGGCGCGGCGACGTCCGTATCACCACTCGCTGGGACGAGCGCTACTTCCCCGCCGGCCTGTACGGGGCCATGCACGAGTGCGGACAC
Source organism: Solirubrobacteraceae bacterium (assembly GCA_034665145.1). Classification (GTDB taxonomy): domain Bacteria; phylum Actinomycetota; class Thermoleophilia; order Solirubrobacterales; family Solirubrobacteraceae; genus Palsa-465. Next base: position 11,007 of record JAXDGI010000265.1, read on the forward strand.
GGGCTGTATGAGGCTGGGATCCCGCCCGCGTTCGAGCGCAGCCCGCTCGGCGCCGGCGAGTCACTGGGCATGCATGAGTCCCAGAGCCGCCTGTGGGAGAACATGGTCGGACGCGGGCAGGCGTTCTGTCAGGTTCTGGCCCCGCGGGTGGCCAAGCATCTCGGCGGCACTCTGAGCGGCATCGATGCCGACACGCTGTATCGCGCGGTCAACCGCGTGCGGCCGTCCTACATCCGCGTCGAGTCCGACGAGCTGACCTACGCCCTGCACATCGTTCTGCGCTTCGAGCTCGAACAGGAGCTGATCGAGGGCCGCCTGGCCGTCGCCGACCTGCCTGAGGCGTGGAACGCGCGCTTTCAGGAGTTCTTTGGGATCACCGTCACCGACGACGCCGACGGGGTGCTCCAGGACGTGCACTGGTCGGCGGGACTGATCGGCTACTTCCCCACCTACGCGCTGGGCAACCTGATCGCGGGCCAGCTGTGGGAGCGCGTGCACACCGAGATCCCTGACCTCGATTCGCGGATCGCCGCCGGTGAGCTCTCGCCGCTGCGCGAATGGTTGATCGAGAAGGTCCACCGCCACGGCTCGAAGTTCACCACCACCGAGCTGCTGCAGCGTGCGGTCGGCGCCCCGATCGAGGTGGCGCCGTTCACCCGCTATCTCAAGCACAAGCTGGGCGAGGTCTACGGCCTGGACTTCGGGGCCTGACGGCGCGGCCCGGTAATACACGGGGCCTTCGCGGGCCCTCGGCCCTCGGCCCCCGCAGCCGTTGGGGTCCGCGCCCTCGGCGCCCGCGGCCCTCGACCCCCTATAGCATCGCGGGCAGGGTTGCCCGAGCCGCGCATGGCCGGTTCGGCACCGCCCTGGCCACCCGAGAGCGCGAGGACATGCGCCTGGGCGGCGTGCCAACCGAATATGAGCTGACGTCGGGCGGCACGATCTGCGCCCCCACCGTCAAGGAAGGAATGGGAAAGTGAGTACGCCTGTAAAAGTGTCAGTCACCGGCGCCGCCGGTCAGATCGGATACGCGATTCTCTTCCGCATCGCCAGCGGCCAGCTGCTCGGCCCCGACACGCCGATCCATCTCTCGCTGCTCGAGATCGGACCGGCGGTCAAGGCCGCGGAGGGCACGGCGATGGAGCTCGACGACTCCGCGTTTGGGCTCCTGGCCGGAGTCGACATCTACGATGACCCCAACCAGGCCTTCGACGGCGTCAATATCGCCCTCCTGGTCGGCGCGCGGCCCCGCACGAAGGGAATGGAGCGCGGCGACCTGCTTGAGGCCAACGGCGGCATCTTCAAGCCGCAGGGCGAGGCGCTGAATGCTCACGCCGCCCCCGACGTCAAGATTCTGGTCGTTGGCAACCCGGCTAACACCAACTGCCTGATCGCCGCCAGTAACGCTCCAGACATTCCCCGGGAGCGCTTCACCGCGATGATGCGCCTCGATCACAACCGGGCGATCGCTCAGGTGGCCAAGAAGACCGGTGCTCAGATCAATGAGGTCACCAACATGACCATCTGGGGCAACCACTCCGCCACGCAATACCCGGATTTCTACAACGCGCGAATCGGCGGAAGGCCAGCCACCGAGGTCATCAATGACACCGCATGGCTGCAAGGCGATTTCATCGCGA
>JAXDGI010000266.1:0-6477 GCA_034665145.1 Solirubrobacteraceae bacterium
AGCTGGTCAAGGGCGCCGACGCCCTCATGGAGGGGTTCCGCCCCGGCGTGGCCGAGCGACTCGGCATCGGCCCCCGGGACTGCGCCGCGGTGAACCCCCGGCTCGTCTACGGCCGGATGACGGGCTACGGGCAGGACGGGCCGATGGCCCAGGCCGTCGGTCATGACCTCAACTACATCGCCCAGAGCGGCGTGTTGGGCATGATCGGCCGGGCCGGCCAGCCGCCGACGCCGCCGCTCAGCCTGGCCGGCGACTTCGGCGGCGGCGGGCTGATGCTCGCTCTGGGCATCCTCGCCGCGATCATCGAACGCCGGCAGTCGGGGCGCGGGCAGGTGATCGACGCCGCGATGGTCGAGGGGTCGGCGTTGCTGGCCACCTGTTTCTACGGCTACCTGCAGACGGGGTCATGGTCAGCCGAGCGCGGCACGAACATCGTCGACAGCGGCGCGCCGTTCTATGACGCCTACGAAACCGCCGACGGCCGCTGGCTCAGCGTGGCGGCGATGGAGCCGCATTTCTACCGCGATCTGCTCGAGGTCCTCGGCCTGGCGGAGGAGCCGTTGCCCGACCAGCATGACCAGGCTCGCTGGCCGGAGATGAAGAAGCGTTTCGCCGAGGTCATCCGCACCCGCACCCGAGATGAGTGGGTGGCCGTCGCGGCCCCGTACGACGCCTGCGTCGCGGCCGTGCTCAGCGTCGACGAGCTCGAGCAGGACACCCATCTCGCCGCCCGCGAGAGCTTCGTGCGCCGCGACGGTCTACTCCAGCCGGCCCCCTCACCGCGTTTCAGCCGCACCCCGGCCCAGCTCGGCCATCAGCCGCCGCTGCCCGGCGAGCACACGCGCGAGGCCCTGACCGACTGGGGACTGAGCGCCGAGCGCGTCGAGCAACTGCTCGCCAGTGGTGCCATCGGCCGCGCGGCGATGGAGGCGGCGACGTGAACTCCCCGCCCGGCCGCTATGGGCTGACCATCTTCAGCAGCGGCGCGGGCCGCCAGCGCTTCCGCCGCGCGGCGGAGATTGCCGTGCAGGCCCAGGAGGCCGGGTTCGGGACCGTGTGGGTGTCGGAGCTCTACAACCGCTCGGCGACCATCGTCATGGCTACATTGGCCTCGGCCACCGAGCACGTCGGTGTCGGTTGCTCGATCGCCTACGGCGTCGGACGTACACCGCTCGTGTGGGCCGCCGAAGCCCGTGACCTGGACGAACTCTCCGGCGGCCAGCTCGTGCTCGGGCTGGGCAACGGCAACGCGCGCATGATGGAGGACTGGCACGGCGTCAGCGGCGAGGCGCCGGCGGTGCGCATGGAGGAGCTCGTGGTCGTGCTCCAGAAGCTGTGGCGCCTGGACCAGGGACCGGTGCACCACGACGGGCGCTTCTATCGCGTGCATGTGTCGCCCACGTCGGCCACCGCGCCGCCGCTGCGCGAGCACCTCCCGATCCACATCGCGGGCATCAACCCGCGCATGGTCCAGGTGGCCGGGCGCGTGGCCGATGGCCTCATCAGCCATCCGATGTTCACCAAGCTCTACGTCGACGAGGTCGTGCGGCCGGCGATCGCCACCGGCGCTGCGAAGACGGGCCGTAACCCCGAGGACGTGGCGCTGATCGGGATCCTCATGTGCGCGGTCAACGACCACGTCGAGCTGGCCCGCGAGCAGATCGCCTTCTCGATCGCCCAGTACGCCGCCTCTCGCGTCTATGACCGACTGTTCGAGCTGCACGGGTGGAGCGAGCAGCAGCAGCTCATCCGCAACGCCGCCCGCAGCGGCGACCGCGCGGCCCAGGTCGCCGCCGTGCCCGATGAGGCGATCGACCTGATCGGCGTCGCCTGCCGCCCCGGCGAGCTCGAGGCCGCCGTGGCTCGCCACGCCGTCGACTATGACCACCTCGATCTCACCGGCCCGGCCTGGGGCCTGGACTCAATCGAGCAGGAGCGCGCCCAGCTCAACGTGCTCGAGGGGATGCGGGGGGCCCTGGCCGCCGCCATCTGAGTCGCACGCCCCGGTCGGCGGTACCTCCCCTCGGGGTGCGGGTGCCCCCCAGCACTACCACCAGCCGTGTCGCTGGAATACCCGGAAGCGATCCTGACGCGGACTACAGCGTCTGTGGAGTGGGGCGGACCAGAACCTCGTTGACGGTCGCCCGCCGGGGCCGGGTGACGATGTACTCAATGGCCTCGGCGATGTCCCCGGGCTGGAGATGCTCGAAGCCACCCAGGCGCTCGCGCATCATGTCTTTGATCTCGTCGCGGTTGTGGTCTAAGAGCTCGGTCTGGGTGGCGCCGGGCTCGACCAGGCCGACGCGCAGCCCCCGGGCGGTGACCTCCTGGCGCAGGCCCTCGCTGAATGCGCCGACGCCGAACTTGGTCAGGTTGTAGACGGCTGAGCCCGCGTTGGCCTTGCGTCCGGCGATCGAGCTGAGGTTGACCAGGTCGGCGACGTGGCGCGGGTCGGACTCGGCGGCTGACAGCAGATGGGGGAGGGCAGCGTGGGTGATGTAAAGCATCGCCGACACGTTCAACGCCACCATTCGCTCCCACTCCGCCAACGGCGCCGAGGCGGCGGGACCGTTGAGCATCACGCCTGCGTTGTTGACGACGATGTCGAGACGGCCGAGCTCGTGGAGGGTGCGGGCCACCGCGGCGAGGGCCTGCTCGCGGTCGGTGATGTCGGCCTCGATGACCAGCGTGTCGGTCCCGTGCTTGTGACGAAGCTCGTCGGCCAGCTCCTCAAGGCGATTTCGTCGCCGCGCGATCAGAGCCAGCGCGCCTCCGTGCGGGGCCAGCGCGTGGGCGGTGGCGCGGCCGATCCCGCTCGAGGCGCCGGTGATCAGGGCCACCGTGCCGGCGAGCTGCCCGTCGGCCGCGATCATGAATCGCTGCGCTCGGTCCCGGGGGCCATCGGCACGCTGACGGCCCCGACCATCGGCCGCCTCAGCCCCGGGGGAGGCCCAGCACCCGCTCGGCCACGATGTTGCGCTGGATAAAGGTCGTGCCGCCGGCGATCGAGGTCCCGCGCGCCTGGTAGGACAGGCGGAGCCACGGGTCGAGCTCGCCGTTGGACTCGAGCTGGCCCTCGGCCCCGGCGATCGACAGGGCGAAGTCGGCGATGTCCTCAACCAGCGGTGCGGAGAACAGCTTGCCAATCGAAGTCTCGGGTCCCGGCGTGCCCGCCTCCATCGAGGCGAGGGCACGCAGACCGTTGACCCGCTGGATCTGGGCCCGCGCGTACAGCTCGGCGACCCTGCGCCGTACGGCGGGATCCTCACCCACTGAGACCCCGTCGCGCTCGGTGTTGCGGATCAGGTCAACCAACTGCTCCATGAGGCGGCGGATGTTCACGCGCCCGGTGGCCAGGGCCACGCGCTCGTAGGACAGCGTGGCCATGGCCACCCGCCAGCCGCCGTCGACCTCCCCGATGCGCAGGTCGTCGGAGATGACCACATCGTCGAGGAAGACCTCGTTGAACTCGGCCTCGCCGAGCATGTGGCGCAGTGGCCGGACGTTGACGCCCGGTGTATCCATCGGCAGCAGGAAGTAGGTGATGCCCTTGTGGCGCGGGCCGCCGCCGGTTCGAGCCAGCAGCATCCCGTGGGCGGAGATCTGCGCCCGGCTCGTCCACACCTTCTGGCCATTGATGCGCCAACCGTCGCCCTCGCGCTGCGCCTTCGTTTCCAGGGAGGCGAGGTCTGACCCGGCGCCCGGCTCGGAGAACAACTGACACCAGATCTCCTCGCCGGTGAGGATCGGGTGCAGGAAGCCGCGCTTGTGCTCCTCCGAACCGAAGTCGATGATCGTCGGCCCGGCCAGACCCTCGCCGAGCGTATTGAGGCGGTCCGGCCCCCCGGCCCGGTCGTATTCCTCGAGGAATATGGCCTGCTCGGTGAGCGACACCGCGGCGCCGCCGTACTCCCGCGGCCAGGCCAGGCCGGCAAGGCCGGCCTCGTAAATCTTCCTCTGAAACTGACGGAAGTACGGGAGCTTGCCCTCCGTCGTGCTGGGCTCGGGGCCGGCTAGGGCGGCCATCGCGGCCTCGAGCGCGATCCGTGCGCGCTGTCGGAACTCGGCGTCCTCAGGCGAGTCGCGGAAGTCCATTCCGACAGAGTACCAGCCCGTTAACGCCCGTTTACGCCAGAGGGCACCGGCGAAGCCCACCGGCAGTGGGGCGTCGCCGAAGCGACCTGTGGGGCGTCGCCTACGCGACCGGGGGGCCGGCGCCTAAGCGACCGTCGCCGGGCCGTCAGCCTTGGCGGCCGGCGACTTGACCCGCGCCGACTTCGGCGCGCGCCCGGTCTTGGCGACCGCTTCCAGTGAGCCCAGTCCCTGCCTGACCTGGTCAAACAGGACGTCGTCCAGATTCTCGGCCCGGCGGGCGTCGCGAGGCCAGTGAGCGACGGAGTGAATCATCCCGATGGATGCCTGCGCGGCGGCAGCGATGCGTGAATCGCTGGCCTGGGTGAAGCAGCGGCGCAGGGCGTCTTCCCAGCGGGAGGCGTACACGCGCTGGCGACGCTGAAAGTGCTTGCGCCACGGCTCGACCAGTGACTTCTCCTCACGCTGATAGACGTTGACCAGGTGACGTTGGTTGATGGCGAACTCGACGTGATGGCGAACGAGCCGCTCGAGATCCCGTTCGGGATCCGTGTAGACCACCGCCGTGGCGGCGATCAGCTCCTCGATCGTTTCGGAGAACAGGCTGGCCAGGATCTGGTCCTTGCCGGCGAAATGGCGGTAGAGAGCCGGGCCGCTGACGCCCACGCGCTCGCCGATCTCATCGACGCCGACGCCGTGAAAACCTTTGTCATAGAACAGCGCCGCCGCTGCCTCGAGGATCTGCCGTTCCCTGGTCAAGTTAACCCAGGTTACCATCAGGCGGAACGGTGCTCGAGCTCGTCCGACCGGTCCTGAGCCCCGCGCGGACTGCCCAGCGATTCCCCGTCGGTGAGAGCGCCGGTTAGCGCGTCGGCAAGGGCTAAACACGCTGGTCCGCGCGTCGTCGTCGCGCGCCACAACCGCCGTTGAGACGGGCGCTAACGGTCGTTAACTCTCTGCTACGCTACGCGCATCATGGACGTGAACGGAGACGGACGCGTCGCCCTGGTCACCGGTGGCGGGCGCGGAATCGGGGAGGCAATTGCCGTCGGACTGGCCAGGGACGGCCTGACGGTTGTCATCGCCGACATGCGCAAGGCCGAGGCCGAGGCGGTCGCCGCGGAGATCACGGACGCGGGGGGCAGCGCCCTCGCGCTCGAGGTCGACGTCACCGACACCGCCGCCGTCAACGACGCGGTCAACCAGGCCTCGGAGCAGTTCGGCAAGATCGACGTTCTCGTCAACAATGCGGGCTGGGACGACCTGATGCCGTTTCTGGCCACCGACGAGGCGTTCTGGGACCGCGTGCTGGACATCAACTTCAAGGGGGCCCTGCGCCTTACCCGTGCCGTACTCCCGGGGATGGTCGAGCGCCGCTGGGGTCGGATCATCAACATCGGTTCGGATGCCGGCCGGGTCGGCTCGTCGCTTGAGTCGGTCTACTCCGGGGCCAAGGGCGGGATAATCGCCTTCACCAAGACCGTCGCGCGCGAGGTCGCGCGCTCTGGCGTGACCGCCAACGTCGTCTGTCCGGGCCCGACCGATACGCCCTTCATGAAGGAGACCACGGCGAAGGCCAGGGACTCCGACGCCGTGCTGTCGGGCATCGTCAAGTCGGTCCCGATGCGCCGCCTCGGCACACCCGAGGAGGTCGCCGCCGCGGTCCGTTTCTTTGCCGACGCCAGCGCGGGGTACGTCACCGGCCAGACGCTGTCGGTGAGCGGCGGCCTGACGATGGCGTGAGCGCAGCCCCCGTCACCCAGAAAGGAGCCGAAATGCTTGAAGGCCTCGAGGATGTTCTCTACGAGATCGACGGCGGTCTCGCCACCGTCACCCTGAATCGACCCAACCGCCTCAATTCGTTCCGCGCCAAGACCGTGGATGAGCTGATCCGCTGCCTCAAGCACGCGTGGGCCAGCGGCGACGTCGGCGTGGTCTGTCTCACCGGGGCGGGCGACCGCGCGTTCTGCACTGGCGGTGACCAAAAGCAGCGCCAGGAGACCGGTGACTACGGTCCATCGGAGACGGGGCTGTTTGAGATCGAGACGCTACACCGCACGCTGCGCGACATCCCCAAGCCGGTGATCGCCGCCGTCAACGGCTACGCGATCGGCGGCGGCCACGTCCTGCATGTGCTCTGCGACCTGACCATCGCCTCCGAGAACGCGCGTTTCGGCCAGGTCGGGCCGCGGGTCGGCTCCTTCGACGCCGGCCTGGGCACTGGGTACCTGGCTCGGGTGGTGGGGGAGAAGCGCGCCCGCGAGATCTGGTTTCTGTGCCGCCAGCTCGATCCGGCCACAGCGCTTGACTGGGGCCTGGTCAACAGAGTCGTCCCCGCCGATGAGCTGATGGCGGAGGTCCGGCGCTGGGCCGACGAGATCCTGG
>JAXDGI010000267.1:0-5034 GCA_034665145.1 Solirubrobacteraceae bacterium
GTTCATGCCCACGCGCGATATGGGGCGCGTGGGCACAGCGTCACGGTTCCCCCCTCTCCGCATCGGCCGGAGCGGACGCGTGGACTTGCCCGATCCATTCGGACCGAGGAAGCCCGGCACGACCGTGTTGGCAGGACTGACACGGGACGGTCGGCACGATCGCGTCGTCGCCGACTGGCGATATACGCTCGGCGCCCACGCGCCGCCCCGGGCTGTGGCTTATCGGACCACTCGGAACCCGATGTGGGTCGCCGCCGGGGTAACTCGCGCTTGGGTGCGTTCGAGGGTGATCGACGCGTCAAGCGTGCCGAACAGCGAGGTGCCGCCACCGACTAGAACCGGGATCACGTGCACGCGTATCTCGTCGACCAGGCCAAGCGGGAGTGCCTGCTGCAGGATGCTCGCGCCGTGCAGGCCGACGACCTTCTCACCCGCCGCCTTCTTGGCCTGCTCGATGGCGCTGACCACGCCGTCGGTGACGAACGTGAACACGGGTGGGTGCGACGCGGTCGGCATGCTGTGAGTGACCACGAAGCACGGGGTGTCGCCGACCGGGCCGGCGTCGCCCCAGCCGCCGTCGCCCTCGGCGTGGTCGAATGACTTGCGGCCCATCACGATCGCGCCGAGGCGGTCGAGCACTGCCTGCAGGATGGCACGGTCGTCGTCGGTCGCCGCGTCGAACATCCAGTCGTGCAGCATCTCGGCGCCGTCGCCGAATGGATTCTCGCGGCTGTCATTGGGGCCGGTGACGTATCCGTCGAGCGAGATGGACATGTCGCTGATCACGAGTGCCATGGTCGCTACCTTTCTGTGTGGCTTGGCGGAGCTGTTCCATTGCAGCTCTTCGTTTGTTTTGCCGTTGCACCTAGTGATGCGCCGCCTATCAGGCTGCCGCAGTGCGCTCGGCGAGCGCCGCCAGATTAAGCAGCTGTCGCCTAGCCATGATCATGTCGCCCACCGACAGCAGCGGAGCGATCACCCGTCCACCCGGGGTCACGACTTTCAGCAAGAGCCGCGTCTGCAGGCCGTCATAGACGGGGACAAGCACGTAGGACATGACCGCGCCCATGATGGTTGCGGTTAGGTGCTCAACGGACTTGACCGCGACGATCCGGCCGAAGCGACGTCCTCCCAGCGCGACAGTGAACGATTCACCGGCGACAGGCTCGGACAGGCTCCGCAGATTTTGCGGTGACCTGCGTCCAAAATTGTCGATCGAGTCATATGAGTACGGGGCCACGCGGATCTGTGCCACCCACGGCCACAGGTGCTGGGGTGGTGTACGCACCGTCACGCCTCGCCAGGCCTGCAGGACCGGATCGGACACGAAATCGTCGCAGGCATACCGGCGCGAGGTTTCCGCCTGCGTCACGCCCCAGCGATCACCGATCACTCGCGTACACCAGTAGAAGCCGATCCCACCAAGAGCAGCACAATACCGGCGCGCTGGTGGCTGACGATCGGATTCGTCCGACTAGCCAGCTCCATCCCACGAATGCACTGGCGACCGTCCGCGTGCGGGTCCCAGCCTGCTGAATCAGGCGGCCGGCGCGCGAGCAGCCATACGTTGACCGCCCGCGGTGTGGAGTCAATTCGGCCCGGCTTGACATCTCGTTGTGCCGGTCTGGAGACTTCTGGGATGCAGAATCGCTACGCCGGGGATGTCGGCGATTTCATGAAGCTTGGGCTCCTGCGCTACGTCGCCGCTCTGCCGAGCGACGGTGGCGCCGGGTTGACGATGGGGCTCAATTGGTACCTGGCCCCGGACGAGGGGCACAACACCGACGGCAAGCACATCAGCTATCTGCAGCCCAGCAACCGCCATCATCACGCGCTGCGCGTATGTGACCCCGATCTCATGCACTGCTTGGGGCGGGTCGTGGAGCACGGCCGGACCGTGCAGGCGCTTGAGGAGTGCGGGGCGCTTCCCACGAAGTCTCCCACGCATGCGGAGATGCTCGACCCGGTGGGCGGCGCGGTCGGACGTGGGCTAGCTATGGCACCGTCGGGCACTGAAGCTCTCGCCGGCGCTGACGCGGCGTTTGTCGACCCCGACAACGGCATCCGCTCCGCGGCTCAAGGATCGAAGGTCCACAAGTTCGCACTAATCGGCGAGCTCGCCGATTATGCCGCACGTGGACAAAGCCTCTTCGCCTACCACCACGCTGACCGCAGCGCTGACGTCCGCACCCAGGCGGAGCGGCGACTCCACGAGCTCGCTGATGGCGTCGGGCAGGAGCCGGTCGGAGCGGTCATCGCTCGCCGGGGGACCTGCCGGTTCTTCCTGATCACCGCCGCCCGGGACACCACGACCTATTGGTCGCCAGCCTGTCGCCATCTCGATCTTCCGTCGCACGGCTTGTCAGACGACGGATGCGATCGTCCCGTACCACGGTCGACCGAGCGTGCCTCTGGTGGCAACGGTTCGAGCACGTCGTGGACCGCTCGCTGAACGCGGACAGCCTGTCGCCCGCGCTCGTCGTCGCGACAGCGGCCGCGGGGAATGTGTCCGGCCGGACCGCGATGCAGTTCGCGGGCGTGTTTGCTCGCGTCCGGACGTTGAGCACGGCGGCGTTGCGATGCCCGATGACGTACTGGGACAAAAAGGCCGGCCGGTGAGCCGCTGACGAGCGGTCGCGGCCCGTTCGTCGCGGGAAGGCCGCCGGCGACACGACAACTGCCGTCGCGGCCGTGAGGAGCCGACCGGCGGCGCGGAGTCGCGCGGACGGGCACGTATTGGAGGACCGTTCTGTTCACCGCGACCCGAAGGGCGGTGACCGTCGCTGAAAGCGAGCCGCCGTCTAGGCTCTTGTCGGATGCGTCTAGGGGTGCGACGGCCGCTGCGGCCCTGGGCCCGGGTGGCCGGTCTCATGTTCGGGGTCGGCTGGGGCGCGAACCAGTTCTCGTCCCTGCTGCTCGCCTACCGGATTCACCGGGGGGTCTCGGAGACGACGGCAGATGCGCTGTTCGGCGTCTACGCGCTCGGGCTGATTCCAGCGCTGCTGATTATCGGGCCGATCTCCGACCGCCGTGGCCGGCGCGCCAGTGTGATCGGCGCGGGCGTCGTTTCGCTGCTCGCCTCGCTCGCCCTGATCGCGGGAGACCATGCGCTCGGGCTGCTCTACCTCGGCCGCTTTTTCGCCGGCGTGGGGAGCGGGGCCGCGTTCGCCGCCGGGACGGCCTGGGTCAAGGAGCTCTCCGGGCCGCCGCACGACCTGGCCGCAGGCGAGCAGGCCGGTGCTCGTCGCGCTGCGATCGCGCTGTCAGCCGGCTTCGGTCTTGGCCCGCTGGTCGCGGGTCTGATCGCCCAATGGGCGCCGGACGCGCTGATCTCGGCCTACCTGCCGCACCTGGTCGTGATCGCCGTGGCGCTCGCGGTCGTGGTAGCCGCCCCGGAGACGGTCGGCGAGGCGAACGGTGGCCGCAGGCTGAGCGTCCCGGCGAGCGCTCGGCACATGCGTTTCCTGCTGATCGTGCTGCCCAGCGCGCCCTGGGTGTTCCTTGCTCCGTCGGTGTCCTTCGCGGTGCTCCCGGGCCTGGTGACGCATTCGACGGAGGGCTTCCGCGTCGGCTTCGCCGCGCTGATCGCCGCCGTCACCCTCGGGGTCGGCATCCTGATCCAGCCCCTCGCCCGGCGCCTTGACCGCACGCCGGACGTCCGCGGCATGGTGGCGGGGCTCGCCGCGATCGCCGCTGCTCTGCTGCTCGGTGCGCTCGCCGCGCACGCGCACGAGTGGCCGCTCGTGGTTCCCGCCGGCGTCCTGTTCGGCGCTGGCTACGGGCTCTGCCTCGTCTCCGGCCTGCTCGAGGTGCAGCGGCTCTCACCACCTGATGAGCTCGCCTCGATCACCGCCATCTTCTACGCGCTGACTTACGTCGGCTTCGCCGCGCCGATCGCGCTCTCCGAGCTCGAACACCTCGCCGCGGCGGCGACCCTCCTGCTCGGCGCCACAGCGCTCGCGATCGTGACCGCGCTGACGGTGCTGGCGGCCCAGGCCCGCTATCCGGCGGTGGCTACTCGCTCGCCGAGTTGATCACGGCGAGCGTATCGCCGGACGTGACGGCCGCGCCGACGGCGATCGGGAGGTCGCGACGTGCCCGCCTTGTGAGCGGTGATCCCGTTCTCCGTCTCCATCGCCTAGATCACGCATCCGAGCTGACCTTCCTCGACGGTTGCGCCCGATTTGGCCGCAACCGGACGGATCGCTTGGTCGTCCGGCGCATCGTCACCCGACGATCGCGTCGGCGACGCGAGAGCGCCAACATCGCTGCAGAGGAATCGCTCTAAGCCGAGAGTGTGCCCGAGCGGGCCTGCAATTGGCGAATACGAGGGGCAGGACCACGCGCGAGTAAGACACCTGCATCGCTGGGCTCGTGGTACTCAGGGCCGAAGCAGTCGACTCTTCGTGTTCTGTCTGGAGCGAGCGTCGGCGCGTAGTCCGGTCGCTTCCCGTGCGCCAGGCCCGGCGCGGGGGTGGGCATGCTGCGGACCGTGAGTGGCCTCGAACGCGTTCGGCTCCGGCTCGATCGGGTCCGCGCTGCGGTCGGCGAGATCGATTCGGCGTTCCTCGACACGCCGGCGCTGCCGTGCGCGCCGCTCGGCCGGGCGCTCGGGTGCCAGGTGACGTTGAAGGTCGAGACGCTCAACCCGGTCCGGAGCTTCAAGGGGCGCGGCACCGAGACGGTGGCAGCCGCGGCCCGCGAGGAGGGGGCGTCGCGCGTGGTGTGCGCGAGTGCCGGGAATCTCGGGCAAGCGCTGGCCTACAGCGGCGGGCGTCGAGGCCTGGCTGTCACCGTCGTGGCGGCGAGAACTGCGAACCCGCTCAAGCTGCGCCAGATCGCCGCCTTCGGCGCGGAAGTGCGGCTCGATGGCGAGGACATCGAAGACGCGCGGCTGCTGGCGCGCCAGATCGCGGAGGCGGGTGGCGCCTACCTGGTCGAAGACAGCTTGGACCTGGCGACCTGCGAGGGCGCCGCCACAATCGGCCTCGAGCTCGTCCGAGACGACCCGGAGCTCGACGTCGTGATCGTGGC
>JAXDGI010000268.1:0-3554 GCA_034665145.1 Solirubrobacteraceae bacterium
CGACCGTCTCGCCGGGCTCAACCGTGAGGTCGACACCCTGGAGCACGTGGGCACCGCCGTAGAACGCGTTGAGGTCCTTGATCTCGAGCAGGGCGGTCATGCGGCGCTCCCCAGGTAGGCCTTGACGACCGCTTGGTTTCCGCGCACGTCGGCCGGGGAGCCGGAGGCCAGGACTCCGCCGAGCTGCAGCACGGTGACCTTGTCACAGACGCGGAAGACGCTGTCGACGTCGTGTTCGACGAGGACCGCCGCGACCTCGCGCGCGTTGCAGAGCTCGCGCACGTGATCGAGCATGCGGGCTGACTCATCGGCCCCGAGACCGGCGCCCGGCTCATCGAGCAGGACGACGCGAGGATGGCCGACCAGGGCCATGGCGATGTCGACGCGGCGCTGGTCCCCGTAGGAGATCGAGTCACACCGGGCGCCGAGGTACTGGCCCAGCGCGAGGGCCTCGATGACGCTGTCGAGGTGGCGTTCCTTGGTCCGGCGCGCGACCATCTCCAGCTGGGCGCGCACCGTCATGGCCGCGAACACGCTGGTCTGCTGAAAGGAGCGCGAGATGCCCCGCAGGCGCCGCCAGGTGGGCGACCGCTTGGTGATGTCGTCCTCCCCCAAAAAGACCTTGCCCGTGGTCAGCCGCCTCCGTCCCGAGAGGGCATCCATGAAGGTCGACTTGCCGGCCCCGTTGGGCCCGATCACGCCGTGGATCACGCCTTCATCGACCGCGAAGTCGACTGCATCAACGGCGGTGACCGCGCCGTAGCGGACGGTGACGCCTTCGGCCTTGAGCAGAGTCATGATGACCTCCTGCGCAGGCGACCCTTGGCCCATCGGAAGAGACGCTCGAGGCTGCCCACGATCCCGCCGGGCAGGAAGACGAGCACGATGATGAGGGCGATGCCGGTGTAGAAGTCGATGTTGCTGCCCGACGTTGAGGCGAACTTGTTCTGCCCCCAGACGTAGACCAAGGCTCCCAGTACCGGACCGATCAGTGTGCCCACCCCACCGACGATGGCGGCGATCAGCGCGTTACCGGCGGTGGAGAACGTCATCACGTCCGGTGACACGTAGGCGCTGGTGAACGCGAACAGCACGCCGGCCACCCCGGCCGCCGCACCCGAGAGCGTGAACGCGGCCAGCCGGGGGAGGTAGGTGTTGTAGCCCGAGAACCGCGCCCGCTCCTCGTTCTCGCGGATGCCCTCCAGCAGCGTGCCGAACCGTGACCTGCCGGCCAGCCAGAAGATGGTCGCGATCACGACCAGGCAGCCCCAGACCAACGGCCAGATCTTGGACGGTGTTGCGATGTCGCTCTGGGTCAGTCCGAGGAAGGTGGTGTTGGGCGCAAAGGTGACGCTCAGTCCGTCAAAGGCACCTGTGGTCTTGCGGACGCTGTCGAGGATGACGAACTGGTACAGGGCCTGGCCAAAGGCCAGGGTGAGCATGACGAAGCTCATGCCCGGTGTGCGCACGCACAGGGCACCGATGATCACCGCCAGCACGATGGCGCCGAAGAAGCCGAGCGCGCCGGCGGCCAGGGGCGACCAGCCCCATGTGGTGGTGGCGATCGCGACCAGGTACGCCGCACCCCCGTAGAAGGCGGTCTGTCCCAAGCTGACCAGTCCGGAGCGATGAGCCAGAAAGGCGATCGACAGGGCGACCATGCCGAGGATCGCCCCACTGACCAGGATCCCCTGGTTGTAGGTGCTCGATGCGACCGATGGCGCGGCGAGTCCGACCAGGAAAACGGCGACGGCAACGCCGAGTCCGATGAGGAGCGAGCGGCGGTTCAGGCCCGTCCGGACGGCCTGAGGGAGGGGGACGTCGTCGATCGCTGGCGTGGCCGTGGCGACGCGTTCGTTGACGGCGCTCATTGGGTTCGCGTCCCGGCCAGGCCCTGCGGACGCCACAGGATGATGGCGATGAGAAGGGCGTAGGGAACAAGAGGGGCGACGCTCGGTACGTACACGTTGCCCAGGACCTGCAGAATGCCCAGAGCGAGCCCGGTGATCATCGCGCCGGCGATGCTGCCGAGGCCGCCGACGACGACCACGATCAGAGCGTTGATGAGGATGGCCGTGTCCATGCTCGGATCGGCGGAGACGAAGGGCGCGGCCAGGGTGCCGGCGAGCCCGGCCAGTGCGGCCCCGAGGCAGACAACGATCAGGCTCATCATGTCGACGTTGACGCCCATGACGCTGGCGGTGCCGCCGTCATGGCTCGCCGCCCGGATGTGCAGCCCGGTGCGGCTGCGCCACAGCCACACGACCAGGGCGATGGCTACGACAAAGGCAATTCCGATGACGACCAGGCGATAGGACGGATACGAGGTGCCCAGGAAGGTCCATGTGCCGCTCAGTGCGGCGGGGGCGGGGACCGGTTTGGTGTTCGAGCCCCAGATAGCAACCACACCGCGCTCGATGAGCAGGGCGATGCCGAAGGCGATCAGCGCGACCTCGATCGGTGAGCGCTTCTCGACGCGGCGGAAAACCGCCAGCTCCAGGATCGCGCCAACCACGCCCAGGACCAGCGGTGCGCCGATGAGGGCAAACCAGAACGAGACCTTGGTCGTGACCGCGAAGGCGACGTAGGCGCCGACCATGTACAGCGCGCCATGGGAGAAGTTCATGACGCCGCGCAGGCCGTAGATCATGGCCAGGCCGGAGCTGACGATCATCAGCAGGGCGCCGAGAGAAATGCCGTTGAGTAGCTGCGCGAGGTTCATCAGATTCGCTCTCTCGTCCGGGTGCTGCGGTTCCGATCACGGCGATCGGCGACCGGCCCGCAGCGGCTGGTGCCAGCCGCTGCGAGCGAGTCGCTCGTGATGGTTAGGAGATGTGGCACGACGGGTCGGGCGACGGGGTCGTGCTGGAGGCCGGAGCGGTGGAGATGATCTTCCACCCCAGGCCGCCGGCGCCGCCGGGCTGCGAGACGACCTGGCCCAGGTTCGACGGGCGCAGAACCTGCATGTCCGCCGGCCGGATTGACACCGGACCGTCAATGCTGTCGAAGCTCAGGCCCTTGAGGGCCGCCTTGACGGCAGTCGGGTCGACGCTGTGCGCCTTCTTGACTGCGGTGAACAGCGCCTCGGCGGCCAGGTACTCGTCCGCCTCGACGTAGTACGGATCGGTGCCGTACTTGGCCTTCCACGCGGAAGCGAACGTCTTGTTCATCGGGTAGGGCTGCTGATGGACGTAGCCGATGTTGTTGTAGAAGCCTAGGATCTTCTTGCCTAGGACCGGGAACAGAGGCTCGGACACGGTGTTGAAGCCGATGAACGTCTTGAGCTTCTTGAGCAGGCCGAACTGCGCGGCCTGGTTGACGAAGGCCACGCCGTCGGCCCCGTACTCGACGGCGAACAGACCGTCGGCGCCGCTGGAGCCCAGCTGGCTGATGTAGGCGCCGAAGTCTGTCGTGTTCAGCGGGGCATAGATCGTCTTGACGACCGTGCCGCCGCCCTTCTTGACCGCGGCCGCGAAGGCGGCGGCCGAGTCGTGACCGGTGCTGTAGTCCTCGGCAACAATTGCCCACTTCTTGGCTGGCAGCTTGCTCAGCGA
>JAXDGI010000269.1:0-4482 GCA_034665145.1 Solirubrobacteraceae bacterium
TCGGTCAAAACCAGGGACTTGCCTTCCCGCTTGCCGATGCCCTGACCCAGCTCGACGCCGCCGTGCTCATGGCGCGCAAAGCGGCCTGGCTGTATGACGCCGGCAAGCCGTGCGGGCGCGAATCCAACATGGCCAAGTACCTCTGCTCCAACGCCGCCTTTGAGGCCGCTGACCGTGCCGTGCAGATCCACGGTGGTTTCGGCTACGCGGCCGAGTACCACGTCGAGCGCTACTTCCGCGAGAGCAGGTTGAACCGCATTGCCCCGATCAGCAACGAGATGGTTCTCAACTACGTGGCCGAGCACGTGATGGGCCTGCCGAGGTCCTACTGATGCCCCGACTCGATGGACGCGTCGCACTCGTCACGGGAGGCGGCGCGGGCATCGGCGCCGGCGTGGTCAAGCGGCTCGCCGCCGAGGGCGCCGCGGTCGCCGTGATCGACCGTGACGGTGACGCCGCCTCGGGGGTCGCCGACGAGGTCGTGGCTGGGGGTGGTCGCGCCGTCGCCGTTGCTGCCGATGTCGCTGATCGCGATCAGGTCCGCGCCGCCGTGACCGTAGCCGCCGAGCTCGGCGACGCGATTCACATCGTGGTCAACAACGCCGGAGTGATCCGTCCGGCCATGTTCCCCAAGCTCGATGAGGAGAAGTTTCGCGCCGTTCTTGACGTGCACCTGATGGGGACCTACGCCGTCTCTCAGGAGGCGCTGGCCTTTCTGCCGAACGACGGCCGCGGGCGGATCATCAACTCGAGCTCGGCCGCGGGACTGGTCGGCACGATCGGCCAGGCCAACTACGCCGCCGCCAAGGGGGCGATCGTCGCGTTCACGAAGTCACTGGCCCGGGAACTGGCCCGCCGCGCCATCACCGCCAACGTGGTGGCCCCGCTAGCCGCCACGGCCATGACCGAGACCGTGCGCACCGATCCGCGCTTTGCCGCCAAGCAGCTGGAGCGCGTGCCCCTTGGCCGCTGGGCCGAGCCCGCGGAGATCGCCGGCGCCTTCGCCTTCCTCGCCTCCGACGACGCGTCCTACATCACCGGCCAGGTGCTGTGCGTCGACGGTGGGCTGGTCATGTAGGCGTCCCTGTTGCGGTTTCGGCCCGCGGGGTGGTCAGCGCCCGCCCGGCGCGCCCATCGTCAACCGCAGGTAGCGGACCACCGCCTCCGAGCGGTTGGCAGCATGGAGCTTGCGCAGGATGCGCTTGACGTGGGATTTGACCGTCCCGTCGGTGATGACAAGCTGTGCGGCGATGCGGTTGTTGGTGGCGCCGGTGGCCATCAGCTCCAGGACCTCGAGCTCGCGGGTGGTGAGCAGCGCCTCCAGGCGCGAGTCGCGGTCGGCCGTGAATTCCAACGGGCGCCGCAGCGGCATCCCCGGCAACCCGGCGCTCGCTCCATCCGTGCCGTCCGCGCCGCGGCCGGTCAGTTCGAGCTCGGCGGTAGCCAGATCCTCGAGCACGTTCTCGACCGTGATCAGCGCCTCGCGGACCTGCTCACGCTGGTGCTGCAAGCGACGCAGGAGAACCGCACGCTCAAAGATCTGGCCGAAACCATGGGCGAACGCGCCCAGGATGTCGCGATCCAGCTCGGTCACTGTGCCGGACTCTTTGTCGGCGTGCAGGAACCCGATCACCCGCCCGGTGGGCATGATCGGTGCGGCCACGTAGGGGGTCAGGCCCGAGGCCTCGATCAGGGGCCGGTACACGCGCGGGTCATCACCGGGATGCTCGACCAGCGCGGGCGCGTGGCGGCGTACCATCTCTGACTCGAGCAGCAGATGGTCTAGGGGGATGTCGGGCGCGCCGGCCATCCAGTCGCGAAAATGGCGCTCCCCCTCACCCTCGGTGTGCGCGTAGGCCTTCCACGGCCGCCAGGTGGAGTCCTTCACACGCGAGAGCAGCGCCCGATCAAAGCCACCGCAGCAGACGAGGACCGCGCAGGCTCGATGCAGCAGATCGTCAGGGTTGAGGCTGAAGCGCAGTGGCGCCAGGCCGGCTTCGACCGCCGCCAGCCGGTCAAGGCGTGCGTGCGCATCGTGGTCGTGGACCTCGGAGCGAAACGTCTGCAGCTCGACAAGGGCGCGGCCCAGGTCGGCCAGTGTCGTCGCAGGGCGTGCCGGCCGACCCGCGCTGAGGCGGTCCATGACCTTGCTCGTGAGCAGATCGAGCTGCGCGACTAGCTCGCCCAGGTCCGGTCCCACCTCGTAGGCCCGCCGATCACCGGTGCCGAGTAGATCCTCGGTGGCGCGCACCAGGCGCCGTCCGGAATTGAGCAGCGTCTTCCGGCGGCGGTCGAGCGATGATCGCGGTCCGGCGCTCGCGCGCGGGCGCTGGCCTTCCAGGATGGTCATAGCCCCAGGTTCTTGCTGATGATCTCGCGCTGAATCTCATTGGTGCCGCCGTAGATGGGCGGAGCCAGCGCGGCCCGGACCTGCTGCTCCATCCCGTACTCGACGGCGTAGCCGTAGCCGCCCATCAGCTGCATGCCCTCCAGCGCGGCCTCCTTGGCCACGGTCGTGCACTTGAGCTTGGCCATCGAGGACAGGTTGGCCAGCTGATTCTCCTCACCGGCGTCGACCCGCTCGGCGAGGTCGTAGACGAGCGAGTCACAGCAGGCCACCTCGGTGGCGACGTCGGCCAGGCGATGGCGCACGGCCTGAAACTTGCCGATCGCCCGCCCGAACTGCTCGCGCTCCTTGACGTAGTGCAGCGTGTCGTCGAGCGAGCGCTTGGCCGAGCCCAGCGACATCGCGCCGATGATGAGCCGCTCGATGCTCAGCCCTCGCATGAGCTGCTGCCAGGCCTTCCCGTCCGCGCCGACGACGTTGCTGGCCGGGACGCGGCAGTCGGTGAAGAACACGTCGTTGACGACACGGCCCTCCATGGTGTCGATGCCGCGGATCTCCATGCCGGGGGCGTCGGTCGCAACCTGCAGCAGGGTGAGACCGTGATGCTTGCCGAGGGTATTGTCGGTTCGGACGAGCGCGAGGACGTGGTCGGCCAGATGCGCGGCTGAGGTCCACGTCTTCTGCCCGTTGATCACGTACTCATCGCCCTTGCGGCGGGCGGCACAACGGACCCCGCCGAGGTCCGAGCCGGCGCCGGGCTCCGATAGGGCGATCGCCTCCAGCCGCCCCCGGCAGATGCCGCCCATCGTCTCGCGCTTCTGCTCCTCGGTGCCCCAGCGCAGGTACGTGGCGCCCGCGGTGAGCGCCGTGGAGTAGGCGTCGATCGGGGCCAGGCCACGGCGGGTCTCCTCAAGGAAGATGCACTCCTCGACCCACCCGGCGCCGGATCCCCCGTACGCCTCGGGGACCGACACGCCGAGCCAGCCCAGGCCGGCGAGCTTCTCCACCAGTGCCCGGCTGGTGTGCTGCGCGCCGCCGTCGGTGAGGGCGTCGCGCTGCTGGCGCGTTGCGCACTCCCGGACGCAGAAGTCGCGGACCGCGTCCGCAAACTGGCGTTGCTCAGGGGTGAATCGCATCCTCGCCCTCCTCAGGCTTCACGTACATGACAGGACCAGCTTTCCGAAGTGCTGCCGGCGCTCCATCTGCGCGTGGGCGGCGCCGGCTTGATCGAGCGGACGGACGGTGTCCAATGTCGGGCGCCAGCGGGGCCGCTCGGCGAGCAGCGCGAGCATCTCGCGAAAGTCCCGCGGGCTGCCCATTGTCGTGCCGAGGATCGAGTACTGGCCGAGATAGAACGGGCGCAGGTCGACGGTGGCCTGGCCGCCGCCGGTGGCCCCGAAGTTGACCAGTCGGCCGCCGACGTTGAGCAGCCCCAGCAGTGCCGGCCAGTCCGCGCCGACGGAGTCCACGATGAGGTCGACCCCGGGCCGCCCGGCCAGCTCAGTCAGCTGCTCGGGCCAGTCCGCGTCCGTGTAGAGGACGCCGGCAGCCGCGCCCAGTTGGCGGGCGCGATCGAGCTTCTCGGTCGAGGATGAGGTGACCAGAACGCGCGCCCCGGCCATTGCGCCCAGGGCGACGGCGATCGTGGCCACGCCCCCGCCCGCTCCCAGGATCGCCACGGTCTCGCCACCCTGCAGGCCACCGCGGGTGAACATGGCCCGATAGGCGGTGGTGCCACCGAGGCCGATGGCCGCCGCCTGCTCCCAATCCCAGCCGCTGGGCCGTGGCCAGACGTTCTCCTCCGGCACGGCGACGAGTTCGGCATACGTGCCGCTGACGCGGTCGCCGAGGATCTGAAAGTCCGGGGACGGGGAGCGCTCATCCTCGCCCCACCACAGCGAGGGCACGATGATCACCGGTTCGCCGGTGTCGCGACGAAGGCCGGCTCCGTCGGCGCCCATGATGAGAGGTAGGGGGTAGGCGTAGACGCCCTGGCGCAGCAGGCAGTCGTGCCAATTCAGCCCGGCCGCGCGCAGCTCGACCAGCACCCAGCCCGCAGGCGGCTCGGGATCGCGGTGCTCGGCGAGAGCGAGAACGTCGGGCGGTCCGAACGAGGCGAGGCAAACGGCGTTCAT
>JAXDGI010000270.1:0-2785 GCA_034665145.1 Solirubrobacteraceae bacterium
GATGCCGCCCTCTTCCTCGCCAACCAGGACGCGCGCTCCGCGACACACGAGCTCCAGCTCACCCCGCTCGCCGAGAACTGGACGCCCTGAAAGGTGCTCGCGCTCGTGCTTTTGCCGCTGCTAGGGATCGCTCGCGAGGCGCAAGGGTGATCGACGCCGCGGCTCTCCCGGCCGGCCGAGATCCCGTGAGATTCGCCGGATCTACAACGTGCCCGGCGCGTTCACCACGTGCGCGCCCGCACCGGCGCGGGATACCGATCAATCGATCGTCGGACCGCCCGAACATTGGGCGGCGGTCTTGACACACACCGCGCTCGATCTGGGGTTCGGCACCTTCGTCCTGCTCGGGCCGCCAGATTCCGACCTGCTGCGGACATTCATCGAGGACGTCGGGCCTGACGTCCGTGAGCGCGTGGCGGCGGGGCGTACGCAAACCGAACCAGTAACTACGACCGCGGCTGAATCGAGCCACTAGCAGATGGAGGCGAGACATGGCATCAGGACCACTGCAGGTCGGTATCTCGATCATCCCGGACGCAGACTCGCTGGAGCGGAGCCGCGAGCTTGTGCGGGTCGCCGACGAAGGCGGGTTGGCGTTTGTCGGCGTCCAGGACCACCCCTACCAGCACCACTTTTTCGACACTTGGTCATTGATTCCGACGCTGCTGGCGGAGACAAAGCGGATCTCGTTTTTCACTGACGTTGCGAGCCTGCCGCTTCGCCCGCCCGCAGTGATGGCCAAGGCCGCCGCGTCCCTCGACGTTCTGAGCGGCGGCCGCTTCGAGCTCGGTCTGGGTGGCGGCGCACAGCCTGAGCTGATCGCGAACTTCGGCGGTCCGCGGCGAACACCGGGCGAGACCGTCGAGGCGATTGATGAGGCGATCGACGTCCTCCGGCTGCTTTGGTCCGACGAGCGCTCGGTCTCATTTGAGGGCAAGCACTACCAGCTCAACGACGCCCGGCCCGGCCCGCGTCCGGCGCACCCGATCTCGATCTGGGTTGGAGCGTTCAAGCCGCGGATGATCCGCCTGGTCGGCCGCAAGGCCGACGGCTGGCTGCCGTCGCTCGGCGTGCTCACTCGTGACCAGCTCCGCGCGGGTAACGAGCACATCGACGAGGCGGCCGATACGGCGGGTCGTGACCCTCGCTCGATCAGGCGACTGATCAACGTCCAGGGGCTGATCGGCGAAACTGCGCCGCCAGCCCGGTCAGAGCTTCCGGTCGGCTACCTGGCGGGCGAGCCGCTCGCCGGAGCGGCCGGGTGGTGGGTCGAGACGATCGCCGGCTTTGCCGAGGACGGCTTCGACACGATTGTGTTCTGGCCGGTCGACCCCTCGCCGAACCAGCTGGAACGCTTGATCGCCGAAGTAGTGACGCAGGTACCGGGTCAGATTCCCGATCGAGGAGATCCCCAATGACTGATGCTTACGTTCTCGGTGGGGTCCGGACCCGGTCGGCCGCTTCTCCGCTTCGCCGAAGCGCTGAACGTACCGTGTCGGCTTGGTCGAATCTGAGGTTCACGCAGTCGTGAGGCTCGGACCCAACCGCGCCGAGCGCCAGCGGGTGGTCGTCCGGGAACACGCCCAGGGCGACCGCAAAGGCCGGCCGGAACCAGCACATTCACGGCTGTCCTTGGATAGCTCGGTTCTGCGGTGCGTCCGTCGCGCGAATCACCGTGATCCGGTGACGCCTCCTCACCTGCCTGGCGGCAAAACTGAGCGTCGATCGCAGTCAGCAACGCACGAGTCTGGAGGCCGGAGCAGTGAGCGAGCTTCAGGGTATCGGTCGGTTCGAGTTTCACGAGGGCGAGCTCGGGAAGTTCAAGCGCTTGGCCGCTCAATGCATGGAGATCGTGCGGGCCGAGGACACCGGCACCCTGCAATACGACATTTCATTCAACGACGATCAGTCCGAGTGCATCGTCCTCGAGCGGTACAGGGATTCCGAGGCGCTCATCGAGCATGCTGCGCACCTGGGCGACCTGGGGCAGGCAATCTTTGCGACGGGGTGGGTGTCGGGCGAACTCCTTGGTGAGCCGAGTGCAGAGCTCAGAGCGATGATGGCCGGCAGCGGGGTCCGTCTCTTCACGCCCTACCAGTCGATGTAGAGACCGCTCGCCGGCTTGAGGCTGCTTCGAGCCGTCGCGCCGGCCTCCGGCAGGAAATTTCAGCAGCGGATTGACGTGGGCGAGCGAGCCTGGAGCGCTGCCAAACCCAACCCAACCGAAGGAGATCCTCCATGAGCACCGAGCAGCAAGAGACCCTCGACGCCATCCTGCGACAGTCAGCCTTCCCCGCCGACGCCGATGTCAACGAGCAACGGCGCCTGCTCCGGGAGTTGCTGTCCGCGCAGCCCCTGCCCGCCGAGGTGACCGTGACCGCAGGCGAGCTGGGCGGCGTCCCTATCGCCGAGGTGACGGTCGACGGAATCGAACCTCGCCACGTTGTCCTCTACTTCCACGGCGGCGTGTACGTGATGGGGGACGCCGCACTCGCCGCTGACTTGGCCTCGCAGGTCGGCCGGCGGACGCAAGCCAAGGCCATCTCCGTCGACTACCGGCTCGCACCCGAGCACCCGTACCCCGCAGCGGTTGACGACGCCCTGGCGGCCTATCGAGCCCTCCTGGACGACGGCATCGCCCCTTGGGACATCGCCCTCGCGGGAGAGTCCGCCGGCGGCGGCCTCGCCGTCGCCACCCTGGTCAGCGCCCGCGATCACGGGCTGCCCCTGCCAGCCGCGGCCCTCGTCATGTCACCGTATGTCGATCTCACCCTGGCCGGGGCGA
>JAXDGI010000271.1:0-41190 GCA_034665145.1 Solirubrobacteraceae bacterium
GGGCCGCTCTCGGTCCACAGGTCGAGGAAGTAGGCCCAGCCCGGCAGGTCCGGATCGTCAGACTTGGCGATCGCCTCCACCTGATAGATCTCGCGCGCCGGCAGCACCAGCGACTCGGGGCAGTCATCCTCGACGCGGCGGCGCAGGTCCTCGACGCTGAGACGGTCGCCAGACGCGACGCGGAGCTCCTCGTAGTCGCCATCCACGACGAGGCCGACCATATCCTCCAGTGCCCGGTACATCGGCTCGGGCATCAGCTCGAGCGATTCGACAATCTCTCTCTGTCCGCCCAACTCGTGGCTGGGCGTCAGGTCGAGCCGACTGTAGAAGTAGTCCTCGCACGCCGCACGCGCCTGACGGCGGATGCTCTTGGACAACCCCGCGCTACCGAGCGCAAAGACCGCAGCAGCGATCGCCTCCTCGAGCGTTCCGTGGCGGCGGGTCAGCTGCGCGGTGATCGCGCGACCGTGCTCCGTATCGCGCGCCATCGATGAGCCGTCCAACAGAATTGAGGGCGCGTCGTGGCGGCTGTAGCCCGCGCAGGCCCGCACTGCGGAATGAAGGACGATGAGGTGGTCGCCCATCACGCCCGCCGCGGATGCTGGATCGCCGGGCGTCATCTGGATCGGCCAGCTCGCCGGAGGCGTGGTAGTAGCGCTGCCATGACTATGCATCCTACGAACTAAACAACGAACCCCGCCGCGTCTGAGCGAGGGCTCGAAGGCCATAGCGCCGTGGCCGGACGGGTGAGTGCAGCCATTCGACGAAGCGAGCCCTCCCGCTTTTGGGGACGGATGCCGGCATCCCGAGCCAAGCGGGCGAGCGGGGTCTCGTCTACCCGTGCGGAGATGGCGGGCAAGACCGGCTCGCGGAGTACACCCGCGAGGGGGGGATTTCTGATGCTTCGGGTTCCGGTGCGTAGACAGTTTCCGGGCAACGATGAGTTTGCAAGCGGAAAGCTTGGCAACGGCGAGGTCGCCTCAGGGAATTGATGCAGGAGAAGAACCGGACGCTCGGTCGCTGTTCCTCCAGTCCCTTTGGTCAGTCGCACGCCCGGGCCGCTACGACCAAGCTGACCTCGGCGGATGAAGCGCGCTGTCGTCTTTGCGCGGGCTCCGCTGGGCGAGGATTGAACTAAGAAAGGGTCTGTCTTGAGTGACGTTCGGATATTGCAAGCCGATGCCAGCGAGGTCGAAGCCGGTCAGCCGCTTGACGGTGACCAGCTGAAGCTCATCGACGCCTACTGGCGCGCATCCAACTACTTGTCTGTCGGCCAGATCTATCTCCTCGACAACGCGTTGCTGCGTGAGCCGCTGCTGCTCGGGCATCTCAAGCCGCGACTACTGGGGCACTGGGGCACCACGCCCGGACTGAACTTCATCTATGTCCACCTCAACCGGGTGATTAAGGGGCGCGACCGCAACGTGATGTATGTGATCGGGCCGGGTCATGGCGGCCCCGCGATCGTCGCGCAGACCTACATGGAGGGGAGCTACAGCGAGATCTACCCTGACGTTTCGCAGGATGAGCACGGGCTGCGCCGGCTGTTCAAGCAATTCTCCTTCCCGGGCGGAATCCCCAGCCACGTCGCGCCGGAGATCCCTGGCTCGATGCATGAGGGCGGGGAGCTCGGTTATGCCCTGTCGCATGCATTCGGCGCGGCATTCGACAACCCTGACCTGATCGTCGCCTGCGTGGTTGGTGACGGTGAGGCGGAGACGGGTCCGCTCGCGACGAGCTGGCATTCGAACAAGTTCCTCAATCCTGTCACCGACGGTGCGGTCCTGCCGATCCTCCACCTGAACGGGTACAAGATTCACAACCCCACCGTGCTTGCGCGCATACCCCGCAAGGAGCTGGAGAGCCTGCTTGTCGGCTACGGGTGGAAGCCATACTTTGTCGAGGGCTCAGACCCGGAGGTCATGCACCAGCAGATGGCCGCGACGCTGGACGAGGTGGTCGATGAGATCGGCGCCATCCAGTGCGAGGCGCGAGAGTTCGATGTGCGTAACCGTCCTCAGTGGCCGATGATCGTGCTGCGCACCCCCAAGGGGTGGACGGGACCTGCGCAAGTCGATGGGCTCCCGGTCGAGGGCTCGTGGCGCTCGCACCAGGTTCCGCTCGCCGACGTGGCCCACGCGCCGGGCCGGCTGGCGGAGCTCGAGGCGTGGATGCGCTCATACCGGCCTGAGGAGCTGTTTGACGAGGACGGGGCGCTGATCGAGGAGCTTGCGGCGCTTGCGCCAAGCTGCCATCGCCGGATGGGTGCCAACCCGCACGCCCACGGCGGTCCTGCGGTCCGCGATCTGCGGATGCCGGACTTCCGCGATTACGCGGTCAGTGTGGATCAACCGGGCGCGAGCCTCGCGGAGGCCACGCGCGTCATGGGCACCTTCCTGCGAGATGTGATGAAGCTCAATCACAACGCCGGGAACTTCCGCGTGTTCGGTGCCGACGAGACGGGATCGAACCGGCTTGACGCTCTGTACCAGGCGACGGGCAAAAGCTGGCAGGCACAGACCCTGCCCGAGGATGAGGGCTTGGCTGCCGATGGTCGCGTCATGGAGTTCCTCTCCGAGCACACCTGCCAGGGCTGGCTGGAGGGCTACCTACTGACCGGCCGCCATGGGCTGTTCTCGAGCTACGAGGCGTTCATCCACATCGTCGACTCCATGTTCAACCAGCACGCCAAGTGGCTGAAGACAAGCCGCGAGCTGCCCTGGCGCCGGCCGGTTCCGTCGCTGAACTACCTACTGACCTCACATGTGTGGCGTCAGGATCACAACGGCTTCAGCCATCAGGACCCCGGGTTCATCGACCACGTCGTCAACAAGAAGGCCGATGTCGTGCGTGTCTACCTGCCGCCGGACGCGAACACGCTGCTCGCGGTGACGAACCGCGCTCTT
Source organism: Solirubrobacteraceae bacterium (assembly GCA_034665145.1). GTDB lineage: Bacteria > Actinomycetota > Thermoleophilia > Solirubrobacterales > Solirubrobacteraceae > Palsa-465. Next base: position 2,907 of record JAXDGI010000271.1, read on the forward strand.
CGGAGCCGGAACCTCGTCAATGTGATCATCGCCGGTAAGCAGCCAGCGCCGCAGTTCCTTGACATCGACGCCGCGATCCAGCATTGCGAGCAGGGGATCGCGATCTGGGACTGGGCCAGCAACGACCAGGGCGGTGACCCCGACGTCGTCATGGCCTGCGCGGGGGATGTACCCACCCTCGAGACGCTCGCTGCGGTGGACCTGTTGGCTGAACACTTCCCGGATCTCAAGGTGCGGGTGGTGAATGTCGTCGATCTGATGGCCCTGCAGCCTGAGATCGAGCACCCCCACGGCCTGTCCGATCGGGAGTTCGACACGATATTCACCGCCAACCGCCCCGTGGTGTTCAACTTCCACGGATATCCGTGGTTGATCCACCGCCTGACCTACCGCCGCACGAACCACGGCAACTTCCACGTACGCGGCTACAAGGAGGAGGGCACGACGACGACGCCGTTCGACATGGCCGTTCGGAACGAGATCGACCGGTTCGGGCTGGTGTGCGATGTCATCGACCAGGTGCCCAAGCTGGGGGTCTGCGCCGCCCACGTGCGGAGGGAGATGCGCGACAAGCTGATCGAGCACCGGGAGCACATCCACCGTTACGGCGAGGATCTGCCCCAGGTTAAGGCCTGGACCTGGCGGCGCTGAGTACGCGGGCCGGAGGTGAAGGCACTCGCCGTCAACGCCGGGTCGAGCACCCTCAAGGTCTCGCTGTACAAGCTAGCTCCAGGCGTCTCGCTCGCCACTCCGCCCGCGTCGCTCTGGCAGCGGACGCTGACCTGGGGGCCGGGCGCGGCCCAGGACCACCCGGCAGCCCAACTGCTTCGTGAGCTGTGGCAAGGACCGGAAGCACCCCTGGCCGGACCTGATGAGATCGACGTCGTCGGCCACCGCGTCGTGCACGGAGGGACGCGATACGCGTCGCCGATCGCGATCAGTGATGGCGTCAGGCAGGAGATCGCCGCGCTTGCCGCGCAGGCTCCGTTGCACAACCTCGCCGCGTTGAGCGCCGTCGAGGCCGTGGAGCGGGCCATCGGGCCGGGTACGCCGCAGGTCGCCGTCTTCGACACAGCCTTCCACGCCCATCTGCCGGCGCCCGCCTACACATACGCGGGGCCTCATGAGTGGAGCGATGCCGGGCTTCGCCGCTTTGGCTTCCATGGCATCAACCACGAGTACGTAACACACCGAGCCGCCCACATTCTCAACCACGACGTCGAGGGCCTGCGGCTGGTCAGCTGCCACCTCGGCAGCGGAGCATCGCTCGCGGCCGTGCGTCACGGGCGGAGCGTCGACACCACGATGGGGTTCACGCCGCTCGATGGGCTGGCGATGGCAACACGCTCAGGCTCGGTCGACCCCGGCCTGCTGCTGCATCTCTTGCGCTCCGGGGACACCTCCCCGGATGAGCTTCACGAGGTCCTCAATCGCGGGTCCGGTCTCGCCGGCCTCAGCGGTACGAGCGGCGACCTGCGCGATGTGCTCGCCGCCCGGGAGCAGGGCGATCCGCGCGCCCGACTTGCTTTCGACGTCTACGTGCACCGGCTGCGTCGCTGCATCGGGGCGATGCTGCCGAGCCTTGGCGGCCTGGACGCGATCGCGTTCACCGGCGGGGTCGGCGAGCACAGTCCCACCGTCCGCCGAGAGGCGCTGGACCCGTTCCGGTTCATGGGCGTCAACGTGGACGGCACCGCCAACGAGGCGTCCACGTTCGATGATGTTGACATCGCAACCTCCCGCTCGCGCGTGCGCGTCCTCGTGATCGCCGCACGCGAGGAGTGGGCGATCGCGAGAAGCGCCGGCGAAGTATTGACCGCCGGGAGCGTGGAGCGTTCGCCTGGGGCTCCGCTTACTCATTGAACCCAAGCGCGGGGATCTGACGGCCGAACCGGCGAAACCGAGAGCGCGCCGCTATCCGGCTGACGCCAGGTCGGCATGAGAGCAACGTTCGCCGAATGCAGTTGCGGGCCCTCCGATCGAACGCACCACGACCGGCTCTCGCCACGCCTTCTGGCTCCGCGACCAATCCCGCGGTCATCCGCCGAGATCCTTCCTGAGAGCACAGGACCCGGGGCCGGCGCATCGAATCCTGTGATGAGAGTGAGGCGTGTTGACGCCGCTGGTCTCGTCGATTCTGCCGAATCATTGCCGATTGGAAGGCTGCGAAATGGATGCACCGGTCAAAGTCCGCCAGCAACTGCCACGCGTGGTGCGCTTCGATCCCAAGGGCATCAAGGAGGCACTCCGTGAGGTCGAGGGGTTCAACGCCAAACTCGCGCTAGTGATCACCCGTAGCGTCGGCACGATGGCGTGCGCCTATGTCTTCGCGGTGATCGCACTGATCAGCTTGCCCGCCGCGATCAACTCCGGACAGGTGATCGTGATCATCGCCTGGATCGCGCAGACGTTCCTTCAGTTGGTGCTGCTCAGCATCATCATGGTGGGGCAGTCGGTGCAATCCGCCGCCTCGGACGCCCGGGCAGCGAAGGAGTTCGCTGACACTGAGACGATCCTTGACCGTCTTGACGCTCACACCGCCGGCGGAATCAAAGATGTGATTGACGCGATCCACGCGATCGGACGCCCGGGTGAAGGGTCGAGCACAGGTCCGTCCGGCAACTGAAACCCACCTGAGGCGTGTTCCGGAGCCGACTGTCGAGGGCGTCGAGTCCGCTGGGCTGCTTGGGGGCTGCGCCCAGCTCAGCCCCGCCGGCGAACGGCCGGTCCCGGTGAGCCCCGCGGCGAGTATCAGCATCGGCGCCGGTGGCAGCGGTACATTCTTGCGATGGCGGAGCCCACAGCCCAGGAGATCGACGTCATCGGGTTGGAGCGGCTGATGAACAAGTCATCGGCGGTGGATCATGGCGGGGGGTTGCGACAGGATCCGATCGACGGCCTCGTATTCCGGCCGACGCGGCCGGTCCCCCATGAGGATGGGACGTTGGCGGAGATCGCTCGCGCCGGATGGGAGGAACTCGATCAGCCGATCGTCCAGGTGCACCTGACGACCACGCTGGCCGGGCGAGTGCGAGCCTGGGGTTTGCACAGGCGTTCGACCGACCGGTTGTTCGTCATCCGCGGGCTGGTGTCAATCGTCGTCTACGACGGGCGGACTGACTCGCCCACGGTTGGCAGCCTGAATGAGTTCCGCGTCAGCGAGCGCAATCCGGGACTGCTCGTCATTCCGCCGAACCTCTATCACGGCTGGAAGAACCTGGGGATCGACGAGGCGTTCATCGTCAACATGCCCTCTCAGACATACACCTACGAGCATCCGGATGCTCTGGACATGCCCTACGACTCCCCGCAAGCCGGGGAGGTCGTGCCGTTTCGCTGGTGACTGCTCCGGCGCGACCGCACGGTCCGTTGGTCACCGTAATCGTTCCCACCCACCGTCACGCCAGCACGGTCGACCTGGCCTGCCAAAGCGTCCTCGATCAGTCGGTTCGCTCCCTTGAGCTCGTGGTCATAGGAGACGGTGCCACGTACGAGGTACGCGAGGCCGTGCGCCCGCTGCTGCGCGACACGCGCGTACGTTTCATCGAGCACCCGAAGACGTCGAGCCGGGGCGAGCTCATCCGTCACCAGGTGCTCACGCTGGCGACGTCGTCGTACGTCTGCTACCTCGGCGACGACGACGTCATGCTCCCCGATCATCTGGCCCGAACTGTGGAGCGATTGGAGACGGTCGACTTCACCCATCCGCTCCCGGTGTTCGTCGACCGGCGAGGACATCTCCGGGCGCACGCGACTGATCTGGCTGACCCGCGGTGCCGACTGTGGCATGACCATCCGTCTCGCAACGCCGTCTCGCTGACGGGCGTGGGGCATCGACTCGACGCATACCGCCAACTTGCCCATGGTTGGCGTGAGGCCCCGCCCGGGCGCTGGTCAGACCACTACATGTGGCAGCAGTGGTTCGCCCATCCAGGCTTTCGCTATGCCACCGGCGAGCGGTTGACGGTCCTCAAGTTCGATGCCTCTGTGCGAGGCGATATGGATCCCGCCGAGCGCAGGGCCGAGGTCATGGCCTGGCTTCAGCGCAGCCGGGAGCCTGGCTTCGACGCTGAGTTGGCGGCCCGGGCAGCGGCGGCCGGATGGCGGGCTGCCGTGCACCTGCGCCTTGCTGTGGACTCGCAGGCCGATCGACATGCCCGCCAGCTGGCCGCACGAGATGAGGAGTGGAGGTCGGCCGAGCGGCGAGCAGACGCCGAGGCCGCTGTACTCCGGTCACAACTCGGTGCCATCAAAGCCTCGAGAACCTGGCGGGCTCGCAACCAGCTGGTCGAGATGCCTTTGCTGCGTCGGCTTTCCCGCCGCTGAGGAACTGCCCTCAGCCCGTGCGCGTGAGGTTCCGGGCCGTGAGCGGGATGACGGGCGCCACCAGGGTGTGCAACGCGACACCTTGGGAGTGCTGACTCGCGCCCGCCTCCCGCCCAGAATCGCGGTATGTCCACCACGCGTCCTGAGCGCGCCCTGGATGCCGTGATTGCGTTGCTGGAACGCCATCGGGCCGGCACCGAGCCTCGCCCCCGCCTGCGCCACTGGATCCGCGGCGCGCCACGACGACGCCGGGAAGGCTCGTCCTCATCTCGCTGCTCGTGGTCGTAGGTGCGCTGGCCGTCGGCGTGATCGCGAGTGGCGCCGAGCGGTCCCGGGCGCGGGCCGCTCAGGCGGTGAGGACGGCCACCGAACCGTGCTCGTTGACGCCGCGACTCTCTAGACGAGCCTTTCCGACGCGAACGCGACCGCGACCGCGACGTTCCTCAAGGGGGGCCTCGAGGGAGGACACGCTCTCGGCGGGGCCGGCCGGCCAGAGTCGGTTTCCGAGGGTTCCGATGGCCAGCCCACAGATGAAGATCGCCCCGCCCAGGACCCACCAACCGGCCGCCGCGATGAGTCCCAGGCCCAGCGACTCGACGATGACGCCCAGGAAATACACGGCGATCCCCGGGGCCGGTGAGACGCGCTCCCGGGTGACGTGGTCCGCGAGCCGGACAGCGGCGGTCCGACGCCGCTCGGCGGCGGTCGGACGACGGTCGGCGGCGGTCGGACGCCGCTCGACCGCGGTCGGACGCCGGTCGGTCACTCCACCAGTCGTTGCATACGTCACGGCCTCGCTTCCCCTGTCGGCTGCGCCGACGTCGCCTGATCTGATGAGGCCAGTCTCAGCTGCGAGGCGGGTGGTGCCCAGGGACCCTTGGGTGTGGGTCTCACACCCTGAGCCGAGGTCTGGGAGACCCGCGTGAGCCTCAGGCCCCGGCGGGCCGGTCCCCGATCCAGTATCGGGGCCCCGGCCCGCGGGCGGCCACCCGGTCATCGGGATTGGCCAAGCGGCAGCGGTCCAGGGACAGGCATCCGCAACCTATGCACTCGGTCAGTCCGGCCCTCAGGCGCTCGAGCTCGAGGATGCGCTGGTCGATGCGGTCGGTCCACTGGGCCGAGAGTTGCGACCAGTCCTGTCGGCTCGGCACCCGATTCTCGGGCAGCTTGTCCAATTCGCGTCCGATGTCGTCCAGGCTCAGTCCGACGTGCTGCGCGAAGACGATGAAGGCCACCCGGCGCAGGACGGGCCGGGGGTAGCGGCGGTGTCCCGAGCCGGCGCGCTCGGACTTGATCAGTCCACGTACCTCGTAGAAGCGCAGCGCCGACGCGGCCACGCCGCTGCGCTTGGACACCTCGCCGATGGTCAGGAGTCTGGACATAGGCGTAGGGGACCAGAACTGGGGCTTGACTTCAAGTTAACTTCAACTTGTAGGGTGGCGGTTCCAGTCGATTCCGTGAGGAGCCAGCCATGAGCAACGCGCGCAGCCCCAGCCAGCAGATCACCGACGAGGTCACGTCGTGGCCCGGGGTCGAGGCCGGAATGGGCCAGCGGGGGGAATTTGGCTTTACCGTCAACGGCACGCCCCTCGGGCACCTGCATGGCGACCGGGCGGCCCACTTTGGCTTTCCGCGTGAGATCGGAGCCCGTCTGCGGGCCGAGGGGCGCGTCGGCCCGCATCCCGTCAACCCGCATTCGACCAAGATGGCCGCGCGTCAGATCGAGGGCAACTCCGACGTGCGCGAGGTCATCGCGCTGATGAGAATCAACTACGAGCGCGTCACGGCGTGATCCCGGCTTCGTCTAGGTGAGCGGCGATCAGGAGCGCTGCGCGCTCGTGCGCGTCGTAGGTTTCGCGCAAAGCGGCCACCACATCGTCGCCGTCAGCCCCCGCGGGCGGCGGGTTCTCGACCAGGAGCTTTCGCACCTGCTGGCCGAGCGGTTCACCGCCGATTGTGTCGGCCAACGCCGAGAGGGCATCGGCCCGTACCCGGGCGCCATCGACGAACGAGCCGATCACCGTCTCGCGGGCCAGCGGCGCGCGCCCGAAGACCCGAGCGTGCATGACCGCGGGATTGACCGCGTGAGGCCGGATCAGCTCGTGGCGCTCGCTGATCGATAGGCCGGCGGCGACGGCCAGATGGTCGATCGCCTGCGTCACCCCCTGCCCGTCGACGGGGATCGACGCCCGGAGCTCGAGCGGTAGCTGGGTCATGAGGTGTGCGTGCTCGGCCGCAGCGTCGGCGAGCAGGCCTTGCACGCGTTCGCGGTGCGTCACCGGCATGTTTCTCACGGTAGCCGCTGCCTAGCCCGTCTCCAGCGCGAGTCCTCAAGGGAGGTTCGTAATGAGGCGAAGGCCGGCGTCAAACGCCTTGAGCGCGCGAAGGTTCCCGTGCCGCCGGTCCCAGGCCCCGCTCGCGAGGTCGGCCGAGACCGCTTCGACCGCCCGCCGTACGATCCGCGCGTCCAGCCGCGCGAAGCCCGACGTAGCTGCGCGTGCCTGAGGATCGAGCACGCGCTCGGGGTGGGCCCAGAACGAGCCGAGCATCCAGTCAGGCGTATCCGCAACCAGCTCGAGTGTCTGCACCCGGGTCGTCCCACCGAGCCAGCTGGCAACGCGGTCCGGGGTGGGGAAGATCTTGGCGTCGAGACGAGCCACCTCGGGCAGGTAATCGGCAATCAGCCACATCTGGCTGCTGATGAGGGGATCGAAGGTGACGATCACGACGGGACCGGAGGCCACCCGCCGCAGCTCGCGCACCCCGCGTTCCTGCTCATCATCCCAGTGGTGCAGGGTGAGGATGGCCATGGCGGCGTCCGCGGCGCCGTCGCGCAGCGGCAACTCACCGGCGCTGGCCCGGATCGCCGGAGCGAGTGCCGGACCGCGCTGCGCGGCCATCACATCACTGGGTTCAATCGCCACGACCGGGCGATCCCGTGGTTCGTAGGAGCCGGCGCCGGCGCCAACGTTGACCACCGTGCGGGCGTCTCCCAGAGCGGCACGGATGCGTGCCGCGATGTGCGGATCCTCCCGGCGGGTCCGCGTGTACTGGTGTCCGATGTCGTCGTACCGTTGCCGCTGCGTAGCCAGGAAGGGTGCCATGCCTGAGCCTGGGCGCGACCCGAGATCCGGTCAGCGATGGACGAGGCCAGTGGCTGACGCCGGTTCGCTCTCCGCGTCGGCGACGATCGCTGTCTCGGCCGGGGACAGCCCTGCCGTTCGGCCCCGGGCCCGCTGAGTCACGAGCACGCACCCGGCGACGACGATCGCCGCCACGAGAGCGATCGGGTCAAGGGACTCCCCGAGCAGAGGCACCGACCAGACGATCGTCAGCAGGGGCTGGGCGAGCTGGATCTGGCTGGCACGGGCGACCCCCGCCTCGGCCAAGCCGCGATACCAGGCAAAGAAACCGTAGAACGTCGAAACCGTGCCGATATAGGCAAAGCCGAGTAGCGCCGGCGCCGTCACGGCTGGCCCCGGGGCCCGCAACGCACCAATGAGAGTCAGCGGGACCGCGACCGGCAGGGCGATGAGAAGACCCCAGGCGATGACCTGCCAGCCGGGCAACTCACGGGCGAGCCGGCCGCCCTCGGCATATCCGACGGCCGCCACCACCACTGAAGCGAGGAGCAGCAGATCGGCGGCGTGCAGCGTGCCCGCACCGCGTGAGAGGGCGTAACCGGTGACGACGGCGGTCCCGATCAGGCTGGCTGCCCAGAAAACGGGCCCCGGGCGATCGCCCACGCGGAGCACCGCGACCACTGCCGTGGCCGCTGGGAGCAGGCCGATGACGACCGCCCCATGGCTCGAGCTCGTGTGATGCAGGGCGAGGGCGGAGAGAACGCCAAAGCCGATCCCGCACCCGAGCGCGACGGCGATGAGTCCTGGCCAGTGACGTCGATCGGGGATCGGGGCGCCCGACACCCGGAGGGTGACCGCCGCGATCAGGGCCGAGATCACCGACCGGCCCGCCCCGACCACGAGCGGGTCAAAGGCTCGCTCGGCCAGCGCTGTGGCCGGAAACGTGAACGAGAAGGCCAGCACGCCGAGGGTGGCCCAGCCCAGTCCGGGAGTGGCCCCCGGCGCTGGCGAAGCCGGCCGCGGCCGGGCCGCAGCGCGGTCCGCCTCGGTCTCAGGGCGCAGCGGCCGGTGTCGGTTCACGTCTGACATCGCTCGACACCAGGCTATTCGGGCCGGACCGCGGTCGGCGGCGCGGTGCGTGGCGGGGCGGCTCAATAATGATCGGGTCCATGGCCAGGGATCCCGTTTTGCGCAACGCCCTCTCGCTGGGGGTCGCGACGTGCGTCTACGCCGTGTCCTTCGGGGTGCTGTCGGTGACCGCCGGGTTCAGCGTGAGCCAGACCTGCGTGCTCTCTCTGGTCACCTTCACCGGCGCCTCACAGCTGACCTTCGTGTCGGTCATCGGCGCCGGTGGTGGTGTGGCCGGGGCCCTGCCGCCCGCCCTGCTCCTGGCCGGGCGGAACGCGATCTACGCCCTCAGCCTCAAGCAGGTCGTGTCCGGCTCCTGGCTCAGACGTGCCGTCCGCGCCCAGGCCGTCATCGATGAGACGACGGCGATGGCGCACGCGCAGCCCACCCTGACCGCCAAGCGCCGGGCGTTCGACGTCACGGCGGTCTGCATGTACGTGGCCTGGAACTCCGGCACGCTGGCCGGAGCGCTGGCCGGCCAGGCGCTGGGCGACCCGCGTGAGTACGGGCTCGATGCGGTGTTTCCGGCCATCTTCCTGGCCCTGATCGCGCCGCAGCTGCGCCGGCCGGGCGCCCCCCGCGCAGCGGTGGCCGGCGCGATCATCGCTCTCGCTCTCGTGCCGCTCGCCCCGGCGGGAGTGCCCATCCTCGCCTCGGTGCTCGGTGCGGCTCCGACGCTACTGGCCTCCCGGCGCCGGACGGGGAGGAGCCGATGACCTGGTGGCCGGTGCTCGCCGTCAGCGGAGGCGCCTACGGGCTCAAGCTCCTGGGGGTTGTGCTGGCGGGTCGTCTTGACCCGGATCTGGCCGAGCGGTGGTCGCTGGAGACGATCGTCGTCCCGGTCCTCGCCGGGTTGATCCTCGTCCAGACGTTGACGACCGCTGACCGCTACGTGATCGATGCCCGAACGCCGGCGCTGCTCGTCGCGGCGGTGCTGGTCTGGCGGCAGGCCCCGTTTGTCATCATCGCCATCGCCGCGGCCGGGACGGCGGCGATCCTGAGGCTGATCGCCTAGCGCCGTCGCGTCAGTCGGGCGCTAGCGCCCGGTCAGGGCGCCGGGCGAGCGGACGGCTGCGCTGCTGCGAGCGTGCCGCTGGGCCACCGCGAGCGGACCCGCGAGATCGCCTCGGTCAACGACCTCGACGGCGTCGAGCCCGAGCCAGTCGCCGACAAGCCTCAGCTCGCCCATCAGCTCGCCGGCCACATGGGCCGTGTCGACGCCGGGTTCGGCGTAGGCGCCCTGGACGACGAGTACGCCGCGCTGGCGGTCTGACTTGAGATCGACGCGCGCCACAAGCGCCTCGTCGAGGAGGAAGGGAAGGACGTAGTAGCCGTAGGTGCGCTTCGGCGCCGGGGTGTAGATCTCGATCCGGTAGCGGAAGCCAAACAGCCGCTCGGTCCGCGGCCGGAACCATATGAGGGAGTCAAATGGCGAGAGGAGTGCCCGGGCCCTCACCCGGCGGGGCTGGCGGGAGTCGGGCCAGAGATAGGCGGGAGCGTCCCAGCCGTCCACCGCCACCGGCGTGAGCTCCCCGGCCCCGACAAGCTCCATCACGCGCGCCTTGGACGACGCCCGGGGCAGGCGGAAGTAGTCGCCCAGGTCCGGCTCGGTGGCCACACCTAGGGCCCGCGCCGCGATTCTGATGAGCTCGCGCTGGGCGTCATCTTCGCTCGGGGTCGGCCGGCTGAGGATCTCGGCGGGAACGACCCGCTCGGTCAGGTCGTAGAGCCGCTCGAAGTTGATCCGCCGGGCGGCCGCCACCCGCCCGGTGAAGAACAGATGCTCCAGCGCGACCTTACCCTCGTGCCAGTTCCACATGTGCCCGACGCGGGGTGGCGGGCGGACGGCACCCGTATCGCGGGCACGGATCGGCCCCTGGTCCTGAACGAGGGCGAGCGTGGCGGCCACGAGATCAGGCTGCTCAGAAATGATCCGGGCGATCGATCCCCAGGCCTCCCGCTCCACGTCGGCCATCCGCCAGCGAAAGAGCGGCTGCAAGTCGACGGGGATGAGCGACGCCTCGTGCGCCCAGTACTCGATCAATCGTCGGTCGAGCCTGTCTGGGCCGTGACCGGCGATGCGGTCCAGGCGTGCGCGGTCGTAGGGGCCAAGCCGCGAGAAGACGGGCATGTAGTGCGCGCGGCTGAAGACGTTGACCGAATCGAGCTGCAGAACGCCGAGGCGATTCACGAGATCGGCGATCTGGTTGACGCTCGCCGGGCGCGGCGGTCGCGGGCGGGCAAAACCCTGAGCCGCGAGCGCGATGCGCCGGGCGCGGGCCATGGTGAGCGTGGTGGGAGGGGAGGGGCTCATTGCTACCGAAAAAGGTGCGTCGTGGACAGTGCGGTGCGTGCCGGATCATGGCAACCGACCCTCAGCGATGGCGGGGCGGAGCTTCTCTACCAGCGAGTAGGATCTCCGGCGATTTCATGGACGATCACCGCCGGCCCGCTGACTCACCCGACCGCCGGCCCTCGTTTTTGCTGGCCTCAGACGTCGTGGTCGGGATGGGCAGCCGGTCGCTTCACCGTCCACGATGAGCGCCCGGAGTGGCGCGGGGATCTGAGGCCGGCGACAAGGCTGCGCAGGCGGGCCGTCTGGATGAGGCCGAAAAGCTCTACGCCCGGGCCGATGCCGACGGCGGCCCGGCGGCATCGGGCAAGCTCGGACTGCGCGAGCACCGCGGAGACGTCGACGGCGCGCTCGACGCCCTCCAACGTGCCGACGAAGGGGGCGACGGATTCGGGACCTTGCGGCTGGGGCTCCTGCTGGCCGGTCTCAACCGCTGGGAGGAAGCCAAACTGACCGCGGACGCGCGCCCGGCCGGGCCGGCCGAGCGACCTGGGCTCTAGGACACAGCCGGCGCGACGGCGGCCGGCTTGTTCTGGATCCACTTCGAGGTGCAGGGGATCTTGCGCAGATCGCAGCGGTTCCGGTAGACGCCTGCGATCTCGCTGATCTCGGTGAGGAGGTCGTCCTGGAGGCGAATCGGCTGCAGACCGAGGTCGAGCAGATGACTGTTCTCGACGAACAGCTCGTTCTCGGCCGCCTCCTTACGCGGATTGTCGACGTAGTCGATCTCGGCGCCGGTCAGGCTGGAAACGAGCTTGGCCAGGTCGACGACCCGATGGCACTCAGTCATCTGGTTGAACACGCGCACGCGCTCACCATGCTCGGGCGCGTTCTCGATGGCCAGCTGGATACAGCGGACGGTGTCCTGGATGTGAATGAACGCCCGGGTCTGGCCGCCGGTCCCGTGGACGGTGAGTGGATAGCCGACCGCGGCCTGCATGAGGAACCGGTTGAGCACGGTGCCGTAGTCGCCGTCGTAGTCAAAGCGGTTGATGAGCCGCTCGTCCTGGCGGGTCTCGGCAGTCTGGGTCCCCCAGACGATGCCCTGGTGCAGGTCGGTCACGCGGGTGCCGTCATTCTTGTTGTAGAACGCGAACAGGAGCTGGTCCTGGGTCTTGGTCATGTGGTAGACGCTGCCCGGGTTGACCGGGTAGAGGATCTCCTGCTCGATCTCAGAGCCCTCGTCGGTGTCGATCTTGACCCGGAGGTAGCCCTCGGGGATCTTGATGCCCGCCGTCCCGTAGCCGTAGACCCCCATCGTGCCGAGATGGACAACGTGGCTGTCGAGGCCGGCCTCGACCAGGCCGGTAAGCAGGTTGTGCGTGGCGCCCACGTTGTTTTCGACCGTGTAGCGCTTGTGCCACGAGCTCTTCATCGAATATGGAGCAGCGCGCTGCTCGGCGAAGTGGACGACCGCGTCGGGCTGGTATTCCAGGAGCAGGTCGAGCAGCTCGCGGTAATCCTCGGCCACGTTGAGGCGATGGAACGGGATATCTCGCCCGGTGAGTTCGCGCCATACCTCCAGGCGCGTGCCGATCGGCTTGATCGGCGTCAGCGAGTCCGCCTCGAGCTCGATATCAGCGTTGCGGCGCGCCAGGTTGTCCACGATGGCGACATCGTGGCCGCACTCAGAGAGGTGAAGCGAGGTCGGCCACCCACAGAAGCCGTCTCCACCGAGAATCAAGATCCGCAACGCGTCTTTCCCTTCGTCATTGGTCGATTTACTCGCGCGTGCCTTCGAATCCGGGGTCTCTAGAAGGGCGCAAGTGCGTCATCCGGCTCATCGCGACGTGACCGGCGAAGAGCAAATTTAGCGGCCCCACCGTCGGAAGCCCGTCAAGCCACCTATTCACCGGCGATTTTCGGGTGAGCGGACGGGTCGCGCCGCTCCGCTTGGGACGGGTCGCGCCACTCTGCTTGGGACGGGTCGCGCCGCTCCGCTTGGGGACCGGTCGCGCCGCTGAGCTTGGGCGGCCTCGCGGCGCTTCCCTGGCCGGGAGCGGCCGCCGAGCGGCTTGGACATGGTCGCGCGACCGTCATGATCTGGCCAATGATGAGCACAGATGAGACGAGGGTCGGGGTCATCGGCCTCGGCCGCATGGGCCTGCCCATCTGCCGGCGACTGATGCGCACCGGGTTTGCCGTGGCCGGGCACGACACGGATGACGCCGCTCAGGCCTCGCTTGCCGCCCTTGGTGGTCAGGGGATCGCCAGCCGGGCCGAGCTGGCCGCGCGATCCGAGGTGATCCTCACGGTGTTGCCGGGGCCCGAGGAGCTTGGGGCGATGCTCGAGCCGCTGCTGACAGAGATGCGCCCCGGAGCAACCTGGATTGACATGAGCACCGCGACGCCGGCCCTGGGACGGGAGCGGGCACGGGCCGGGAGTGAGCGCGGGGTTCATGTTGTCGAGGCTCCGATGGGTGGCGGCCCTGAGCAGGCGCGGGACGGACAGCTGCTCATCTATGCCGGAGGTGACGCTGCGGACCTGAGCCGCCAGCGCACGCTGCTCGACGCGCTCGCCGCGCACGTGCTCCACGTCGGATCGTTCGGCGCCGGCTATACGGTCAAGCTGTTGGTCAACCTTCTCTGGTTCGGGCAGGCGGTGGCCAACTCCGAAGCCCTGGTCCTGGCAGTCCGGGCCGGGGTGGATCCGGAAACCTTTCGCCGGACGGTGCAAATGAGCGCAGCGGCCAGTCGGTTCATGGACTCGGACGCGACCGCGCTGATGGCCGGTGACAACAAGGCGGCGTTCTCCCTGGCTCGCTCGCGCGATGAGCTGACCGCCGTCACCGAGATGGCGGCCGAGCTCGACGTGCCCTTGCTTCTCGGAGATCGGGTGGCCGAGGTGTACGGCCAGGCGCTCGAGCGCTACGGCGACGTGTTGGGCGAGCTCCTGGGGGCCCGGTTAGCGGCCGATCGAGCCGGGGTCGACTTTGACGCGCCGGCGCCTAGCTGACCGGACCCCGGGCGGGCGGACCGCTGCTGTCGAGGCCATGTCGGACCCCGTGGACCTGCATGTAGACGGCGTAGCCGCCGTCGATCAAAAACAAGCCGAGGACCGCGGCCACGGCGAGACGGCGCCGGTCACGGAGCATCCATGCGGCCGCGACATAGATGACGGGCGCGGCGAAGAAGGCCGCCCGCCCCCAGTCCAGCGCGAACGTCATCGACCCCAGGCAGAGGGCGACGAGCACCAGTCCGCGCTGAGCGAACTGCAGCCGGCGCAGCGCGAACGGCGCCGCCAGCCACAACGGTCCGTAGTCGAGCACGAGCCGCCGGAGTTCGCGGGCCCAGCCCCCGGTACCCAGGGCCAGTTTGATCACGTCGACGCGCTCGGTGACGAACGGTCCGTAATAGCCGGGCTGGTAGCCCTCGCCGACAGCGACGATTGACGTCCGCAGATACACGTACACGAGCGCCGGCCCGATGGCGACCAACGCGAGGTCGCGCAGGGCCCGGGTGTCGATCAGGCGCTCGGCCCAGACTGCGTAGGCGAACGGAATCAAGAACAGGCATGACTCGTGGACCGTCGTCCCCACGAGCAGCGTGACTGCGAGCGCGGGCAATCGCCGGCGCACGATGAACAAGGTGCCGAGCATGATGACCATCGCGCTGATCGGATCCACCGAGATCCCGTTGCGCAGGAACGTGACCAGCAGCGGCGGCGAGACCACGAATCCGATCGCTAGCCCGGTCGCGAGGCGGGGGCCGACATCGAACTCGCGCAGCAGAGCGAACAGCGCGCCGGCCGCCACTCCTGCCGCGACGAGCGCGATCGCGCTCCAGGAGAAGGACGGGGAGAAGGGCAGCACGTGGACGAGGTAGGGGACCCCGACCCGGAACGCGTACGGGAAATTGTGCGGACCGCCCGGGTGGGCGGCCATTCGCGCGTAGTAGGGCTCATCTCCGGAGCGACCGACCTCATGGATGAGCAGGGCGTTGACGGTCAGCGCGACCACCAGGCAGAGGACGCCGATGAGCCCCGGCGTGCCGCGCCGCGGCCGTCCGGTCCGGCCAGCCGTCAGCGGACGGGAGAGGCGGCCGGCGATCGATCCAGTGGCGTCGGGCACAGTCCGGGCATTGTGCGAGCTCGCGCAGATGCACGCGGCCTCACTATCCGATCGGGAGCGAAAGGCGCCCGTGACGCGAGCGGGCAGAGCCGCGCTCGCCGGGGACCCCGCCGCTTGACGCGCGCCAGGTGGCGCGCCTGGTGGCGCGGCTGGGCGCGGCTGGCCGGTCGGGACGGTGCATTTCGGAGAAAAGCCGAATCCGCGGCTTGGCTTTTCTCCAGACCGTGGCCTGGGCGCGACATGCGTGGAAAATCCGGCCGGGCCATTTGGCTTTTCTCCGTTTTGCACCCTTGGGGGGGCGCCCCGGGGGGAAGGACCGGCCCGGGGCGCCCGCGGGAGTCCCGGCCCGCCAGCAAGGGGCCAAGCGCCCGCCGGAGAAGAGGTCGGCCCGGGGCGCCCCCCGACCGGCTACGGCCGGACGAAGGTGTCCGGGTCGGGCCCCGTGCGCTGGCCGGCGTCGAGAGCCTCGATGGCCCGCATCTCGGCGTCGCTGAGGGTGAAGTCAAACACATCGAAGTTGGCCTGGATGCGCTCCGGTGTGACGGACTTGGGAATGACGACGTTGCCGATCTGCAGATGCCAGCGGATGACGACCTGAGCGGGGCTCTTGCCATGAGACCGGGCGATTTCGATGATCGGCGGATCGTCGAGCACGACGCCCTGGGCAAGCGGGCTCCAGGCCTCGGTGACGATGCCCCGGTCGGCGTGCTCGCGACGCAGCCCGACCTGCTGAAGGCGCGGGTGAAGCTCGATCTGGTTGACGGCGGGCGTCACCCCGGTCTCGGCGATGATCCGCTCAAGATGGGGCTGCTGGAAGTTCGAGACGCCGATCGAACGAGCGAGGCCGTCGTGCTGAAGCTCGATGAACGCCCTCCAGGTGTCCACGTACTTGTCCTGAGAGGGGACCGGCCAATGGATGAGGTACAGGTCGACGTAGTCCATCTCGAGCCGGTCCAGGCTCTCGCGCAAGGCTCGCTTGGCCTGCTCGAAGCCATGATGATCGTTGAAGCATTTGGTGGTGATGTAGACGTCGTCGCGCCCGAGGCCGGCCGCGTGGACGGCCTGGCCGACGGCACCCTCGTTGCGATACGCGGCCGCGGTGTCGATGTGGCGGTAGCCCGTCAGCAGCGCGCGCGTGACCGCCTCTGCGGTCTCGGCCGGCGGAACCTGGAAGACGCCGAAGCCGAGTTGCGGGATCTGCTCGCCGTCAGAGAGAGTGATGCTCGGAACTTGGGTTCTCGAAGGGGTCATGTCTTGGGCCTTCCCCGAAGCTGGCCGGGCGACACCTCCGCCGGTCAGAACGCTCACCGCTGCGGTATGACGGCCACGCGCTCGGGCTTGCGCCCAACCTTCCCGGCGCGCGCGTGCCCCTACGAGCAGACGACCGGCGGCCGGGTGCGCGGAGTGCGGTGAAAGGTGACCGCCCCGGGTGAGGCCCGGAACACCGCCGTGGACGGGCCGGTGAAGGTCAACGTCCCGTGCTGGTAGGGGTTGCTCCATCCGGGCGGCGGGTTCCCCTGGCCGTCGGAGAGGCGATGGCTGGCGCGCCAATAGGTTCCGCGGATCAGTGTCCACTCGATGCCGCAGTGGGTGTAGAGACGGTAGGGCTCAGAGTGCGGACGTGACACCGGGGCGAGCGTGAGCAGGGACTGCAGCAGCGCAGGGTCGGCGTCGCGGACCAGGTGTCCGTTGTCAGCCTGCCGGCATCCGGCCAGGTGCACTGTGACCGGATCGTCGGCCTGTGCGGCCGACGCATACCGGAACACGACGATCAGCGCCTGACCGGTGTCGTTGGGGCACGATCGGGTACCAACCACCGGCGGGAGCGCGTTGAACCGGTCGGCCAGCGACCGGACGGTGCCCGCGCGCGCGGCCAAATGGTGCGCGAGCAGGTGAAAGCCCCACGTGCCGACCGGGTGGGGGTAGGCGCCGAAGCCGCTGTAGCGGCACAGCAGCAGCTGCGCCGGAGCGCCGGGAACCATCTCGGCGGAGGCCCCTGGGGCCAGGCTGACCACTGGCTCTGTATCTCGCGCGGGGCACGAGGAGTAGGTCCGCTGGCGGCGCACACGGTGCTCAGGAGCGCGGTGAGGGGTGGAACCAGACCGAGCCAGGGCAAGTCCGCCATAGCCGACCGCGGCCAGCACGACTAGGAGGATCAGCCCCTGTCCTCGCCTCATGTGAGCACGATAACGCTCGCCGCGGGTGCCTGACGGCGCGTCCTTGTCGCCGGACGTTAGGCTGGCTCGGAGGTGACCAGACGCGAGATCAGGTCTTGGCTGATGGATATGGACGGCGTGCTCATGCACGAGGAGCAGGCCATCCCCGGCGCCGCCGAGTTCATCGCTCGTCTCTGCGAGCTCGGTCGGCCGTTTCTCGTCCTCACCAACAACTCGATCTACACCCCGCGGGATCTGGCCGCCCGGCTCCGGACGAGCGGCCTGGAGGTTCCCGAGGCGTCGATCTGGACCTCTGCCCTGGCCACCGCGCGCTTCCTCGAGGATCAGCGTCCCGGGGGTTCAGCCTTCGTGATCGGCGAAGCGGGCCTGACCACGGCCCTGCACGAGGCCGGCTACACGATGACCGACCGCGACCCCGACTATGTCGTCCTGGGCGAGACCCGCACGTACAGCTTTGAGCGCATCACCCGCGCCATCCGCCTGATCGACAGTGGGGCGCGCTTTATCGCCACCAACCCCGACGCGACCGGCCCGTCGCCGGACGGCGCGTTGCCGGCCACCGGCTCGGTGGCGGCGCTGATCACCGCCGCGACCGGGCGCGAGCCCTACTACGTGGGTAAGCCCAACCCGCTGATGATGCGCTCGGCCCTCAACGCGATCGATGCTCATTCAGAGTCGGCGGTCATGGTCGGCGATCGGATGGACACCGACATAGTCTCGGGCCTGGAAGCGGGGATGGAGACGGTTCTCGTCCTGACCGGGCTGACCACGGCGGCCGAGGCCGAGCGCCATCCCTACCGGGCCTCCCGGATCGTCGATTCGATCGCGGCGCTGATCGACGAGCTCGGACCGTCCTGAGCCCCTCGGTCAGCCGGCCTCGCGCACGACCTCACGGGCCGGCTTGTCGTCGCGCAGCCCGAGAAAGCGGGGATGTCGCAGCCGCCCGGAGGACGTCCACTCGCTGAAGCCCAGCTCGGCGACCAGCTTCGGCTTGACCCAGCGAATGTCGCGCTCACGGACCGAGGCGGGGTCGGCGAACGGAGAGTGCGCCACGCGGAGCGCTGCGAGCTGCCGGCCGAGCGAGTGCAGGGTGGCGGCGCTGAACCCGGTACCGACCTTGCCCGCATAGCGCAGCTCATCGCCGTCGTAATAGCCGAGCAGGAGGGCGCCGAAGTCAGTCCGCGATCCCTTGGGAGCAGTGAACCCGCCGATCACGAGTTCCTGTCCCTGTTCGCATTTACGCTTCAGCCAGTCCTTGGAGCGCCTGTCCGTGTACGGGCTGTCGGCACGCTTGGCCACCAGGCCCTCCCAGCCCTGGCCGCACGCCTGCGCGAACAGCGCCTCGCCGCCGCGGTTGCGATGGGTGGAGAAGCGCAGGGCTTTGTCGGCGAACCTCAGCTCAGAGCGCAGCGCCCGCTTGCGCGTGCGCAGCGCCAGCGCCCGGACGTCCTGGCCATCAAGCCACAGCACGTCGAAGATGTAGAAGAACACCGGTACGTGGTTCTGACCGCGCTGGGCGAGCTTGGCGAAGCTGGTCTGGGTGCCGTCGAAGGCGACCACCTCGCCGTCTACGGCGAAGCGCCGCTGAGGCTGGGCCTCAAGGGCGGCAGCGATCTCCGGGTAGCGGGCGTTGAGGGACAGGTCATTGCGCGAGAGCAGCGTGACCGGGCCGTCGTCGCGAATGGCGACGCAGCGGACACCGTCGAGCTTGCGCTCAAAGATCCACCCGTCGTCGCGCAGACGCTCCGAGGTGAGGACCGCCTTCATCACCCGGGCCCGGGTCGGGGCGGGCGCCGGACGCAGCCGCGTGCGCTCGTCGTCGGTCAGGCGGCGCTGCCACGAGCCGGGCACGGCGCTCAGCCGATGGCGAGGGTGACCATGGCCCGGAGCTTCCCCGATCCCGCCGCGAGCAATCGACGGGCGCCGGAGGTGGCGCCGAGGCGGTGTCGTGAGGCGCGGCGCCGAGCGCTACGGGTTGGTGTCGGCGGCCGTGCCGCTGCCCGGCACCAGCGAGATGAGGTGGATCACCGGTGACAGGAGCCGTCCCAGCGGCCGGCCGCTCCGCCGCCCGTTCGGGCGGGGCTCGCGGTCGTTGGCGGGGTCTCCCACGGGGATCCGGACGCCCAACCCCTTGGCCCGGACGCGCGATCCGAGGGCGCTGAGCCGCAGCTGGGCGGCGGCATTGTCCGGGTCGAGGGCCAGCGCGCGGCGCAGGGAGTTCTCGGCGGCATCGCGGCGGCCCTGGGCGGCGGCGATCGCACCCAGACCGACATGGACCTCGGCACGCTTGGGAGCCAGGGCGACGGCGCGCTCAGCACTGGCCTGCGCCTCGTCCAGGCAATCGACGCTGAGCAACGTCTGACCGTGGAGGTAATGGGTGGCCCAGTTGCGGGGGGCCAGGTCAACGGCGGCGCTAGCCGCCGTGGCCGACTCACGACCGCGGCCGAGATTGCTGAGGGCGATCGAGGTCAGCCGGTGGGGAAGCTCGGCCTCTGGGGCGACCGTAGTGGCGGCTCGCGCGGCAGCGAGGACCTGCTCGTAGCGCTTGAGCGCCAGCAGCGACTGGGCTTTCAGGGTCCACGCCGGCCCGTTGCGCGGGTTGGCGGTGATGACCTGGCTGGCCACGCGGCCGGCTTCCTCGTTGCGGCCCAGGTTGAGCAGCCTTTGCACTCGCTGCAGCGCGCGGACCGATTTATCGGACTTGCTCACCGCGCTGACCTACGTAGACAGAGAACCAAAGCACTGTCGTTATCGGCGACTCGGTTGGCCCTGCCTTGCCACCTTCGTCTAGTTCGCGCGGCTAACCCGCCGCCGCCCGCTGTGTCGGCGAGGAGCAATGTCCGCGTGGCTAGGGTGGTATGGCTGATGGCGACGAACCCGAGCCACGGAGGCCCCATGACCGAGACCCCCGAATCCATCGAACCGGCCCGATCGGCCCTGCTCGTCATGGATTACCAGACCGGGATTCTCAGCCGGCTCGAGGACGCGGACGGGCTGCTTGATCGAGCCGAGCGCGCCATCTCCCTGGCCAGAGAGCGCGGGCTAGCCGTGGGCTATGTGCGCGTCGCCTTTGCCGATCCAGACTTTGAGCAGGTGCGGAGCACGAGCCGGATGTTCGCCCGCATTGCCCGAGATGGGGCAAGCCTTCCACGCCGACTCGCCGACCACGGCCGTCCACGAGCGGATCGCACCTCGGCCGGAAGACATCGTGGTGCGCAAGACACGGGTGGGGGCCTTCTCGACCACCGACCTCGACAAGCAGCTGCGCCAGCGCGGTGTCGACACGTTGATCCTCGCCGGAGTCAGCACCAGCGGCGTCGTGCTCTCCACCGTCCGTGACGCCGCCGACCGCGATTACCGCGTGCTCGTCCTCAGCGACGCGTCCGCCGACCCGCGGGCCGATGTCCACGAGTTCCTGACGACGCGGGTGTTCCCCGTCCAGGCTGACGTAATTACGACCGGCGAACTCGAGGCGTTGCTCCCCGCCGGTGGCCGTGCTCCGCAAGATCGCTCCCACTGACTTGCGCGCTGTGCGACGATGCGGGCATGGCCAGCGACGCGGAGATCGAAGCTCAGATCGAGGTGCTCGAGAGCGAGCGGGAGGAACTCAGACGGCGCGAGGGTGCCGAGGACCCGACGCCGGAGGCTGATGCGGCGCGTCTGGAGGAGATTCGGGTCGAGCTCGATCGGCTTTGGGATCTGCGGCGCCAGCGGCGTGCCCTTCGCGACGCCGGAGCCGACCCCGATCAGGCGCAGAAGCGCTCGGATACAACCGTCGAGGGCTACTTGCAATAGGCCCGCCCGGCCCGACGCAGCCGGGGCAGGACGGGGCGTGGCGATGCGGATCGATTCGGCGTGGCCTGCGGGAGGCCCGCGGCCGGGGCGAGCCGGTGGCCGGCGCTGAGGCGCCTGACGAACGAGCGCTGAGGGCAATGCCACCGAGCACCGCGACCGCGCCCATGACGGGGACGACCGCGGCCGTGTTGCCGAAGGCCACCCATCCCAGCGCTGCGCCGACGACCGGCTCGAGGTTGACAAAGGCGCCGGCCAGTTCCACCGGGACCCGGCTCTGGCCGAAGGCGAACAGCCAGAAGGGCACCAGCGTTCCGGCCAGGGCGAGAAGCCCGAAGGCCAGGACCGAGGTCAGCTGGCCATGCCGCTCGGCGTGCCCTCGGTCAGGATCGCGAACGGAAGAGCGAGGAGCGAGCCGGCGGCAAACTGAACCGCGGTAACCGCCGCTGGGTCCCGGCCGGCCAGCAGCCGAGGCTGCACGACGATGACCCCGGCCGAGAGCACGGCCGAGCCCAGCACGAGCAGGTCTCCCCATGCGGTGGCACCGTGGCCGCCACTGCCCGCCGTCAGCCCGACGCCCACCAGAGCCAGGAGGTACCCGCCCCAGGCCAGCGGGCGCCCGATCGGGCCGCCGAGCCCGGCCGCGATCAGGGCGACGAGCACCGGCACGGCACCCACGACGACGGCAGCATGACTGACGCTCGTGCGCTCAATGCCCATGTTCTGCAGAACGATGACCGCCCCGAAGCCGACGGCGCCGGCCCCGGCCACCCGGAGGCGCATGGCCTCACGTAAGCCACGTCGCCCAACGATCGCCAGCAGGGGGGCGGCCACGGCAAACCGGGCCACGGTCAGCCAGCCCGGGCCCAGCCAGGCCAGGGCGAGCTTTGACAGCGGGACGGTCAGCCCCCACAGGGCGCCGGCCAGGGCCAGCGCCAGAAGGGGGGTGCGGTTGGACGATCTCATGCCATTGATGATTGGCCAAACCGCCGACATTTTCGGTCAGGATTTGACGGATGGCCGTTAAAACGATGGAATATTTTGTGAAATGTCCGTTGAGCTCGACTTAATTGATCTCAGCCTGCTGGCTGAGTTGCAGAGCGATGCCGACCGGCCTAACGTGGAACTGGCTCGTCTGGTGGGGCTCTCCCCGGCCGCCACGTTGAACCGCGTGCGTCGCCTCAAGGAGTCCGGAATCGTGCGTGGTATCACCGCGCGCCTCGACGCCACCGCGGCCGGTTTCCCGCTGCAGGTCTACGTCGCGGTCACGCTGCAGCGCCATGACGACGCCACCCACCGTCGCTTTGCCCAGGCCGTCCGGGCCATGCCCGAAGTGATCTCGGCCGACTGGGTCACCGGCGAGACTGACGCCATGCTCATGGTCGTTGCCCGCGAGGTGGCCGAGCTTCAGCGGGTCCTGGTCAGGCTCTCGACGCGCGGCGGAGCGGCCCGGGTGACCACGCTGCTGCGACTGGAGGAGCTCAAGCCAACCTCCCCGCTTCCGCTCGAAGCCGCAGGCTAAACAGGCTGCCGATCGGCACAGGCGCCGCTGGGAAAAATGGGCAGCATGGGCCCCGACTCTAGGAGGGACGGATGCGATCGCCGCGCGGTCAGACTATGGATTCGGGGTGAGTGGTACCGCGAGGGGGGCGAAGCGCAGTACGGTGGCCAGGTCCTGCGCCCTCTGGCGTGTGAACACCCCGGTGATGTCGGCTCCGCCGCCGCCGGCGATCCCGTCCGGGTAGGTCTTGAAGTCGATCGAGGGGACCGTCAGGATCCGGTCGTCGAGGGCCACGGCAAGGTGCTGGTTGAGCGTCTGACCGAACCCGCTCACCAGGGCTCCACGGTGGGCGATTTCCGCCGTCACGCGCTGAAACGCGCGCTCGCCCCCGGCGGAGAACCCGAAGGTCACGTCGGGGTTGCCGGCCTGGTCGGTCGAGGGCTCGGGGTTGGTGATCTGGCCGTCGGTGAGGGCCGGGGCGTCACGCACAACGAAGTACTGCCGGGTGGGGTCAGCGAAGCTCGTCGAATCGGTTCGGGCCGATGCCGCCGCCTGCACGACGAGGAAGCCGGCCGGCACGGCGTACAGTCGGGCTCCCGCGACCCAGGCCCCAGGTGGCGCCTCGGCCAGGAGTGCCCGCCGGGTGGGGGAGGGGCCGGCCAGCAGGCACGATCGCTGCCGGGTGGGATGGCAGTTCTTCTCGAACAGAAAATACGCGGCGCCGGACCGCCGATTGGCTGCGCCCGGGGCGAGCGCGTGCTGCGCCGCGGCCAGCTTGACGGCGTCATAGAGCGGCGTGCCGCCTGCGCCGGTGCTCCCAGGCGCGGCCGAGCCGCCTCCCTGGCTGATGGCCAGAGCCCGTGGGTCCTGCCGTTGCAGCCGGCTGGCCACGGTGTGACCGCCGGGCAGGAGCACGTTGCCCTCCCAGTCGAGCACGTGCAGGTGGCCGGGGATGGTGAGCCGCAGTACCTCCGGCGTCCGACGACGGGGAACATCGGTGAGCAGGACGGTGTCGCCGACGCGGGTCACCTTGACCTCCGGAAAGGACGCGTGGAGCCGGTGGCGGAGGATGACGACGTCGGCCTCGAGTGCGGCCCTGGTTCCGGGCCCCGGACCGGACGCCGGCGTGAGCACGATGCCGGTCGGGTTCGACCCGGTCGGGTTTCTCTGACCCGAGGGATGACCCAGGGTCGCGGCGATGACGACGACCGCGATGGTGATGACCGCCGCCGCCAGTGACCCGATTGCTGTCCGGAGCCGGGGCCGGGTTCGCTCGGGACCCGTCTCGACCGCGCCGGCCAGTTGTCGCTCAATGCGATCGAAGTAACTGCTCATCGTTCCTGCTCTTTCAGTTGCTGCTTGAGGCGCGAGAGACCGCGGCTGACGCGCTGGCGGATAACCATCTCCGAACACCGCAGCTCAGAGGCGATCTCGGCGTAGTCCCGCTCTTCGACGATCCGGGCGCGGACAGCCTGACGCTGACCGTCGGGGAGCGCGTCGACGAGAGCCACGAGGCCGTGGCCAGACGCCAGCTCGTCGACATGGGCCAGATCGGCGTCATCGAGCGTCTCGGGCTCAAACGCCAGTCGACGCCGAGCCCGGTCCTCGACCCGCCCGCGGCGGCGGCTCTCGCGCAGCTTGTTGTGGGCGATGCCCTGCAACCATGGCCACGCCGACCCGTCTCCGCGTGGCCGGAAGCGGCGCGCCGATACGAGGGCGGCGGCGAACACCTCGGCGGCCAGGTCGGCGGTGACGTCGCGATCACGGGTCTCGCGCAGGAGAAACCGGACCACCGCTGCCAGGTGGCGGCGGTAGAACCGGGCAAAGGCAGCGCCGTCGCCGTGCCGGGTCGCGGCAAGCAGCTCACCGTCGGATTGATGGGGAAAGTCACCGGCCATCGTCGTTGAATACTTTGCACGAGCCGCCGGTCTGTGACCGCGGCGACCAATTACAGGCCACGCCGAGGAGAGGACGCCGCATGGAGTTCGAGCAGATTCGCACCGAGGTGGAGGACCATGTGCTCACGATCACGCTCAACCGTCCTGACCGGCTCAACGCCTGGACACCGATCATGGGGTCTGAGCTGATCGCCGCCTTTGACCGCGCGGATGCCGACGACGAGGTGCGCGTCGTGGTCATCACCGGTGAGGGCCGCGGCTTCTGCGCCGGCGCCGACCTCGCCGGCGGCGGGCAGACATTTGACTGGCGCGAGCGCGAACGGACCGGCGAGGTCCCGCGTGACGGCGGCGGTCAGTTCACCCTGCGGGTTTTCGAGAGCACCAAGCCCGTAATCGCCGCCATCAACGGGCCCGCCGTAGGAGTGGGCGCGACGATGACCCTGCCGATGGACATCCGCCTCGCCTCCGAGACGGCCAGGGTCGGGTTTGTCTTCGCCCGGCGGGGGATCGTGCCCGAGGCCTGCTCGAGCTGGTTCCTACCTCGGGTGGTCGGCATCAGCCGGGCGATGGAGTGGGTAGCGACCGGCCGGGTGTTCACGGCCCACGAGGCCCTCGAGGCTGGGCTGGTGCGCAGCGTCCATCCGGACGGTGAGCTGCTCGAGGCGGCGTACGCGCTGGCTCGGGAGATTGCCATCAACGCAGCACCGGTCTCGGTCGCCCTCGCCCGGCGGATGATGTGGACGATGCTCGGTGCGTCGCATCCCATGTGCGCCCATCGGGCTGACTCACGGGGCATGTTCGCTCGCGGCCAGTCCGCCGATGCCCGCGAGGGCATCACTGCTTTCCTGGAGAAGCGCCCGGCGGCCTTTCCCGACCGGGTCAGTGATGGGCTGCCGGAGGTGCTTCCGGGATGGACCGCGCCCGCCTTTGCGTGACAACCGGGGCGGGCGGCGCGGGGGTCACTCCGCCTGAGCTGGGCCGCGAGCAGGACCTCGAGTGCGGCAAACTCCATCGTAGGTGATCGGGCCCACTCGCTCGAGCGCCTCGCGCCCGTCGAAGGCGACGTCGACGGCCATGCCCGCTCGCTGCAGAACGGTTTCGACCGTCCGGGCCAGCCGGGGATGATCCTCGACCACCAGCACCCTCATCGCAGTGTGCTCCTCAGCGCTCGTGTCGTTCGTGCGCCGGCGCGGACGACCACCGCCCGCGCCGGTGGCTTGCTGTTCAGCATGCCGCATGACGCATAACGGCGGCGAAACAGAGTTACGACCGTGTGACCCCAGCGGGCGTAGAACGGCCTGCGTCGCCCTCCGGCCCAGCCCGGCGTACGCGACAGTCGCCCGCCAGCCGAGGAGAGCTGATGCTCACCGTCAAGCTCAGATCGTGGTCCGGATCCGTCCGTGTCACCGTCGCCGGGGACGAGCCTGAATGGGTCCAACGAGCAGCTACCCGACATCTCGCCCGAGATGATCACCCACCTGGGGCACGTCAACCGCGACGTTGCGGTCTATGCCCTGTCCGGCGCTTCGGTGCTGCGGTCGCCGTATGTTCCCGCGCAACAGACCGGCGGGATCGGGGTGGAGGCCGCCGGGCCGGGCCTGCCCGCGGTCATGGGAACGACGGTGTGTCCCGCCCGTCCGACGTGCTTGAGGCCCAAGCGGCGGCCCAGGGCCAATTCACGGCACTTCTGCTCGGCCTGGGTGCCGTCGCCCTCTTGGTCGGGGCGATCGGGATCGCGAACATCATGGTCATCGCTGTCCTCGAGCGCCGGGGGGAGATCGGGCGGCGGCGGGCGCTCGGGGCCACCCGGCGCCACGTCGGACTCCAGTTCCTCACCGAATCGGCGCTGCTGGCGGCGGTGGGAGCACTCAGCGGGCTCGCCCTCGGGGCCGGCGCGACCGAGGTGTACGCGTTGGCTCAGGCCGAGCCGTTCGTCGTCCCGCTCTACACCTTGGTGGGTGCGCCCGCGGGCGGGCTGGTGATCGGCGCCGTGGCCGGCGTGTATCCCGCGGTCAAGGCGGCCCGCCTCAGCCCCACCGAGGCGTTGCGCCTAGTCAGCTAGGCGTCCCCGGGCCAGCCCACGGATGACCGAGCGCGCCTCGTCGACCAGTTCACGGACCAACTCGCCGGCCGGCTGGCTGCGGGCGAGCTCATGGCCCTGGCCGGCCCAGAGGTTGATCGCGCCAGCGTCGCCGGCCTGGCGAGCGGCCGCCCGCACCGGCGTCGTCAGGTGATGGATCTCCGGGTAGGCGCGGGGCGCGTAGGCATCGTGCTCCTGCATGAACCGGTTGACGAGACCGCGCGCGGTCCGGCCACTGAAGGCGCGGGTGAGGCGGGTTGGCCCCGCCGCGGCCAGCGCCTCGCGCTGGGCGGGTGACGTGCCGGCTTCGGGCGTGAGCATCAGCGCCGTTCCGAGCTGCGCGGCGGCCGCCCCCGCGCATAGTGTGGCGGCAAGCCCCGGACCGTCCATGATGCCTCCCGCGGCAATCAGCGGGACCGGGACACGTCGGCTGACCAGCTGCAGAAGGACAAGCAGGCCGAGGTTCTCGTGCTGGTCGTCGTCGATGAAGAAACCCCGGTGACCGCCGGCCTCGGCGCCCTGAGTGATCAGCCCATCGGCCCCGGCGGCCAGGGCCACCTCTGCCTCGGCGACACTGGTGACCGTCACCCACACCGAGGTGCCCCGCGCCTGCAATCCCGCCACCGTCTCCGCCGCCGGGCAGCCAAAGGTGAACGACGCCACCGGCACTCGTTCGCGCTCGATCAGGGCCAGTTTGGCGCGATAGTGATCATCGTCGTGGCGGGGCTCGCCCAGCGCGACGTCGTAGCGATCGGCTTCGGGGCGCAGGCGAGCCGCGTAGTCGGCAATGACGCCCGCCTCGGCTGGCCTGCCCGTGGGGGCGAACAGGTTGACGCCGAACGGGCGCCCGGTGGCCGCCCGGTACGCCGCGATGTCGCCGGCGACGGCCTCCGGGGTTTTGTAGCCGGCCGCGATAAAGCCCAGACCGCCGGCCTGCGAGACCGCCGCCGCCAGGGCTGGCGTCGACGGGCCGCCGGCCATCGGCGCCCCGATCACGGGCAGCTCGAGGGTGTATGGATCAAGCGACAAGGCGGCTCCTTTCCGGTCGGGTCCTGACACGACTTTGGCAGCCGCGCTCGTTGCGGGCGGTGACCAACACCGTCCCGCTCACGGCCGCGACCTAAGATCGAGCAAAACCCCGATCGAGGAGCGCACGATGCCGCTACAGGGTGAATACGAACCGAGCTCGCAGAAGTGGGTCCGGGATCAGGTGGAGGAGATCGAGAGCTCGGGAGGCACGCGCGCCACCACGTTGCGCGGCGTGCCCGTCATCGTCGTCACGTCGATGGGCGCGGCGTCGGGCAAGCTACGCAAAAACCCCGTGATGCGGGTTGAGCACGACGGCCGCTATGCCGCCGTGGCTTCAAAGGGGGGCGCGCCCGACCATCCCGCGTGGTACCGCAATCTCGTCGAGCACCCGCTCGTCGAAGTGCAGGATCAAGCGGCCAGGGGCGACTACACGGCGCGCGAGCTGAGCGGTGAGGAGCGCCAGACCTGGTGGGATCGCGCGGTCGCGGTGTGGCCCGACTACGCCGAGTACCAGACCAAGACCGACCGCGAGATTCCCGTCTTTTTGCTCGAACCCGCCCGCTGAGCGACGCTCAGAGGCGCAGCTGGGCGACGAGGGAGTCGGTGTGCGACTCGAGCATCGGCATGAACAGCTCGACGACCTGCCCGGCCAGCTCCTGGGCCTGCTCGTCAGCGGGACCGATGGTCAGCGTCAGGGTGGGCTCAGGCTGCTCGAGCTCCTCGAGGAAAGCGGCGACGACCTTGGGGTCAAACTGGCGGCCGGCCTCACGGATCAGTTCCTGCCGGGCTACGTCGGCGCTGCGCGCGCTGCGGTAGCAGCGGTCGCTGGTGATCGCCTCGTAGGCGTCGCAGACGGCGACGATCCGAGCCGCGAGGGGGATCTCCTCACCGCCGAGCCGGTCCGGGTAGCCGCGTCCATCCCAGCGCTCGTGGCTGGCCCGCACGATCGTGGCCACCGGCCGTAGGGCGGGGGCGGCGCTGAGGATGCGCTCACCGAGGATGGTGTGCTGACGCACGAACTCCCATTCGTCGGGGTCAAGGGCTCCGGGCTTGTCGAGGATCGCGTCGGGGAGACCGACCTTGCCGATGTCATGCAGCTCAGCGGCGCGGGCCAGCTCGTCGATTTGTTCTGCGGTCATGCCCAGGCGACGGCCGACCTGGATGGCCAGATCGGCTACGCCGGAGGAGTGGTCGGGCAGCCCGGGCTGCTTGGCGTGCATGATGCGCAGCAGAACGTCGCGCGTCTGCTCGCGGACGGCCGACGGCCGGCCCTGCTTGCGGGCATACATGCGCTGGTCGGCCAGCTGCAGGGCATAGTCGGGCGTGCTGGCCTCGTGGGGGAGCAGGACCGCGCCGCACGAGGCGCCGATCGCGAACGTCTCGCCGCGCTGGGACAGAGCGGCGGCGGCCCCGGCGACCTGAGCCTGCATGTCACCGGGGACGGCGGGCAGCAGGACGCAGAACTCGTCCCCACCCAGCCGGTAGGCGGTCCCGTGTGGCGCCACGGCGCTTGACAGCCGGCCGCCGAGGTGAGCGAGCAGCGCATCACCGGCGAGGTGGCCGAAGGTGTCGTTGTAGCCCTTGAAGCCGTCGAGATCGAACAGCAGGAGCAGGAAGGGCTCGGGGTCCGAGGTCATGGTGCCGGCCAGGCGCTCGCTGAGTTCGGCCGAGAGCTTGCGTCGGTTGCCGAGGCTGGTGAGCGGGTCGGTGACCGCCTGCTCGTGCAGCGCCTCGTGACCGAGGATCTCGCAGATCGCGGTCTCGGCCCGCCCGACCAAGCCTCGCAGCAGTCCCTGCTCGTCATCACGAAACTCCCGGGAGGCGCGGGTCACGGTGATTGCGCCGCGTCCTGACGCGCCTTCGCTGGCGAAGCTGACCGGCAGGGCCAGCGCCCAGACGCCGTCCTGCTCGATCTGGATCGGGCGTTGGGACTTGACGACCGCCCCGCTGACCGCGTCGAGGATCGGTGCGTGGCTCGCCTTGCCCGTCGTCTCGGTCATGGAGGAGCGGTCCCCCACCGTGAGGGTGAACTGACCGCCATCGGCGTCCATCGCCTCGAGCGAGCCGCTGAGCACGATGCTGACCAGAGCGTTCAGATCCAGCTTGGCGGCGAAGGCGTCACCGAGGCGGCGCACGGCGGCCTGCAGTCGCGTGCGCTCGTGGGCGACGAGCTCCAGCCGGACCTGGGCCTGGGCGATCCGGCCGCTGCGCTCTCGCTCGAGAATCCAGAGCAGAGCGCTGAAGGGAAGCGCCATCAGCAGGGCAGGATGGTCGTGGCGCGCGGCATGGGCGAGCAGCAGCCCCAGCGGCGCGATGCAGGCGTCGACCAACCAGACCACCGCCGCCACGCGGAGTTGCAGCTGGGGGGCGACGGCGAGGGCAAGGGACTCGCGCAGCGTGGAGGTGGCGAAGTCCACCACGCAGCTGGCCACGAAGGCGGCGAGATAGACCGACCAGGTGGCGATGTCCCCATGGGTGGTCCCGGCCAGCATCAGGACGAGCGCCGGGCCGAGCGCATGCCATGCGTTGGGGACCGAGAAGAGGATGTGCTCGGCGGAGACTCGGCCGGCCCGCCAGCGCACCACGCTGGCGATGACGAGCGCGAGGGCGACGAACAGCGGCACCGTGGCCGGCGGCAAGAGCAGCAGCATCGGGCTGAGAATCAGGTACGAGGGGACCATGTAGCCCGCCCCGATCGGGAAGCGGATGGCCCCGGCAACAAGCGCGTAGAGCCCCACGAGGAGTCCGACGAGCAGCGGGTCGACCGGGTGCAGGAGCAGCGCCGGGACGGCGAGAGGGATCGCGACGACGAGGAAGCTGCCCGCCGCCAGCGCCTCCACGAGCAGCTCGCGGCGGCTGGCTCGCTCGCCCCTGTGCTCCCACGAATCCTCGAGCAGACGCTCGACGGGATCCGAGGACCGGGCGTCCTCTAGTCCGGTCTCGTGCATGCGATGAACCTCCCTGTTCCTCTCTGCGTGCGGGTGTGTGTCAGTGTTCAATCGTCAGGGAGCGATGCCATCCGGGCACCGCTCCCTCATGACGATTACTTGGCATACGGGTCCAGGAGGACATCGTCGATGCTCCAGGCGCTGCCCCAGCCCGCAGAAAACACGAACTGCACCGTGGCCGTCTGGCCGGCGTTCAGGGCGGAACCCAGCGGAAGCGCCGGGGTCGGTGCCCAGGAGCTGTAGTTGCTCGCCGAGAGCCAGTTGATCGAGACCTGGCCGCTCTGCCCCGTGGAGAGGGTGTAGCGGGCGGACACGTTCAGGCCGGAGCGAGGGCCGCCGTTCAGGCTCTGGGCAAACAAGCGGAAGTTCGGGAACGTGTTGTCGACGCAGAACGTCGGCGACACCGCCGATCCTCCCGCAGCGATGCTCAGCGAGTTGGAGTCCGTCGGGCTGACGACGTTCCAGGGCTCGTTTCCGCTGACCACACTGGCGTTGTTCAGGGTCCAGCCCGCGGCAGCGTCCTCGAACGTTCCGCCGGCGACTGGCGCGTAGTAGGCAAGGTCACCCAGGGCGCTCAAGGACTGCACGGAGTTCACGGCAGGGCAAGAGGCCACCGGCGAGGCGGGAACGGAGGCGACGGTCGGGACCTGACCCCCCTGATAATTCCCGTTCTGGTTATCGGCCAGCGCCGGCGAGGCGGTGACGAGCATTCCCAGGGTCGTGGCGACCACGGCAAGAGCTCTCTTGGAGGGTCTACCAATCACGTAAGGCAAGGGGGACCTCCTTGTCCCGAACGTCGGTTTGAGGGAGGTCGGCGGCTGGGCCGTCTCAAGGAGACCCCTGGCTTTGCGTCCCTGCCTCGCGACAGGTTTGCCTTTGGCGACAGACCCGATATCGGCCCATCGGACGACGGCTATAGAGGCGCTGGACAGATGTATGAACGTCCAGTAGCGATGGGGAGCTTTGGCGGGCCCGGGATGGTCATATGGACGTTGTTGACCCAGCGTCTCCGGTTGATGCCCCGGGCCGCGCCGGGGCGGGGGCCGACCTCAGAGGTCGTCGATCGCGGGCACGGCCGGATCCCCGCTCAAACAGGAGCGGAGGTACAGGGCCACGCCGATGTCGCCGGTAGGTCGGCCCCGGCGCGGGACAGGTCCAGAGGCATGAGATCGCCGACGGTGGCCACGAGGCCGGGGGCGCCGTGGCACCACTGGACCCGGACCGTGGCCTGCGGCGGCCGCGGATCTCCGAGTGAGGGCGGATGCCCAGCGGGAGCGATCGGGGACCTCGCCGACCTGCTCGTGCCTGACTCCTCGCTGGAGCCCTGCTCGTTCGCGGAGGCCAGCCTGCGTGCTGGCCGCCGCTCTGGGCATCCCCGTCGAGGACGGGTGAGAGTCGGCGGCGTCGGCGCTGCGGGCAACCGCCGGCTCGCCGTCGCGTGCAGCCGGCTCGACCGCACGCTGTGTACTGACCCCGGTCTACCTGGGAACGGTTAGGCTCGCGCGATGCGCTTCCGAGCCGACCGGCCCCTGGGCCTCGCTCCCGCCAGCGTGCAGGACTACCGTGAGCTGGCGCGCCGACGGCTCCCGCGCCAGCTGTTTGACTACGTCGACGGCGGCGCCTATGAGGAGAGCACGATGCGCGCCAACCGGGTTGATCTGGACGCCGTGCTGCTGCGCCAGCGGGTGATGCGCGATGTCTCGCGCCGCGAACATCGCGTGCGGGTACTCGGTGAGGATCTGGCCCTGCCGGTCATCCTGGCCCCCGTCGGGTTGGGCGGAATGATGGCCCGCCGGGCGGAAGTCCAGGCCGCCCGGGCCGCCTACGCCGCCGGCATCCCCTTCATCGAGTCGACCGTGTCGATCTGCAGCATCGAGGAGGTGGCGGCGGCGACGCCGCGGCCGCCCTGGTTTCAGCTCTACGTGATGCGCGATCGCGGCTACGCCGAGGATCTCATGGCCCGGGCGAGCGCGGTATCCGCGCCAGTCCTGGTGCTGACCGTGGATCTGGCCGTGGTCGGCGCGCGCCATCGTGACACCCGCAACGCGACCGTGGGCAGCTACCCGGCCTGGATCAACGCTCGCCGTGGGCTCGATCTGCTTTCCCATCCGCGTTGGGTCCGAGATGTGCCGGTGCAGGGGCGTCCGCTGACATTCGGCAATCTCGAGAAGGCCGTGCCCGAGGCGCGCACCCCGGACGCGTTCAAGACGTGGGTCGACAGTCAGTTCGACCCCAGCGTGACCTGGGACGACGTGGCCTGGGTGCGCGAGCACTGGGATGGGCGTCTGATCGTCAAGGGCGTGCTCGATCCCGAGGATGCCAGGCGGGCGCTGGACGCCGGGGTGGACGGGATCGTCGTCTCCAACCACGGCGGCCGTCAGCTCGATTCCGTGGTCTCGACCGTGCGGGCGCTGCCCGGGGTCGTCGACGCGGTCGGAGATCAGGTCGAGGTGCTTGTCGACGGCGGCGTCCGGACCGGACTGGACGTGGTCAAGATGGTCGCCCTCGGGGCGCGGGCGGTGCTGCTCGGGCGGCCATGGGCCTGGTCGGTGGCGGCCCGCGGTGAGGCCGGCGTCCGTCACGTGCTCGAGGTCATCAAGGCCGATATCGACGTGGCCCTGGGTCTCACGGGCAGCACCTCGTTTGCCGATCTGGACCGGGCGTCCTTGTATCAGCCTGAGCCGAGTCTGGGGCTGGCGCGATGACTCCGCCGCGCCTTCCGCCTGCCCGGGTTTCGGCCGGGGCGGGCGCGCAACTGGAGGCCTACCGGCGGATGGCCGGGGCCGTGGCCTCGGACCTCGTCGGCATCCTGACCCGGCGCGGATCCGACGACCCGTTCTCGCTCCGCGACCCCGAGTACATCGAGCAGACCCTGGCCGCGTGGCGCATGAGCTCGGATCTCTACTTTCGGGCGAATGTGAAGGGGCTGGACAACATCCCTGCCACGGGTCCGGTGCTGCTGGTCGGCAACCACTCCGGGGGGACGATGATCGCCGATACGTTCGTGTTCGCGCAGGCCTTCTACGACCATTTCGGTGCCCAGCGGCCGTTCTTTCAGCTCGCCCACGACCTCGTCTTCAAGTTCCCGGGCGCGCGGGCGCTGCTGCAGCGCTACGGCACGGTTCCCGCATCGCCCCAGAACATGGCCGGAGCGCTGAAGCGCGACGCGGCCCTGCTCGTCTACCCGGGTGGTGACCACGAGACCTTCCGCCCCAGCTGGGAGTCGGAGGAGGTGGACTTCGCCGGTCGCACGGGCTTCATCAAGCTGGCCCTCAAACACAACGTGAAGATCGTGCCCGTGGTGGCCATCGGCGGTCAGGAGACAGCCCTGTTTCTGGGCCAGGGCGGGCGCGCGGCGCGTGCGTTGCGCCTCGATCGCCTGATGCGCCTGAAGGTCCTCCCGGCCGCGGTTGGGCCGCCGCTCGGCTTCACGGTCCTCGACCTGCCGATCCGCTTCCCGCTTCCAGCCAAGATCTCCATCGAGGTCCTCGAACCGATCGATCTCGGTCAGGAGCTCGGCGCGGATCCCGACATCGACGCCGGCTATGAGCTGGTCACCTCGCGGATGCAGACGACGCTGACTGGTCTGGGCGAGGACCGCGAGCTGCCCATCATCGGCTGAACCGTGCGCGTTGCGCGGCGTGCCGCGTTGCCGTCGCGTCGGGGTCAAGGAGCCCGCGTCCCGAGGGCGCGCCGCCGGGGTCTGTCGCGGATTAGGGACGGTGACCGTTGACGGCCACCGCCTGGTAGTAGGTCCCGCGGTTGTCAAATGGCTGGGGCGGGATGGAGATCGCTCCCGCGCTCGTCGGGACGATCTGGTCGCAGCCGGCCGGCGTGTGCACCGGACAGGTCAGGGGAAGCTTCCAGTCCGACATCGACGCACCCAGGTGCTGCTTGAGCTGTGACTCGGCCTGCAGCAGCGTCCGGGCCAGGACAGCGCGGCAGCGACGCAGCGACCCCCGGCCGCAGTACGTCCGGGAGAACCGGCCGCGGACGCGTTGATGGAGGACCTGGCGGAGATCCTTCTGCACGTCCATCTCCCACCCGGCGAAGAAGCCGTTGCCGCTCCCGTCGCGAATGCCATCGGGCGAGATCGAGTTGAACTGGGCGTTGATCAGATTCATCAACGGCGCGCCGATCACCGGTTGGAACTCGGCCCGGACGAGCGTCGGCCACCACTCATCCATGAGCAGCACGGCCGGGCTGTCATTGACCACGTTGCCGTTCGTGGCGCGGCGCTGGGATCCGGCCCGAGCCCAGCCTGAGAGCAGCGTGACCAGCCGGCGGACCTCGGGGTTGCTGTCGCGGACCAGCACCCGGCGCAGCCACGGCCACACCGTCATCCCGCGCAGATCGGCCGTCAACGACGGGGCGGTGACCATGCCGGTGATCCCGGCCAGGTTGAGCGGTCGGTGGCGGAGCGCGCCGTGCAGGAGGTCGAGCAGCATCGTGGCCCTGACCACCGGTCCGCTTGACCAGTCCCCGGCGGCGACCCGCCAGCCGTGGGCGATCGCGTTATTCCAGTTGACGAGGTAACCCTGCCTGGGGTTGATCGACACCGGGTTGGCGCGGGCCGGGAGGCGCTGGTAGGCGTGGCCGGCGGGGCGAAACCCGCGCCAGTCCCAACGGCCCGTGCCCCAGATGGGCACGTCGGGATTGGTTCCCTTGACGTGGCGCGGGAACCATCCCGACTGCAGCACGGCGATGTTCTTGTGGTCGACGTAGAACCAGTTCTCGCTGCCGGTGTAGGCGCGCATCGCGGCGATGAAGCTCTGGGGTGACGTGGGCTTGCTCTCGGCCAGGCGCATGAAGGCGACATAGCTCTGATCCTCATGGCCAAGCGTGGCAGGCGAGACCGACAGCGCGACCGGAACGCCGTGCACGGTGGCAAAGCGTCCGACGGGACCGTGGACCGAATCCAGCGTATGCAGGGTGATCGTCTGCGGGGAGCTGGGGCTGGACGGGGCCAGCGGAGTCTGCTCGGTCACCGTGCGCGAGGCGAAGGCGATGCACTTGCCCCGATACAGGTAGTGGGTGGACGTGAACGAGGGCTTGCCGCCGTGCGGGTTGCAGAGCCGCTCGGCGAACACGTCCTCGTTGCCGGAGAACGCCGACGTCCCCGTCCAGGCGAAGTCGGTGCCATGGCCGATCAACGGATACGGGCTGGCCCCGGGGAAGGAGACGCCGCTGACGTCGATGCCGGGCGCGTGCATTTCGTATTCCAGGAATACCTCCGGCGTGTAGTAACCCACCTGAGGGCCCATCACCGCCAGCGCCTGTCCGGTCCCGCTGTGCTTGGCGTCGACGAGCACGGCGTTGGACTCGAGATGGGGAAGGGACAGCCCATGGGTGGCCAGCCGCTGGGCCCAGGCGGGCAGACGCGAGCCCGTGCCCCCCGCCGAAGCCGCCGAAGCCGCCGAAGCCGCCGGGGCCGCCGAGGCCGCCGATGCCGCCGACGGGGAGCTGGTCACGGGAGCGCCGGTCTGAGCGTCGCGGGCCACCAGCGATCCGGGATCGATGATCGCCTCCGAGCGCGGATTCACCCGACCGGTCGAGTCCGAGCGAAAGCGCTTGGCCAGCGTGACCACGGCTGACGGGTCTGAGGCGAGACGCAGATCGCGGTACAGGGCAGTCCCCCGGCGTGGGCCCAGCCGCCGCATGGCCAGGCGGAGCGCCTCGGCCTGCTGGGGCTGCTGGCCGCCGAAGACGGTGAACTGGCCGATGAGATAGGTGCCCACGGCGGCCGAGTCAGCCAGCGTCCATGACTGGGGGGTGAGCCCCAGCGCCGGATACTCGGCGGGGAGTCGGGCGGGATCGATCTGGGTCAGGTTGATGAACGCGTTGATGCCGGCCACGTACTGCTCGATGTCGTTGAGGGCCTGGGCACCCTCCGCGCCCATCGTCTTGGGCAGCGACTGCATCTGGGCGGTGAGCTGCTGTCCAGACGCGTCCTGGATCCCGAGCTGCGTGCTGTCGGCGCTCGCGGCGCTTGGTCCCAGCAGCTCCGCCGTCGTGCCCTCCGCGGTGTGGCGCAGCACATCCATGAAGAACAGCCGGTCCTCGGCTGTGGCGAAACCGGCCCCCCACATCGCGTCGGCGCGTGTGGAGCCGTAGATACGGGGGACCTCGTACGGCGCCTGGCGGATGATGCTCAAGCCCGATCGAGGGGTCTCGGTCCCGGATGGAGAGGAACCCAGGATCGTGTTCAGACCTCCGGGCAGGCTGTTGAGGATGGGCGGCAGCGAGCCGGGCAGCCCCCCGGGAAGGTCGCGCGCGGACTGCGCCGACCGGGTGGCGCCGACCACACCCGCGGCCGGCGCGGCCGCGAACGAGGAGTTCTTGTAGAAGCGGCCCAGATCGGCGGTGGTGAAGCCCGGCCAGGCCTGCTCGAGGCCCTCGTAGAGCGGCTGCTGGTTGAGGTCGACGGGCGGCACCGCGCCCGTGCCGAGAAAGGCGCCCAGGTCCTGAGCGCTGGTGCCTTCGCCCTCGCCAAAGGCGAGAACCGAGTGAAAGCCGGTGAAGATTGGAAAGCTCTGCGCCCCGGCGGCCGTGGGCAGGGCGAGCAGGACGAGGATGGCCAGCAGAGTGAGGCGGCGGAGCATCGGCGGCGCAAGACTAGCGCTGCACGAC
Organism: Solirubrobacteraceae bacterium; assembly: GCA_034665145.1. Taxonomy (GTDB): domain Bacteria; phylum Actinomycetota; class Thermoleophilia; order Solirubrobacterales; family Solirubrobacteraceae; genus Palsa-465. The sequence continues at coordinate 39,922 of JAXDGI010000271.1, forward strand.
CCGTTGCGGAGCCAATCCACCGGAGAATGGACGGTCTACATTTCCGGCATGGCTCTTTCGGTCAGCCCAGGCGGCAGCGAGCGCGCCGTGCTGTTTTCGGACGGCTGCCGTTCATGATCGGCGCCGTCGTGAGGGTGGTGGCCGCGGCGGCTCTGGCCGGCGGTCACGGCTTCTTTGACCAGGCAACGGTCAGCTCGCGGGTCGCAGCCCGCCCCGCGGCGCGCTCCGCTGCTGCCCCGCCGGTGTCCCGGCTGTCGCTCCAGCAGCTGGCCGGGCAGCGAATCATCTACGCCTACGCGGGCCTGAAGCCCCCAGCGTCACTGACGGCCGCGGTCCGCGCGGGCGAGGCCGCCGGCGTGATCCTGTTCGCCCCCAACATCGCCAGCCGGGCTCAGGTCCGGGCGACCGTGGCCGGGCTGCAGCGCGCCAGCCTGGCCAGCCCCGTGCACATGCGTCTGCTCGTGCTCACCGACCAGGAGGGCGGGGAGGTCAGGCGCCTGCCCGGTGCTCCCGCCCTGTCCGAGAAGCAGATCGGCACCAGCGCCAACCCGCTCGCTCAGGCCCGCGCGGCGGGAGCGGGCGCCGGCGCCAACCTCGCCGGGGCCGGCGTCAACGTCAACCTGGCCCCCGTGCTAGACGTCTTTCGCCAGCCGGACAACTTCATCGACGAGTTTCAGCGCTCCTACTCGCGGCGACCTGCGGCGGCGGCCAGTCTCGGAGCCGGCTTCATCTCCGCCCAGCAGCGCCTTCGCGTCGCGGCAACGGCAAAGCACTTTCCGGGCCTGGGCGCGGCGGGGCGCGGCCAGAACACCGACCTCGGTCCGGTCACCCTCACCACCTCACTTGCCGCGATCCGGTCCACCGACGAGGCGCCCTACCGCAGCGCCATCGCCGCCGGGGTCAAGCTCGTCATGACCTCGTGGGCGCGCTATCCGGCGCTCGATCGGCGCTGGCCGGCCGGGCTGTCGCCGGCCGTCATCGGCGGCGAGCTGCGCCGCCGTCTGCGCTTCCGCGGGGTGACGATCACCGACGGCCTCGACGCCGGCGCGGTGACGCCGTTCGGCAACCTGAGCCAGCGCGGAGTGCTGGCCGCGGCGGCCGGAGCCGACCTGATCCTGTGCGCCGCGCCGCTCCCCAGCGAGAACACGCCGGCTCAGGGAATCACGGCGCGCCGGGCGCTCGCCACCGCGCTGGCGCGCCACCGGCTCAGCCTGAGCGCCGCGCGGCAGTCCGCCGCGCGTGTCCTCGCTCTCCGCGCTTCCCCGTGAC
>JAXDGI010000272.1:0-26048 GCA_034665145.1 Solirubrobacteraceae bacterium
AGGTGCGCACGTCCGAGTAGCGGAAGCCGTCGATCTCGATCAGCGACACGCGCTCGCCCTGGCCGTTGATGCCGAGCGCGTGCAGCGGCGAGTAGCCGTAGGCGTCGAGATACTGGTTCGGGGTAAATCCGCGGTCGGCCTGGCCGGCGGCACACCCGGCCGGGGTGCCCGTCCGGTGCTGGTAGCCCGACGGCGTCTGGTCGGTCCTGAAGCGGCTCTCGGTGCGCGGGAAAGCAGCTCCGCTGGCCATCCTCCCCGCCGGCTGAGCCGTGATCGGCTTGGTGTTCAGGCCCACGACCCCCGTGACCGCCCCGCGCAGCGCCGCGGGCAGCTGGGGGGTGCCGGTTGGAGCCACGTACTGGCCGGAGCGGGCGGTATGAAAGCGCGACAGCGAGGCGCCGAACATCCGCGTTACCCGCCCCACGGTCAGCGTGGCGGCGGCAAACAGACCGGTGGGGTCGATCCGGACGCGCGTGGCCCCGGCTCGGTGCAGGAACTGCGTGACCCGCTGGCGATCGCCGAGCGAGGCGCCGAAGCGGCGGGCCAGCACCGAGATCGGCTCATAACGGCCGTAGAGGGGCGAGCCCACCGTGCTGACCTGGCCGGCGAAACGCTCGAGCCCGGCCACGTCGGCGCGCAGCGGGAAGACCAGGGGAAGACCCTGGTCAGACGCGGCCAGACCAAGCCGCTGCAGCGCGGAACGTGAGGTCCGGGCCGAGGCGGCAGCCGGGCCGAGCAGGGCCAACCCCGCGATCACGATCGCGAGCGCGATCCACCGTTGACCCCAGTGACGCATATACACCCTTTGACAACTCCAGTCGATGGCTTCCCGCCGGCCCGACTCCCGGCTGGATCGTTGCACAACGTCGCGGACCGTCGCCGCACGTCACACCGATCGGGCCTGGAGGCCGCTGTTCTCTGAACTCATCGGCAGACGGCCGCATCGGGAACAGCCCCGGTTAGCGGCGCAGCGGCGTGATGGGCCCGGGGAGCTCTCAGTCCTGGTCTGAACGCCGGGACGGCGGGGTCAGGCCGAACCGGGTGATCTTCGTGTGGCGGACCAGGGCCCCACCCCGCTCATAGGGGACGATCTCGGCCCGCAGCTCGCGGCGCAGCTTCTCCAGCCGTTGCACCTCCTCGGCCAGCTCGCGGGCGCGCCGCTCGAGGTTGGACACCTTGCGGGACATGCTCTCGAGTTGCTCCTCGAGCTCGAACACGCGCTCGACGCCGGCCAGGTTCATGCCCAGCTCGGCGGTCATCTCCTGGATGCGGCGCAGGCGGTTGACATCCTTCTGGGAGTACAGGCGCGTGCCCTTGGGTGAACGCTTGGGCTCGATCAGGCCGCGCTGCTCGTACATCCGCAGGGTCTGGGGGTGCATCTCGGCCAGCTCGGCGGCGACCGAGATCATGAACACGCCGCGATCCGAGGACACCTCTACCCGCGTGGTGCGGACGCGTCGCATGGACATCAGCGGGCTTCCGCGGTCGCCGACGCGGCCTCACCCGGGAACAGGCGCGAGCGCGGGTTGCCGTTCATGACCGCCGACAGCCTGTCGACCGCCTCGGACTGCTCGGGGGACAGCGAGGCCGGCACGTCGATCACGAACCGGTAGTGGATGTCGCCGCGGCCCTTGCCCCCCAGCCGTGGCGGGCCCTCACCGCGGAGCCGCTGAACGGTGCCGTGCTTGGTGCCCGGGGCCACGCGCAGACGCTTGACCCCGTGGAGAGTGGGAACCTCGATGACCGCCCCCTGGAGAGCCTCGGGAATGCTCAGCGGAACCTCGACCTCGAGGTTGTCGCCGACCCGCCTGAACACCGGTGACTCGCTGACCCGCGTGATGACAAACAGGTCGCCGGGATCGGCCCCGCGCAGCCCGGGCTCCCCCTTGCCGGCCAGCCGGATGCGGCTCCCGTCCTTGACGCCAGCCGGGATGTTGACGCGCATGCGGCGGATCGAGCGCTGAGCGCCGGTGCCCTGACAGGTCGGGCAGGGATCGTCGATCACCGTGCCCGATCCGTGACAGTTTGAGCACGCCTGCGACATGGAGAAGATGCCCTGGCTCTGAGACTCGAGCCCGCGTCCGTTGCAGACCGGGCACACCCGGGGCACGGTGCCGGGCTTGGCTCCGGAGCCGTGGCAGGTCGGACACGGCTGCGAGGTGGGCACGGCCAGCGGAACCTGGGCACCGCTCACGGCCTGGTCGAAGCTCAGCGAGACCTCGGTCTCGAGGTCACGGCCGCGGGCCTGGCGCGGCTGGGTGCCGCCGCGGACACCACCGGCCCCGGCGTACCCCGCCCGGGGGCCGCCGCCGCCACGCCCGAACAGGTCAGACAGGATGTCGCCGACGTTGCCGCTGAACGAGCCGGGATCGAAACCGCCGGGCATGTTGAAACCGAAGGGGCCACCGCCACGGTCGTAGGCCTTGCGCTTGTCGGCGTCCGAGAGGACGTCGTGCGCCTGGGAGATCTCCTTGAAGCGCTCCTCGGCCCTTTTGTCCCCCGCGTTGCGGTCCGGGTGGTACTGGCGGGCCAGCTTGCGATAGGCCTTCTTGATCTCCGCCTCCGAGGCGTTCTTGCCTACCCCGAGGACCTTGTAATAGTCGGGTCGATCAGCCATGGCTGTCTCCTCGGCTCAGCCCGCCACCACGACGCGGGCCGGCCGCAGGACGCTCTCGCCCCGCCGGTAGCCGCGCTGGTACACCTCGACCACGGTGCCGGGCTCCGCCCCCTCGAGGGGCTGCTGCGCGACCGCCTCGTGGTACTGAGGATCGAACGCTTCGCCCTGGGGTGAGAACGGCTCGATGCCGGCCCGCTTCAGGGCGGCCAGCACGTCGGAGTGCACGTGCCTGATGCCGTGCAGGAGGGACGCGTCGCCGTTCTCGCTGTCGGTGCCGGCCGCGTGGGCCAGCGCGCGGTCGAGATTGTCGATGGCCGGCAGCAGCTCGAGGGCGAGCTTGTTGACACCCCGCTCCTGGGCCGCGGCGGCCTCGCGCACGGCCCGCTTGCGGTAGTTCTCAAACTCCGCCCGCGTTCGCTGCGCCAGGTCCAGGTACTCCTCTGCCTTGGCCGCCTTGGCGGTCAACGCCGCGACGTCGAGGTCCGCGGACGAAGTCTCGGGCTCTTGCTCTTCATCGGCCGGAGTGGTGGCGGGGCCCACGGGGGCCTCCGGCTCGCCAGCCGGCACCGAAGGCCCTGGCTGAGGCTCCGGTGAGCCGTCCGCACCCGAACTGAATCGGTCTTTTTTCTCGGTGTCCGGGGCGGACGGGTCCCCGGAGCCCGTCACAGGCTCCGGGGCATCAGCCGTTTGGGGATCGCGACTCATTACTTGCCCTCGTCAACAACTTCGGCGTCCACCACGTCCTCTTCGGCGTGGGCGCCGTTCGTCGAGCCGGCACCGCCGTCAGCCGCGCCGCCGTTACCGCCGGACGCCGACTGCTCCTGCGCCTTCTGGTACATGGCCTCGGAGACCTTGTGGAAGGCGGTGTTGAGGGCGTCGGTCTTGGCGGTGATGGCCTCCGCGTCCTCGGAGGTCAGCGACTCGCGGACATCCTTGATGGCCGCCTCGATCTGCTCCTTAGACGAAGTGTCGACCGCGTCGCCCAGTTCGGTGAGCTGGCGCTCAGCCTGATAGGCGGCGTTCTCACCGTTGTTGCGGGCCTCGGCCAGCTCGCGCTGACGCTTGTCGTCCTCGGCGTGGGCCTCGGCGTCGGTGACCATCCGCTTGATCTCGTCCTCGGACAGGCCCGAACCGGAGCGGATCTCGATCTTCTGCTCCTTGCCCGTCCCCAGATCCTTGGCCGAAACGTTGAGGATGCCGTTGGCGTCGATGTCAAAGGCGACCTCGATCTGGGGGATGCCCCGCGGGGCCGGCGGGATGCCGGTCAGCTGGAACTTGCCCAGGGACTTGTTGTAGTTGGCCATCTCACGCTCACCCTGAAGGACGTGGATCTCCACGCTGGGCTGGTTGTCCTCCGCGGTCGAGAAGACCTCGGACTTGCGCGTCGGGATGGTCGTGTTGCGCTCGATGAGCTTGGTCATCACGCCACCCTTGGTCTCGATGCCCAGGGTCAGCGGGGTCACGTCCAGGAGCAGGACGTCCTTGACGTCACCGGCCAGCACGCCGGCCTGAATGGCGGCGCCGACCGCGACGACCTCGTCGGGGTTAACCCCGCGGTGGGGCTCCTTGCCGGTGAGCGACTTGACCTTCTCCTGCACGGCGGGCATGCGGGTCATGCCGCCGACGAGGACGACATGGTCGATCGTCGCCGCGCCCTTCTCCTTGGCGTCATCCAGGGCCTGGCGGACGGGCGCGATGGTCCGGTCGAGCAGGCTGGCGGTGAGCTCGTTGAGCTTGGCCCGGGTGAGGCGCATGTCGAGGTGCTTGGGGCCGCTTGAGTCAGCCGTGATAAAGGGCAGATTGATCTGCGTCTCCTGCGTGGTGGAGAGCTCGATCTTGGCCTTTTCCGCCGCCTCGTAGAGGCGCTGCAGGGCCATCGGGTCCGAACTGAGATCGATGCCTTGCGCCTTCTTGAATTCAGCCACCAGCCAGTCGACCAGCGCCTTGTCGAAGTTGTCGCCGCCCAGGTGGTTGTCACCCGCTGTCGCCTTGACCTCGAACACGCCGTCGCCGATCTCGAGCACGGACACGTCGAAGGTGCCGCCGCCGAGGTCGAAGATGAGGATGGTCTGGTCAGCCTCCTTGTCCAGCCCGTAGGCCAGCGAGGCCGCGGTCGGCTCGTTGATAATCCGCTTGACGTCCAGACCGGCGACCTTGCCGGCGTCCTTGGTCGCCTGGCGCTGATCGTCGTTGAAGTAGGCCGGCACCGTGATGACCGCGCTGTCGACCGTCTCACCCAGGTAAGCCTCGGCGTCGGCCTTGAGCTTGCCGAGGATCATCGCGCTGATCTCCGGTGGCGAGTACTGGTTGCCGGCCGCCTCGACACGGGCGTCGCCGCCCGGACCCGACACGACCTTGTACGGCACGATCGACTCCTCCTCGCGCACCTCGGCCTCCTTGCGGCCCATGAAGCGCTTGATCGAGAAGATCGTGTTCTGGGGGTTGGTCACCGCCTGGCGCTTGGCCACGGTGCCGACGAGCCGCTCACCGCCGCTCGTGAACGCGACCACCGACGGAGTGGTCCGGCCGCCTTCGGCGTTCTCGATCACCGTCGGCTCGCCGCCCTCGAGCACGGCCATACAGGAGTTGGTCGTCCCGAGGTCGATTCCAATCGTTTTTCCCATGTGTTGTCTACTCCTTGATCAGTCGAAAAATCTTAGTGGGAGCGTAGCAGATATGAGTCGACTGCTTGAGCAGGGCCGGACGCGCTGGAACCCGCTGGCGCCGGGTTCTTGGCCAAGGGTGTGCCTGGATCCGATGCCAGATCGGCAACGGATCCACGAGACACGCCCGCCCCCCTACAGTTGACTCGCGCCCGCGTGAGCGGTGAGCGGGACGCGTGAGCGGGACGCCCAAGGATCGCCCCACACACCGGCTCGCGGAGCGCCGGCGCCCACCGGTCCGGGGGCGCCGGCGTCATCGACGACTACACGAGGGCCGTGGGGACCTCGTCCTTCAGCATCGACCGGATCTCCTCGCGCAGCTGCGGCGTGTCCTCGTGCCCGTGGGCGGTGACGGCATGGATCGCCGCCGCCTCGACGAGGTGCTCGTCACTGCCCGACATAGCCAGATCGCAGTTGGTATCGCTGGGCATGTCGCGACAGTCGACATATTTGCGGCTCACTTCGGACCTCCTGGGTGGTGGGTAGATGCACCCGCGTCCGTGCCCGGTCCGCACCCCCGGGCACCCCGATCGAGGGAGGTCACGTGGCCCCGCGCGGGATGCTCACCCCGCCGACTCTCAGCCGCGCCCGGCCTCGCGCCGAGCGGTGTTGCGTTCATGGCCGTCTCCCGGTCCGAGTGTGGTGAACGCTGGTCCCTTCGGACTACCACCGCCGCTAGCCCCTGTCAAGGTCTAGAAGCGGCCGGCGCTCGGGCACATGCGAGCCAGCGCGCACTCCCCACACGCTGGGCGCCGGGCGTGACAGGTCCGCCGGCCGTGGCGCAGAAGGTTGATGTGCAGCTCAAGCTCCTCGCCGGGGGGTGTGAGGGCGAGCATCTCATCGTGAAGCTCGGCAAAGGGCGCCCCCGGGCGCAGCAGGTGGAGGCGCATCCCCACCCGGGAGACATGTGTGTCCACGGGCACATCGCGCATCCCCAGCGCGAACAGCAACACGCAGGCCGCCGTCTTGCGTCCCACCCCGGGCAGCGAGCAGAGGTAGTCCTGGGCCTCGGCCACGGTCACCTCGGACAGCCAGTGCAGCGATGGCTGCTCGCGCGTGGCCCCCGCTCGGCCTTGCTCGCCCGTCCGCGCTTGCAGTCCACGGGCGGCGCGCGAGTCATCCGGCTCGGGCGCGATGGCGGCCAGGATCGATTTGATCCGGGCCGACTTGATCTTGGAGATCCCCCCGGGGCGAATGGCCTCCTCGACCTCGTCGACGGGCGCGTCGCGCACGGCTCTCCAGTCGGCAAATCGCTCGCGCAGCCCGAAGTAGGCCACGTCGCGGTTGCGGTCGTTGGTTGACTGGGAGAGCACGGTGAGGATCAGCTCGGCAATCGGATACCCGTGGGGTTGGGCGTTCGGCCTGCCGTAGAGCACACGCAACCGGTCGCGGATCCGGTGCACCCTCTCTGGGCGCGGCCGGCGCCAGTCCGGCCCGGCGATCGTGTCGGCCTTCATGGGCGCGAATTCTGGCGACTTGCACCCCGGCCCGGCGGTCAGCCCCGGCAGCGCCGCCGGCGGACGTTATCCTCGGCGGCCGCGTGGCCGTCGCCGAGCAGACCATCGAGCTTGCCGGAGCCCCGGTCTTCTACCTGCATGCCCCGCCGGTCGAAGCCACGGTGGTGTACCTGCACGGCACTCCGACAAGCGCCGATGACTGGGTGCCGTTCTTGGAGCGCAGCGGCGGACTGGCCCCCGATCTGCCCGGTTTTGGCCGCTCCAGCAAGGCCGCCAACCTCGATTTCTCGCTGCCCGGCTACGTCCGCTTTTTGGAACAGTTTCTACGGGCAGCGGCAACGACCGAGATCTCGCTCGTCGGGCACGGCTGGGGCGGCGCGATCGCCCTGGCCTACGCGCTCGAGCATCCGCGGCACGTCCAGCGGGTGACAATCATCGACGCGGTCCCCATGCTGCCCGGCTTCGAATGGCCCCGACCCGTTCGCCGCCTGCGTCAGTCGGCCATCGGAGAGTTGATGATGGGCTCGGTGGGCCGCCGCCTGCTCGCCCGCAGCCTGCGCTCCGGAACGGTCACCCCCGAGGCATGGAGCGAGGAGCGCATCGACGCCGTGTGGGCTCAGTTCGATCAGGGCACGCAGCGGGCCACGCTGCGTCTGCACCGCTCGATCGACGGTGCCGGACTCGCCGCGGCCGGGGCGCCGCTGCTCACGCTCGACATCCCCTCCCTGGTCGTGTGGGGTGAGGAGGATCCGTGGATGTCCTCGGGATATGCCGAGGCCTACGTCCACATCCTGCCCCGGGCCGAGCTGATGCGGGTTGGCAACGCCGGTCACTGGCCGTGGCTCGATCAGCCGTCGGTGATCGACCGCGTGGCCGCCTTCGCCAGCCATGGCCGATGAGACGCGGAGGGGACCGGGGACCGGGGGCCACCGTGCCCGGTCTCGCCATTAGCATGACCCTTACCGTCGTGGCCCCCGCTCCGGCGATCGCGTGAGCATGTCCGAGCCCGCCGTCCCCACCCGCCCGCCGTCCCGTCCGCGCCGCCCGCGCGGCCGTGGCGAGGGACCCACCACACAGGAGTTGATGCGCGAGCGGCTGATCGAATCGCGCCTGACCCCCAACACGATCTCGCTGACCGGCTTCGCACTCAACCTGGCCGCGGCCGGGCTGCTCGTTGAGCGGTGGTTCTTCTTGGCCGGCGTCGCCTTCATCGTCGGATCGGTGATGGACACGCTCGACGGCCGCTACTCACGCATGTCGGGCAAGGGCACCCCGTTCGGCGCGTTCCTCGATTCGACCCTGGACCGGCTCGAGGAGGGGATCGTGTTGACCGCCGTCGCGGCCTACTTCGCCTCCCAGCACAACCAGGTCGCGGTGGCTGCGGTGGTCATCGCCGTGCTCGGCTCGCTGATGGTCTCCTACACCCGGGCCCGCGCCGAAGCGCTCGGCGTGGCCTGCAAGGTCGGCCTGGCCACGCGCCCGGTGCGCGTCGTGATCCTGTCGGCCGGCCTGGTCTTCGCGCGTGGAGCGTCGCTCGGCCACTTCTACCTCCTGGCCCCGGCCGTCTACGTCCTCGCCGGCCTCACCGTCATCACCATGATCCAGCGCATCCTCTACGTCCGCACCCAGCTCATCAAGGCCGCAGCCAGCTAGCGGACGGGGCCGCGGGGGTACGCTGGAGCCCCGCCTCGCGGCGCCTCGCACCCGAGCGGACGGTCCATCAAACGAATCAGCACGGCGGGGCTCCGCGGAGCCTCGCGCGCCCCGCCCGTACGCGAGCCAGGTGTAACAAAAGCCCCATCGCGGGATAACTATGAGCGTCGCCGCGCCGCCTGGTTTAGACGGTGTCGGTCCAATTTTCGAGAAGGGTTTCCAAAGTGAGCACCAACGGTTCCACGAACGGGTCCGCGCGCCATCAGCACGACAAGGTTCGCGTCGCCATCATCGGCGTCGGCAACTGCGCGAGCTCCTTCGTCCAGGGCGTCCACTACTACAAGGACGCCGACCCCGACGCCCAGGTCCCGGGCCTGATGCATGTCGACCTCGGTGGCTACCACGTGCGCGACATCGAGTTCAGCGCCGCCTTCGACATCGATGCCGACAAGGTGGGCAAGGAGTTGTCACAGGCGATCTTCGCCGGGCAGAACAACACGCTCAAGTTCGACACCGAGGTGCCCGAGCTCGGCGTCGAGGTGATGCGCGGCATGACCCACGATGGTCTGGGCAAGTACCTGTCCGAGAAGATCACCAAGGCGCCCGGACCGACGGTCGACATCGTCGAGGTCCTCAAGCAGACGCGCACCGACGTCGTCGTCTCCTACCTTCCGGTCGGCTCCGAGCAGGCCACCAAGTGGTACGTGGAGCAGGTCCTCGAGGCCGGCTGCGGCTTTGTGAACTGCATCCCGGTATTCATCGCCCGCGAGGACTACTGGAACAACCGCTTCAAGAAGGCCGGGCTGCCGATTGTCGGCGACGACATCAAGTCCCAGGTCGGGGCGACCATCGTCCACCGCCAGCTGGCCCGCCTGTTCCATGATCGCGGCGTCAAGCTGCTGCGCACCTCGCAGCTCAACGTGGGCGGCAACATGGACTTCTACAACATGCTCGAGCGCGAGCGGCTGGAGTCCAAGAAGATCTCCAAGACCAATGCGGTGACCTCGATCATGGGCCACGAGCTGCCCAAGGAGGATGTCCACGTCGGTCCCTCGGACTACGTGCCGTGGCTGACCGACCGCAAGTGGGCTCACATTCGCCTCGAGGGCCAAGCCTTCGGAGACGTGCCCCTGACCGCCGAGCTCAAGCTCGAGGTGTGGGACAGCCCGAACTCCGCCGGCATCGTCATCGACGCGGTGCGCTGCTGCAAGCTGGCCATGAACAACGGGCTGGCCGGACAGCTCGACGGGCCGAGCTCGTACCTGATGAAGTCGCCCATGCACCAGCGCCCCGATGACGAGGCCCAGGAGCTGACTGAGGCATTCATCGCGCAGTACCAGCGCAAGGACCTGTCCAAGGCCACCCCGGTCGCGGAGACCACCGCGACATCCTGACCGCGTCAGCGGCCGGCCGCCGCCGACGCACAGATATTTGAGCGAGCGGAGGACCGCGCCGATGTAATGGCGTGGCCTTTGCCCCTCAATCCTCGCCCTGGGCCCGTCGCCGCCTCGTCGCCCTGCGCCTGACGGCCGTGGGCGCACTGACGGCCGTCACGGTGCTCGTCGTGCTGATCTCGGTCGTCGGTGTCGGCCGCAGCGGTGCCGTGGCGCCGGTCAATCCGACCAGCGGTGACATGCGCGACATCGCCAGCCGGCGCCCCGGCCTCCGGGTGCTGTTCATCGGCAACAGCCTCACCTATGTCAACTCGCTGCCGAGCATGGTCCAGGAGTTCGCCGCCCACGATCCCGGAGCGACTCCGATCTACGACTACGAGTACGCCCCCGGAGGCGCATGGCTCTATCAAGCCGCGGCGAGCGCCACCCTCTGGCGACTGCTGACCGGCCACCGCTGGAACGCCGTCGTATTGCAGGAGGACAGCCACGTGACCGACAAGTCCGGCTACGCCTCGATGTACTCGGTCCCGGCGGCGCGCCAGCTCGATGATCTGATCGGCATGAGTCGCGCGCGGCCGGTCGTCTACGAGACCTGGGGCTACCGGAACGGAAACATCGCCCTCTCCCCGTCCGATAGCTACCCGCTGATGCAGGCGCGCGCCCAGCAGGCGGCGCTGACACTGCGCACAGCCCTGCGCGCCGAGCTGGCCCCCGTCGGCTACGCCTGGTCTGAGGCCCTCCGCCTTGACCCGTCTGCGGACCTGTGGCAGGCCGATAACGTCCACCCGAGTCCGCTGGGCACCTACCTGGCCGCCGCCGTCTTCTATGACGTGTTGACCGGGCGCGACCCGATTTCCAGCCACTACGACGCGGGCCTTGATCCGGGCACCGCCCACTGGCTGCGCACCGTCGCCCGCATCGCGGTGGCGCAGGTTGAGCCCGACGGACCCACACGCCCCCGGCTGCCGGCGATCCGCAACAACCCCTGGTTTGACGCCGGCGGCTAGCCGGGAGGGCCGCCCCGGCGGGTGGACCCGAATAGACTGAGCCTCGTGCCCGCCGCGCCGCGTCTGGCCATCGCGCAGGTCACCCCGTTTGCCTGGGAGGTGCCGGGCGAGGTCAATCACTACGTCGCCCGCGTGGCTCATGAGTTGGCCGGGCGGGGCCACCAGGTGCTGATCGTCGCCCCCTCGCAATCCGCGGACCTGGTCCGCGATACCCGTCGCGTGCTGCGCGACCGCCCGCTCGAGCTCCTGGATGAGGCCGACGGCCGCCCGGTCATCCTCGGGGTCGGGGAGGTGCTCCCCTTCTCGCCCGCGCGGCGACGGGCGGCCTCGCTGCCCGTCGATGTGGCCCGGACCATCGAATCGGCCCTCGGCACCCTGCCGCTCGATGTGGTCAACGTGCACGAGCCGTTTGCCCCCAGCGCCTCGAGCGCTGCGCTGCGCCACTCACGGGCGCTCAACGTCGGCAGCTTCCACGCGCCGACCGAACGGCTGCTCTCCACCCAGCTCACGCGCCCGCTCTCCCGCCTGCTCTTCGGCCGACTCGACGCCCGCACGGCCAGCTACGAGGCCACCCGCCGACTTCTGCAGGGCTTCTTTCCCGGCGACTACCGGGTGATCGTGCCCGGGGCCGACATCGCAGCCGCCCGGGCCCCGGGAGCCCCGCCCGAGTTCGTGCTCATCGCCACCGAGGAACGATCCGCCCTGCGCGGCTTCTTGCGAGCCCTGCGGTTGCTCCCCGCCGAGGCGGCCTGGCACGCCACCGTGTGGACAAGCCGCCCCGCCGCCCCTCCGGCCACCCTGGGCCGCCTCCATGACCGGGTCACCTTCCTCGACACCGGCCAGTGCTCACAAGACGAAGCGCTGGCCCGCGCCGATGTCGTCGTGATGGCCTCCGACGGTGATCGGGCCATGCCGGGAACGCTCATCAACGCGCTCGGCGCCGGAGCGGTGCCGGTCGCCTCGCGCCTGCCCGTCTACGAAGAGATTTTGGCCGAAGGACAGCTCGGCTTCATGTTCGAGCCCGGCGAAGTGGAGACTCTGGCCGCCCACCTGACGCGCCTGCTCGACGACCCCGGTCTGCTCGCCGCCCGGGCCGCGCAGGTCCGTGCCCACGGCAGCGCCCTGGAGTTCGCGCGGGTCGCCGATGAGCTCGAGGCGGTCTACCGCGACCTGGTCAGCCGCCGCCATGGCGACAGCGGCAACGGACACCTGCGCCGGCGGCTGGCCTCGCGCTCGCTCATCGATGTTGATCTGCACATGCACACCGATCACTCCTACGACTGCGCGACGCCCGTCGAGGTGCTTTTGGCCGAGGCCCGCGCTCGGGGGCTGGGGGCGGTGGCCATCACCGACCACAACGAGATCTCCGGCGCCCTCGAGGCGCAGGCCAAGGCCGACGGCTTCAGGGTGATCGTGGGCGAGGAGGTCAAGACGGCCGGCCAGGGCGAGGTGATCGGACTGTTCATCCAGGAGAAGATCCCGCGCGGGCTGACCCTGGCCGAGACGATCGCCGAGATCAAGGGCCAGGGCGGCCTGGTCTACGTCCCGCATCCGTTTGACCGCATGCACTCGGTGCCCGATTACGAGCACCTGCTCCCGGTCCTCGGCGACGTCGACGCAATCGAGGTCTTCAACCCCCGCATCGCCATCGCCGAGTTCAACGAGGAGGCCGTCCGCTTCGCCGCCAAGTACCGCATCCCGGCCGGGGCCGGTTCCGACGCCCACGTCCCCCAGGGGCTGGGCTCAGTGCGCATCCGGATGCGCGATTTCGACGGGCCTCAGGAGTTTTTGCAGTCACTGCGCGACGCCGACATCATCCGCAATCCGGCCAGCCTGCTCTACGTGCAGGCGCTCAAATTTCTGCAGACCAAGGCGATGCCCGGAGGAGCCCGCAAGGCGTCCCGGGAACGCCGGGTCCGGAGGGCCACCGGCCGCAAGTCCTGATGCAGTGGCAAGGACAAGCACGCTCGCCGTCCAATCCGAGGGGCATGCCGGCCACCGATGACGAGATCCGCGAGAAGTACCTCGAACGGGCGATCCGCGAACTGAACACCTTTGCCCGGCGGCTGGCCGACTGCTCGCATTGCCCGCGCGGACAGCTCATGCCGGTGCTCGGGTCGGGCCATCCCCAGGCCGACATCTTCATGGTCAAGCACTCCGCGCGACCTTCCGAGGTCGAGGAGGGTGTGGCCTTCTACGGGCGCAGCGGCAACGCTCTGATGAAGTCCCTCAAGCGGCTGGACATCGACCCGCTGGCCGTCTACGGGACCCTGTGCGTCAAGTGCCCGGTGCCCGACACCGACCTCGCCGACCCCGCCTGCGTGGGCCGCCTGCTCGAGGAACTGGCCATCGTGGCGCCCAAGCTCCTGGTGGTCATGGGCCCGGACGCGCTGTCGGTCATCAACGACCTCGACGTGCCGCTGGCCGCCAAGCTCGAGCCCCGGCTCGGCCAGCTGCAGACCTTCACCCCGTCCGCCCAGGCGCTCTACACCCCCAACATCGACGAGTCGCTCGATGAGGAACGGGCCAAACGTGAGTTCTGGGGCGCCTTCCGGGTCCTCGGTCAGTGGTGGGCGGATCTCCCGCCGTACTAGGTCAAAAGGACGATCTTGCCCAGCTTGCCGCCGGCCTGAAAGCGCTCGTAGGCGGCGGTCGCTTCCTCGAGAGGGAAGGTCGCGGCGACCGGAACCTCCACCGTGCCCGCGGCCAGCAGCGGCAGGACGCTGCGCTCGAGTCCGCGGGCGGCAAGCGCCTTGCCCTCCAGCGGCCGGGACCGGAGGGTCGAGCCGTGAATCCGGCCCCGCTTCATGAGCAGCAGCCCGAGATTGATCTCGCCCCTGGCCCCGGCGCCCATGCCGATCACCGTGATCCGCCCGCCCGTTTCCAGCGACATGAGGTTGTCGTTGAGGTTGACCGCGCCGACCAGTTCGAGAATTACGTCGTAGGGGCCCTGATCGACGAATTCGGAGGGATTGACCACGTCGGCGCCGAGCGCGGCCACGCCGTCGCGCAGCTCTGAATTGCGCACGGTCGCCGTCACCCGGGCTCCGGCGGCCCGGCCGAGCTGCACCGCGGCGGTGCCCACGCCACCGGCGGCGCCATGCACGAGCAGACGCTCGCCGGGCTGCAGGCCGGCCTGGGTGAAGACCGCGTCGTGCGCGGTGGTGAAGACCTCGGGAACGCCCCCCGCCTGCTCCCAGGGCAGCCCCTCGGGCACCGGGACGAGCACGCGCTCGTGGACCAAGGCCAGCTCAGCCTGACCGCCGCCGGCGACGATGCCCATCACCCGGTCACCGGTGGAGAATCGCTCCGCCCCGGGGCCGAGGGCGGCGACCTCGCCGGCCAGCTCCAGCCCCGGGATGTCCTGGGGGGCTCCGGGCGGCGCCGGATAGTGGCCCTTGAGCTGCATCATGTCGGCGCCGTTGAGGCCCGTCGCCCTGACCCGGACCAACACTTCGCCGTGGCCGGGGGTGGGGTCGGGGTGATCCTCGACGCTCAGCTGGTTGTCGCGAATGGTGACGGCACGCATGCCGGGGACCCTAGCGGTCACCAGTCCCGGGTGACTCGAAGAGAAAACGCGCCCGCCACGGTCGCTTTTTCTCTTGAAGTGGCCCGCGGCGGGAGCTCAGGCCCGGACGAGCTCGGCCACGCACTCGATGTGCGGCGTCTGGGGGAACATGTCCACCGGGCGCACCCGGCGCAGGGCAAAGCCGGCCTCGACCAGCTGGGCGGCATTGGGAGCCAGCGTGGTCGGGTTGCAGGACACGTAGACGATCTTCTTGGGGCCGGTCTCGATGATGCGCCGCACCACCTTCTGCGAGAGCCCGGCCCGGGGCGGATCAACCACGAGCACATCGGGGCGTCCGGCCTTCTCGGTCAGCTCGCGCAGAGCGAGGCGCACATCGCCGGCAAAGAAGTGGACGTTGTCGATCTCGTTGGTACGGGCGCCGGCGATGGCATCGGCGATCGCCTCCGGGACCAGCTCCAGCCCCCACACCTCGGCCACACGCGGAGCGATCGAGAGGGCGATCGTGCCGATCCCGCAGTACAGGTCATAGACGCGCTCGAACCCGCGGGGCGCGGCGTAGTCGATGGCCAGCTCGTAGAGCTCCTCGGCCATCTCGGTGTTGGTCTGAAAGAACGCCTCGGCGGAGACGCTGAAGCGCATCCCGTTGAGGACCTCGTCAAAGCGTTCGGTGCCGGCCAGAAGCTCGGTCTCGCCGCCGTGAGTCGTCTCGCCGAGACTGTCCTGCCGGGTCCACAGCATGCCGTCGAGGCCGGTCGCCGCCGCGGCCAGGGAGTCACGGTCGAGGCGGCCCGGCGAGGTGACCAGGCGCGCCTGAATGGCGCCCGTACGCCGTCCCTCACGGACGACGAGGTTGCGCAGAAAGCCCTCCCCGCTGCGGCGGTCATAGGCGCTCAGCTCCTGCTGGCGACACCAACCGACGATCCTCTCGCGCGCCTCATTGGCTGGCTCGGAGGCGAGCTTGCAATCGGTCATGGGCACGATCTCGTTCCAGCGGCCCGGGGCGTGAAAGCCGCAGACCAGGGCACCGGAGTCGGGGTCGGTGCCGAACGAGTACTCGAGCTTGTTGCGGTAGCGCCACTGCTGCTTGGCGGGGACGATCGGCTCGAGCTCGTAACCCTCGAGCTTGCCGATCCGGCGCAGGGCCTCGTCGACCTGCGCGTACTTGATCTCGAGCTGGCGCTCGTAGGGCAGCACCTGCCACGGCGCGCCGGGATGATCGGCCACCGGTGGCACCCGGTCCGGGCTCGGGGTCAGGATCTCCACTGCCCGCGCCTCGGCGTAGGTGCGCTTGCGTTTGCCGATCACCGCCCGCACCCGATCGCCCGCCACGGCGCCGGTGACAAACACGACGTAGCCGTCGCGGCGCGCGACGCCCGCGCCGCCGAAGGCCAGGCTGTCGATCGTCAGCTCGAGCTCATCGCCGCGCTGCGGCCGGGCCGGCGTGGTTTCAGGGGCGCTCACGCCGACTAGGAAAGCAGCCGGGCCGCGCCAGCCGGGTGGCCGGCGCGAAGGGGGTGCTCAGCCGATGGCCTTTTCCAGCCGGCCGACCACCGACTTGCGGGCGGCGTGATTGCGCTCGTAGGTGAGGACCTTGCGCAGCTCCGGCTTGCTCAACTCGCCCAGCCGGCTCTGGATCTGGCTGGCGTTGAGGTCGTCGTAGCCGAGGATCGGAAACGACGGCCCGACCCCAACCGTGCGCCGCGCGCGGTCACCGGCGCGCACGATGCGGTCGACCGAATCCGCCTTGCGCGCGCGCTGCGTCGCCGTCGTAATCTGCTCGCGGCTACGGCCGGCGATCCCCTCCAGGTTCGAAAGCAGGTCGCTGCCCTCGGCGCGGCCGCGACGGACCAGCTCGCTGACGAGATCGTTGGCGTCCTTGCGAGTGACCCGCCCGCGGGAGGCGGCCTCATCCAGCGTTTCTTGAATGCGGTCACGCGTGAGCATGATCACATCGCGCGGATTGATCAGACCCCGCGTGAGCTGCTCGGCCACAGAGGAGAGGCTCTCCGAGCCACCGCTGGCCTTGCGCGTTCGGGTGGCGCTCCCCCGGGCCGTCGTGCCCGCCGACTTCGCGCCTGACTTCGCTGCGCTGGCCGTGGCCTTGGCCCCGGACCGCGCCGACTTGGCGGAATCAGCGGCGGCCCGACCGGCCGTCTTGGCGGTGCTGGCCGCGGCGCGTCCGGTGGTCTTGGCTGACCGGCGTGTGCTGGAGGCGCCGGAGGCAGCCGAGCGACTGGTCTTGGTCGCCCCGGACTTGGCCTGCGTCGAGGTCCGGGAGGCAGCCTTGCGCGTGCTCGTCGCGGTCGCCTTGGTGCCACTCTTGGCGGCAGCGGACGTGCGCTTGGCAGCTGGCTTGGACGACGAAGATTTGGCGGTGGATGAAGACGAGCGTTTCGCGGCGGGCATGCTTGTGGGCTCCTGTTGTCGTGACGCTGGCGGCGAGCCTATCCGAAGCGGTCGGCCGAGGCGTCACGCATCGCGGCTGTGCCCGCGATCTTTTCCCGTTTTCCTCACTGCCAACCTCACACCGCGAACCGAGTTCAGGCCGCCACGACCAACTCGAGCAGCGCCTTCTGCGCGTGGCGACGGTTCTCAGCCTGGTCCCAGATGCGCTGGCGCTCTCCGTAGAGAACCGACTCGGTGATCTCCTCATCGGGATGGGCGGGCAGGCAGTGCAGGGCGATGGCCCGCGGAGCCGCCCGGTCCATGAGCGCGTCGTCGATGCGGTAGGCGGCCAGCGCCTCGCGGCGAGCGGCCGCCGTCTCGGGGTCGTCGCTCATGCTGACCCACACGTCGGTGTACACCGCGTCAGCGCCCGCCACCGCCTCGCGCGGATCGTCGGTCAGCATCGCGTCGGCCACCGGCTCGAGCTGGTAGCCGGGCGGCGAGGCGACGCGCACTTTGACCCCGGCCAGCGCCCCGACGATAGCCAGCGAACGGGCGACGTTGTTGCCGTCTCCGACATAGGCCAGCGTGAGGCCGTCGAGCGTGCCAAACGTCTCGCGCAGTGTGAGGAGATCGGCCAGCGCCTGGCAGGGGTGATGCTCAGCGGTGAGCATGTTGATGACGGGTACCGAGGCGTGCTCAGCCAGCTCGACGACCAGTGCGTGCGGGCCGGTGCGGAGACCGACGGCGGCCGCGTGGCGCGAGAGCACGTAGGCGGTGTCACGGACCGACTCGCCGCGGCTGAGCTGCAACTCGTCGGAGCGCAGGACCATCGGGTGGCCACCGAGCTCGAACACGCCCGCCTCGAACGAGACGCGTGTGCGCGTGGACGCGGCTTGGAAGATGAGGGCGACGGTGCGGCCGGCCAGCGCGCGCGAGGACAGCGGCTCGGCCTTGAGCGCGGAGGCTCGCGTCAGCAGCGCGTCCAACTCGCGGGGGCTGAGCTCGGCTCCGGTGAGAAAATGGCGCGGCAAGCGCAGCAGTGTACGTTCCCGAGGCAGTGCTGCGGCTGCGTGTCCTCAGCTGGAATCTGGAGCCCGGCAACGCCCGATGGCAGGAGCTGGCCGCCGTGCTGGCCGGGTGGGACTGGGACGTGTCGGTGCTGCGCCGGCTCCCGGCCCGCTGGGCGCTGCCGGTGGCCACCGCGCTGGACGCCGAGTTTCGCTATGCCCCGGCCGCTCGCCACGACCGCGCGCGGCAACCGCGCATGCTCAGCTGGGGACCGGTTTCGCCATTCGCTTTGACCGGCGAGGTCGACGCGGTCCTGGCTCGACGCGACCGCGTCGTGTCCGAGTGGCCGGCTGACGCGCGCCAGGCTCGGCGCGCCCAGGTTCACGCCGCCCGTCTGGCCTGTGGAATCTGGATCGGCAGCCTGACGGCCGGCTCCCCTGCGCCGATGGTTCCGCCCGGCCTGTGGGCTGCGACGGGAGGCGAGGCGCTCCTGCTGGCCGGCCCACACGTGGCGCCCGGCAATGGGGCGTTGACCGAGGTCGCTCACGGTGGCGAGGACGCCATCTGGGCCACCCCCGATCTCGAGCCGGCGTCAGATCTCGACGTGCTGGCGGGCGGGGCGGTCCGCGGCAACCCACCCCTCGCGCTCACCCTGAATCATCGGAGCCCAGCCGGGGCGATGCCTCCCGACCCCGATCAGCACTCAGCCGCGGGCTGAGCGCGGGCCGAACCTCGCGATCTGGCCTCAGCCCCGGGCTGAGCGCAGGCCGAACCCGCGCAGCATGAGCAGCGCTCGACTGCCCAGGGTGCCGCGGGCGGGCAGGACACCGAGCTGGGCGCCGGCGTCGTAGACGTCATAGAAGCCGCGCACGCGAAACAACAGCTCGCGCTCGAGCTCGCAGTAGAAGACACAGTGCACGACGACGAACCGGTTGGTGGCCGGCAACCCCTCGATAGGTTCGCGGTGGGTACCCAGCAGCTTGCACGGTGCGGCCACGAACGTGCCGTCGCACAGGCGCTCGCCGGTGCGCTCCAGACGGGCGTCCGGGAAGCCCGTCCACAACCGCTGGGCATGCGCACGCAGTGAGTCAAGGCCAGCCAGCGGCTGGTCGGTGAGCGGATCCTCGTACTGGATGCCGGCTGCACACACGTCGGCAAACGCGGTCGGATCGCGTCCTGACCAGGCCGCCTGCCAGCCGTCGATCAGCTCGTCGGCGGTCACGGCCGGTCGGGGCTCAGCTCGGCCTCGAACTCGGGCCGGCCGGCCTCCGGCGTCGAGGCGCGCGCGTAGCGGCGGCGCGGGATGCGGCCCGCGCCGTGAGCCAGCCGCCCACCCAGGACGCCAAGGCGGATGGCTCGCGCCATCGCCACCGGATCGTGCGCGCGAGAAATCGCGCTGGCGCACAGGACGGCATCGCAGCCGAGCTCCATGGCCAGGGCGGCGTCCGACGCCGTGCCCACGCCCGCATCGAGAATCACCGGCACGCGGGCCTGCTCGACGATCAGACCGATGTTGTAGGCGTTGCGGATTCCCATGCCGCTGCCGATTGGCGAGCCGAGCGGCATCACCGCGGCGCAGCCCACGTCCTCCAGGCGCCGGGCCAGGACCGGGTCGTCGGTCGTGTAGGGGAGCACCGTGAACCCCGCGTCGACCAGCTCCTCGGCCGCGGCGACCAGCTCGACCGCATCGGGGAGCAGCGTGCGGTCGTCTCCGATCACCTCGAGCTTGATCCAGTCGGTGGCAAACGCCTCCCGGGCCAGCTGGGCGGTCCGCACCGCGTCGCGCGCGGTAAAGCAGCCGGCCGTGTTGGGCAGGACCTCAAGCCCGCAATCGGTGAGGACGTCGAGGATCGAGCCCCGGGCACTCGGGTCCAGCCGCCGCAGGGCGACCGTGCACAGCTCGGCCTCGGATTCCCGGCAGGCGCGAGCCAGGATCTCGTGGTTGGCAAAGCCGCCGGAGCCGAGGATGAGCCGCGACTGTAGTTCGCGGTCGGCGATGCGCAGCGTGTCCGCCACCACGGTCATCCCCCCTGGATCGCCGCGACGATCTCCACCAGCGCTCCCTCGTCCACCTTGGTCTGCGACCACCGTGACCGGGTCACCACCTCCCCGTCCAGGGCCACGGCAACGCCGCGCGCGTCCGCGCCGACATCAAGCAGGTCGACGACGCTGGCCACGGTTGCCCCCGGCTCGAGCTCGTGACGCTCTCCGTTCACGGTGACGATCATGCCGCGCTCCCGACCGCAGCGCCGCCGAAGCGCGCCGGTGAGAACGGCGACCGCCCCGGGGCCACTCGGTCTCCGAGGAGCCCGGCGAGAATGATCTCGGCCGTCACCGGGGCGAGCAGGACTCCGCCCCGGCCGTGGCCGGTGGCCCAGTGCAGGCCCGGAGTCGCGCTTGGGCCGATGACCGGGAGGTTGTCGGCGGTGCCCGGCCGCAGACCGGCGGAGAACTCGTCGAGCACGAGCTCGGAGATGCCGGGAACAAGCTCGCTGGCTTCGCGCAGGAGGGCGAAGGCAGCTCCAGCGGTGACGGTCGTGTCAAAGCCGCGCTCTTCGCTCGTGGCGCCGATCACATAGCGGCCGTCGCCGCGGGGGACGATGTAGCTGGCGCCCATCCGCACGACCCGCGTCAGCAGGCCGGGCCCGGCGGGATCGTGCAGGCGCAGGATCTGGCCCTTGACCGGCCGCAGAGCGGGACGCTCGAGCGGAGGCAGTCCCTCCAGCTGGTCTGACCAGGCTCCGGCGGCGATCACCACCGCCCGCGCAGGGACGACCTCGCCGCCGGCCAGCCGGATCCCCGTCACCACCCCGTCGCGGATGTCGACAGCGGCCACGGCGGCGCCCTCCCGGAGCCGGCCGCCGGCCGCGCGCAGCGCCGCCGCCAGTGCGGCGGTGAGCTGGCGGGGATCGATCGCGTGATCGCCGGGGATGGACAGGGCCAGCCGAACGGCGGGCGCCAGTCCCGGCTCGAGTCGCCGGGCGGCGCTGGGGCGCAGGCGCTCCACCTCGAGGCCGTAGCGCTCGCGGAGTGCCAGCTCGCGCTCGAGCGCCTCGGCCTCGTCGCCGTCGCGGGCCACGAGCAACGTGCCGCATGTGCGGTAGCCGGGCAGATCGAGCTCGTGGACGAGCTCTGGATACAGCTGCGCACTGCGCAGGCCGAGCTCGAGCAGCGGCTCCTCGGCCGGTGTCGCCTCGGAGATCGGAGCCAGCATCCCGGCCGCCACCCGCGAGGTCCCCTGACCGGCCTCGCCGCGTTCGAGCACGACCGTGCGCAGACCGTGCGCCTGCGCCCGCCAGGCGATGGCGAGGCCGATCACCCCGCCGCCGATTACGGCGACATCCACGGCTGCTGGGTTGCGCTCAGACATAAAACCTCCCTGCGCCGGCATTACCCGGCCAGGTCCTGACGGTCAGCGGACCCTCGTGCCTGCGTCCGCCCTCTCAGCCCTGCGGTGGGGCTCCCGTAAAGAAAATGCTAGTACGACGAACACAAGTGCGCTCGAGGCGTGTCGCCCGGGCCATGGCAGACTGATGACCGTGAGCAATCGTCAGCAGCGGCTCGCCGGCGCCCGTCTGTACTTTGTCTGCGCTGCGCAGCCCGATTCGCTGCTGCACGATGCGCTGGCCGGCGGTGTGGACATCGTCCAGCTGCGGATCAAGCACGGCAGCGATGAGGAGATCCTCACCGCTGCCCGTCGCTTCCGCGCGGTCTGCGACGAGCATGGCGCGTTGCTCATCATCAACGATCGCCCAGACCTCGCCGTCGCCGTGGGCGCCGACGGTGTCCACGTTGGCCAGGACGACATATCGGTGGCGGCAGCGCGGGCCGCGGTGGGCCCCGAGCGCCTCGTCGGTCTTTCCACGCACACGGCGGCCCAGGTCGATGCCGCCAACCAGGCAGGTATCGACTACATCGGCGTCGGTCCTGTCCACGCCACGCCGACAAAGCCCGGGCGCCCCGCCGTCGGCCTCGATCTCGTCCGCCACGCCGCCGTGCACAGCTCGGTGCCCTTCTTTGCCATTGGGGGCGTCGACCCCGGCACGGTGGCCGCTGTGCGCGAGGCCGGGGCCCGACGTGTGGCGGTGGTCCGAGCCCTGAGCCAGGCCCGCGACCCTCAGGCCACGGCCCGTGAGCTGCGCGCGACGCTGAGCGACCCGAGGACGGATGCCCATGCCGCGTAACCAGCGCAGCCGCAAGCGTGGCCAGCGCCGCAAGCCGAGCTCGGCCGGGAGCCCGGCGGCGGCACGCCCGGCCCCGGCCGCGAGCGAGCCCGCCCCGGAGTCTGCCCCGGAGGAGTCCCCGGACTCAATCGGCGGCTGGCGGGTCGAGCGGCCGATGACCCGCTCCCAGCGACGCGACGCCGACGTGCGGGCGGGCCTGACTCCGATCGGCCCAAAGGAGCGGCCCGGGGCGATCGTGGCCGGCGCGATCATCGCCCTGCTCGTCGGCGCCGGTCAGCTGGTCGCCTTCGCCGCCGGGCTCAAGATCCACGGTAAGTCCCCGGCGGCGGGCGGAACGGTGCTGCTCAGCCTGCTGCTGATCGTCTGCGCCGTGGGGATGTGGCGGCTGTGGTACGGCGCGGTGCTCGGCTTCATGGCGTTGCTGGCGATCGTGGCCACGCTGTTCTCGCTGCTGCTCATCGAGGCCAGCAACGTGCTCGGGGTGGTCGTGGCGCTCGTCATCGTGAGCGGCGCGGGCTACCTCTTCTTCAAGCTCGTGCGGGTCCTCAGCCGGATACAGATGCCGCGCTATCCGGGTCGCTGACGGCGGCCGCTGGGCGCTCTGTAATAGATTCGTCGCCATGGCTGAGTCCTCGTACGATCTCGTCGTCATCGGCTCCGGGCCGGGCGGCTACGTCGCAGCGATCCGCGCTGCCCAGCTGGGCATGAAGACGGCCGTGGTGGAAACGGATCGGGTCGGGGGGCGCTGCCTGAACTACGCCTGCATCCCGGCCAAGGCCGTCCTGCGCGTCGCCGACATCGTCTCGGAGATCCGCGACGCCGATGAGTTCGGCATCAAGGTCGCCGAGCCGGAGATCGACTACGAGGGCGTCACCGCACGGCGCACGAAGGTCATCACCACGCTGACCGGGGGCGTGGCCGGGCTGCTCAAGAAGAACAAGGTTGACGTGATCGAGGGCTTCGGCCGCCTGGACGGCGGGGGCACGGTCACCGTCGGCGAGCAGACGATCGCGGCCGCGAAGATCGTGCTGGCCACCGGATCGGTCAAGCGTCCCATCCCCGGCGCCGAATTCGGTGGCCGGGTGATCGGGACCGAGGAGGCCTGGGCCCTTGACGCGCTGCCCGCCACCCTGGCCGTGGTTGGCGCCGGCGCCTCTGGCGTGGAGATTGCCTCGGCCTACGCCCGGCTGGGCTCGCAGGTCATCCTGTTGGAGGCGCTCGAGCGTGTGCTGCCCACCGAAGACGCCGATATCTCCAAGCTGGCCGAGCGGGGTTTCAAAAAGCAGGGGATCACGGTTCACACCGGCACCCTGGTCACCGACATCCAGTCCGGCGAGAAGTCGGTCACCTTCACCTACGGGGAGGAGTCTGGGGAGGCCGAATGGCTGGTCATCGCCGCCGGTCGCGGCCCTGACGTCGATGGACTCGGCTTGGAGGCGGCTGGCGTGAAGGTCGCCGAGACCGGGCTGATCGAGGTCGACGGGGCGATGCGGACCAGCGCCGACGGCATCTACGCCATCGGCGACCTCACCGCCGGGCCGGCCCTCGCCCATAAGGCCTCCGACGAGGGTGTGATCGCCGTCGAGGACGCCGCCGGGATGCAGACGCATCCGATCGAGTACATCGACGTGCCGCGGGCGACCTTCTGCACCCCCAACGTGGCCAGCTTCGGCCTCACCGAAGCTCAGGCCCGCGAGCAGGGCCACGACGTCGTCGTGGGCAAGGTCCAGTACGGCGCGGTCGGTGCCGGCACCGTCTACGGCGACCGCACCGGGCTGGTCAAGATCGTGGGCGAGAAGCGCTACGGCGAGCTGCTCGGCGGCCACATCATCGGGGCCAAGGCGACCGAGCTGATCCAGGAGCTGGTTAACGCCAAGGCGCTCGAGGGCGGTTACCCGGAGATCGCCCACCTGGTCCATGGACACCCGACCATGTCCGAAGCCGTGATGGAAGCCGCCCGCGCCGCCGACGGCTGGCTGATCCACGGCTGACCGGCCGGCCTGGACCGGAGCGCTCTGATGGCGCCTGAACAGCCCGTCTTCTACTACGACCTCGGCGATCCCGAGTGTTATCTGGTCGGCGAGCGGGTGATGTCCGAGATGCCGGTCGTACCGGAGTGGGAGCCGGTGCTGGGCCGCGCCCTCGGTCTCCGCGCCTGTCCCGGTGAGGCCGCGACCCTGCGCGAGCGGACGGCCGAGCAGGGTCTGCAGCCGCTGCGCTGGCCCGCCGTCTGGCCCCCGGACACCGAGCTGGCCGTGCTCGCCGCCACCTACGCCAAGCACATCGGCCGGGCCGTGGCCTTCTCGCTCGCCGCCTTCCGCCAAGCGTTCGCCGGCGGGCGCGATCTCGCCGACGAGGGCACGGTGCTGATCGCCGCCGCCGCCTGCGAGATGCACCCGACCGCGCTGCTCAAGGGGATCGGTCTGCGTTCCGTCACCTCGGGTCTGGTCAGCGCCGGCCAGCGCGCACGCGCGGCCGGAGTCGACGCGCTGCCCGCCATCGCGGTCGGCGCCGAGGTGTTCACCGGGCCCGGCTGCCTCGAGGCGGCCTGCGACGGGCTTGGCCGGATGGTGCGCAGCCCGTGACGAGTGATCGGCTCGACCCGGCGGCGGGGCGCCCGTGAAGGCCAACCGCGCCTACCGCCTGATCGTTTCCCGCGAGGGACGCGAGCCGGCCTTCCTGGCTGAGCGCGGCCGGCTGGATCGCATCGAGGTCGTCTCGGTCGCCGACGAGGAGATCGTCCTGTACTGGGATCTGCCCGTCAAGCAAGCCTCACGCCTGCTCAAGCAGCTGCGCCGCGACCTCGTCGGGCTCGAGGCCGAGGAGTTCATCCGCCGCTGGGACGGCGCCGACGGCACCGAGGACTGGCCGCTGTGAGCGAGTGGGAGCCAGGCGGCGTCACCCCCGGTGGCCCCGAGCCGGGGCTCAAGGGGGTCTCGAGCATTCGCGAGCCCACCCGCGCCGAGCGCGCCGCTGGCCGCCGCAGCGCCGAGACCCGGGCCACCGTGCCCGATCTCGAGCTAGGCATGGTCATCGATGCGGGGCCGGCCCTGGCCCTGGCCGAGGCCGAGGGCTGTTCGCTCACCGCCGTGCTCGTTCGCGCCTGCGCCGCCGCGCTGCGCGAGCATCCGCGGGCCAACGGCGCCTACCGCGATGGCCATTTCGAGCTTCATTCCCGGGTCAACGTGGCCGTGACGGTGCCCACCGAGGATTTCTACCTCGCCCCCACCGTGCTCGACGCCGACACCCGCAGCCTGGCCGCACTCGACACCGAGCTGGCCCGGCTGAGCGCGCTGGCCGCGGCCGGTGAGCTGACCGCGGCCGCGCTGGCCGGGGCGACCTTCACGCTCACCGACCTCGGGCCGCAGGGCGCTCATCACGGCGGCGCGCTGATCACCCCGCCGCAGGCGGCGGCCATCACCGCCGGAGCGGTCCGCCCGGCCCCCGTCGTTCGCGACGGAGCCGTGCGGGCCGGCCACACCCTGACTCTGACCCTGGCCGCCGACAGCCGGATCCTGTTCGGTGCCGCGGCCGGCCGGTTCCTGCGCGCCGTCGCCGTCATGCTGGAGTCGGGGCGCCCGTGAGCGCCCCGGGTCCCGCGCCGGCGCCGGCGGGACCCGACGCCGTTCGCATGGCCGCCGTGCACCTCGATGGCGTGCGATCCCTCACCGCGGGCGAGCGCGATCTCGAGCTGCGGATCTCCGGCGCCGGCCTTCAGATCTACCGCTTCGACAACCAGCAGGCAATCGGCACGCTTCCCTGGAGCGCGGTCCGCTCGGTCCAGCTGCCCCGGCGGCTGAGCCTCCGGCGCCGGCCGCCGCGCATCCAGGTTCACACCACCTCGGGGCGTGCGCGCTTTTCGCTCCCCGGTCTGCGCGCCGGACAGGTGCGCGATCACCTGATCCCCCTGTTGGCGCGCCACAACGTGCGCGTCCGCTAGCCCGGCGATCCGCGCTCGCGGGGCTCCCGGGTGTCCGCGGATTCCCGGGCGTTCCCGGGGCTCCCAGGGCGTTTCCGGGGCTCCCGAGCGGGAGGCTTTTGGTGGTTTGGGTCAGTTTTCAAACCTCTTGCCGGTCGGTTTTGTCAGACATAGCGCCTAACGGCACTTGCAGTGTGAGCGCTCACGGAGTAGAACACCCGGCTGATGA